>NZ_JBICYT010000059.1:0-33562 GCF_043201215.1 Streptomyces sp. NPDC048331 | reverse complement strand
CGGCCCGAACCCGGCCCTTGATGCCGAAGCGGAGACACAACGCAGGTCCGGGTTCCTGCTGAAGACCTCTCGGAAAGTCTGAACTCGCAGAGTTCTCAGGCTGGTGCTCTGTACGCCTCCGCCGTAGCTGATTGCCTTCACGCGGCCACCGCCGACTCCAGCAGCGCCTGTGTCTGGCGGATGGCTGCGGTCATGCGCGCCATCCCCATGACCTGGTTGCGGTGTTCGATGACGCGGCGGGCGTGGGCGCGGGCATCCTCGACGGCCCGAGGGTTGGCCAGGGAGTCGTCGCAGGCCACCACGACGTTCGGGCCCAGCCCCCACACGATCGCGTTCACGGCCCCGCAGGCCGCCGCGATGGCGTCCACGTCGACCATCGACCACACGAAGTCCGCCGGGTCGAGACCGCGCCAGCGCAGGGACTGCGCGGCTGCGCGCAACATGCCGCCGCTCCCGCCGGCCGGGTCGTGGATGTGCTGGCCTGCTGCGGGCCCCTTGGAGTCCATGGAAGTTTCGGCGGAGAGCTCGGCGAGCATCACCTCCGCGAGCATGTCCGTCACGCTGGGCGGGGTGTGGAATTCACCCAGGCCCTGACGGGCGCCGTTGCTGCGGAGCAGCATGATCACGTGAGACAGGGCGTCGGTCCGTGACCGGTCGATCGGGTCGGCGTGTCCCGTCAGGTCGAGGATTCCGGCCTTCAGGGCGGCTTCGGTCACCACCTTGACGCAGTACGCGCGGTGGTCGTCGATCGCGTCCGGCTCGTTCAGCCACTCGTGCAGGATGCGGGCCCGGTCGATCAGGTCGGGGCGGGCCTGCCAGTGCCCGGCCCATATCTGCTGGTACATCTCGATCAGCTCGCGCGGCTTCTGGGCGAGGATCTGCGCCTTGAGGTCGGGGCCGTTGGTGTCGCGCTGCCTGACCAGGCAGAGGGCGGCGACCAGGCCGATGGGCGCGGCGATGTCCGGGCCGCCGTGCGCGCGGTTCCATGCGTCCGCGACGGCCTCGCCGAGTGCGGCAGCGGTGCGGTGGGCTTGCTCGTCGGATATCCGCTCACGGCCGGCGTGCTTCGCGCGCGGGGCCGGAGCCGAGGTTGTGGTGGCCGTACGGCTGGCTGCCGCGGCGGGCGGCGCCGTGCGACGAGGGGCAGGGGCGGGCTTCGAAGGCTCGTCGGACTCGGGGGCGAGTGCGGCGAACAGGTCCAGTTGCAGGTCCATCGTGACTCCTTGGGGGTGCTGGAACGGGGCGACCCGCCCCGCGGGGTGCGGGGCGGGTCGGGATCGAGAGGGTGGGTTCCCCTCCCGCTTATATCTCTATTCTACTACCTATGGGGGTGGGGTCAACTTCCCTCCGCCGCGTGGCGGGGGCAGGGCCTCAGCCGTTGTCGAGCCAGAGGAGGCCGTACGGGGTCCGAATCAACGTCGTCATCGCGGCCTTGTGCACGTCGACACCGAGGTCCTGCCAGTTCACCTCGTCGAAGCCGTCGCGGTAGGCCTCGATGTCCACGCCGTGTGGCTGATCGGCGGCCGTCATCACCTGGGCCAGGCTCTCGCCGAACCCGATCACCTGCTCGCGCATCTCCCGGTGGATGCCGTCCGGGTGGTCGCGCCACCGATCTCCGCGACGCTCCCACGCGGCGGCTATGCCCGGCCTCCAGGCGAGAGAGGGTGACACCCCGCCAGCCTCCAGCAGGGCCGCCCACGCGATTGCCCTCTCCCGGTGCAGCAGCTGCGGCAGGTAGGTCAGCTCGTACAACTCCGCCCCCGCCCAGAAGCTCGAATCCAGCCGGGGAGTGTCGCGGGCGGCTGCCAGTGCGGTCTGGGCCTCGGCCCACCGCTCCGTGCGCAGGCGCCGGGAAGGGATCAGGGTCCGGTACTCGTGCGCCGTAGCCGGGTTCCGGACTCGGGCGAGCCAGGCCCCGCCGGTCGTGAAGTGCGGCCGGTCGGTGGCGCTCACAGGTCTCCTCGCAGGTGCTCCGGCGTGACCGACCGCTCCCAGCGCGCGAACTCAAAGCGCCACAAGCGCAGTTCTCGTAGATGCAGTGCGGCCTGTGCGGCGTGCGCCGCACGTTCGGCCTCGCTCAACGGCACTTCGACGCGCGCGCTGCACCACCCGGCCGGCCAGGTGGGACGGGTGGACTGCGGGGCGGCCATCTCCAGGTGCCAGTCCAGATTGGCGATCAGGGTGTTCGTGGTCTGCGCGGAGATGGGGTCGGCGTCCATGTGGTTGATGAAGTCGGGGTGCGCGGGGGTGACGTGGAAGCTGGCCCGCGCCGAGTCGGAGGGCATCTCAACCCAGACCTTCTGCCCGTACACGGGGTGCTCGCTTGTCTGGACTACGTACCGGTTCATGGCCAGGCAGGTGCCACGGGTCTTCGACAGGTACAGGACGGAGACGCGGTCTCCGGTGGTGAACGGCTTCATCGTGCCGCCTTTCGTGGGTGTGGTCAGGAGCGGGGGAAGGCGCGCCCCGCGGCGCGGGCGCGTCGGGCTGTCGCCGTGCAGGGCCCGAGGAGTCGTTCGGCGAGGAAGAGGGCCTGCTCGCGGGCGCCGTCGGCGTGTGCCGAGCCGAGGAGCAGGGCCGCCTCGTGGAACGCCTCGGCGCTCACGGCGTGCGGTTGCGCGCATTGGCAGCTGCCCGTGGCTGCCTTTCCGAGCTGGTCGAGGCGGTCCGTGAACTCGCCTGCGGGGACGCATCCCGTGTGGCGGCCCTTCGGTCGGGCGCGGCGGAGGTGGCTGTAGAAGCGGAGGCCGTCCCATCCGCACAGCAGGCACTTCATCGGCCACAGCACGTCCGAGCCCGGGTATCCGCCTCGCGGCGCCCAGCCCAGTTCGCTGATCCGGGCCAGCGCCATCGCCGCGGAGGTGATGTTGCGGGGGCTGGGTGGAAGTTCGTGCAGGTACTGGCCCAGGTAGCTGGCATCGGTCATGGTTCGCACTCCTTCGTGATCGTCGGGCATTGAGGGGGCGGTCACCCCCTCAATGCATATCGAAATTCTACTATCCATTGGGGTGGGGTCAACCTGCTGCGCCCTCCAGGGGAGGGGGCTACCCGACTATCGGAAGGAAGCGGGGGCTACGCCGACACCACGGCCGGCTTCCTGCCTGCCCGGCGGGCTGGCGCAGCGGCGCGCGGGCGCCTCTCCTCATGTCCACCGGCCCGGAATGTGCCTGGCGAGCAGCAGGGTGGCGACCAGGGAGACCGCACTTTCGTCTCGGTCGAAGGCCAGCGACTGGGCAGTCAGGAACGGCGGGGCGGCCAGGTGAACGAAGTCGGCGCGCTCGGTCATCCCGCCTGCCGCCGCAGCCGCTGCCGCATCGGAGAAGTACCCGGCGTAGCGGGCCGCATCGTCGTCGGCCTCCCCGGTGAACCGCCCTCGCGCCTCCCACGCAGCCTGGAGCAGCAGCATCCGGCGAAGCTCCGGGACCGCCTTCTCCCACATCTCCAGCACGCCTGCATGCGCGGCCAGTTCGAGCGGCTCTCGGTGCTCGGTCGGCATGCGGAGAAGGTTCGCGGTCACGATCAAGGCCGTGCGGGTGGCGAGGAGGTCGAACACGTCGGGCTCCGGGTCTTCGTGCGGGTAGTGGTGGGGCGGCATGTTCATCGACGCCGTCCGGTCTGCGTGGACTGGTGCACCGCGCGGGAGGTCTCCATCAGGAGCTGCGCGTCACCGCGGCGACCCAGGGCGAGCAGGGCGCCGACTTCGAACATGGTGAGCCAGGCGCAGTCGGGGACGTTCGAGGCGAACTCCTCGTAGGTCTGGCCCTTCTTGTGCGCCGGTCGTCGCCGCCAGGCGCTCTGGGCCACCCTGTGCGCCAGGTTGGCCGCTGCGGCGGTCTGCTTCGAGTTGAGGTTCAGGGCCCCGATGAGTTCGGCGGTGCCGAGGAGGGGCAGGTACTTGAAGGACATGGATCTTTCCAAGGGGTGGGGCCGAGGAGCGCCCGCCGGGGCGCCCTGGTGGAGGTGGCAGGTCAGGAGGCGGCCCAGCCGAAGAACAGCCAGCCGGCCTGTCCGTCGTCGAGGATGATCGGTAGCGCCCCGGCCGGGCCCCGCTTGTCGGAGATGCGCTGATCGGCGTCCAGCAGCTGGTCGGCGCGTTCGTACGCCCTGTCTGCGACGGTTCGGACGTCCGGGAAGGTCACGTAGTCGTCCTTCTCGGCGATGGTGCCGGTGTAGCCGCCGTGGCCGTGTTCGTGCAGGGCGGCTTCCCGGGCGGCGTGGAACGCCTGCTCGACGTTCGCGCCGGCTTCGATGTGGGTGAAGTCGGTGGCTCCCATGCGCTTCTCCAGTTCGGTGTTGGGGTGGTGTCGGTACGGCGCGGCCCGCCCTGCTCGGGGCGAGCCAAGGGTGAAACGCTCAGCGGATGTGGACGCGGGTCCGGTTGGTCCGGAGGGGGCTCGCCGGGCGGCGGTGGCGGACCGGCGCGGTGAGCACGTCGCGCAGGAGCCGATCCACCGGGTCGATGACCGGGGCGGGGGCTGCGGCGACCTGCGCCACGGCGCCGTCCAGGCAGGTGGTCCGCACGTGAGGGAACTGCTGGTTCCAGCGGCTCATCGCCTCGCCGTCGGCGGGGTCCAAGCCTGCTTCGTGGGCGAAGCCCTCCCACTCGCACGTCATCGCGACGGCCGCCCAGGTCAGGGCGACTTCGGCCTGGACCTCGCTGATCGCGTAGTCGCGGGAGACGGCCAGCACGCTGATCGGGTCGGGGATCGGGGTGTGCATTGCGGGTCCTTCCGGTTGGAGTGGGTCGGGGGTTCCCCCCCTCCCTTATATCTAAATTCTACTACCTTAATGGGGGGTGTCAACATGCCAGTGCAGGTCAAGGAGGTGGCGCTAGCTCTTCGCGGCGAGGGGGCGGCGGGCGCTCCGCGCTCCCCGCTTCCGGATCGTTGCCGCGCCGGCCGCCCTGGACTCCGCCCGCTGAGCTGTGATGCGGCACTGCCCGCACAGCGGCTCCCCGGCCCGCCGGTGACCGCGCACGCCACTGGGCTCGCCGCAGACGCCCGCCCGCGAGACAAGGGACTTCGGCAGCGGCGGGGCGCTCGGCGCACGCGCCGCCTCCTGCCCGTTGATCCACAGCCGTGCTGCGCAAACGCCGTCGAACTGCGACCCCTTCGGGCGGACCCGGTCGTAGCACTCCTTGAGGACCGGGCAGTCGACGCAGGCGCGCACCAACGGCTCAACCGCCTTCGCCAGCGTCTCGGCGGGCTCCTCGGCCTCGCCCGCGGACAGGATGTAGCCCTCGGAGCCGGCGCAGGCGGCCTGCTCCAGCCAGGTGGTGGCGGCGGTCGAGTTGATCACGGCATGTCCTTCGTGGGGCGGGCGGAGGCGATCAGAACAGCGGTGGCTGGGGTCGCCGAGCGGGGAGGATGGCGTCCTTGGCGGCTTGGGCGCGCAATTCGAGCGCGGAAGCTGCGCGCGCCCACTGCTCGTAGAAGTGCGCCCGCCAGGCGTCCCGGTCGAGGAAAGGCGCCGGGCCGGGGAAGTAGGAGCTCCGGTGCGTGGCCTCGGCGGTGACGGCCTGGCGCAGCGCGCCGTACCGCACGGGAGTCAGCCGCTCATCAATCAGCTGGGACACCTGCCGCCAGCCGACGTCGCCGACGCGGGCACCGTTGGTGGCCTCCACCGCGTACCTGAATCCGCCCGGCCGCCAGGTCCAGACGCACATGGCTCCGGCGTCCGGCTCACCGGGCAGCCTGCGCAGGCGCATCCCCGTTGCTCCGCGCTCCCGAAGCAGCTGGCCGGCCCGCAGCGCCCGCGAGTCCGGAAACGGCAGGTCCGCGAACTCCAGCAGCTGGCGCGGGTTGAAGAAATCCCGCGAGGCCATCGCGATGTCGTTGTCATTCAGCTTCATCAGGTACGTCCAGTGCCTGGGGATGTCGATAGCCGGAAGTGGAGCCAGATAGACGATGGCCTATTTCTGGCTCGCGTGAACACGACCGGCTGGAGGTGCCAGTACCGGCGCCGATGGCGCATGCGGCGCTGAGGTGTGTTGAAGGCGTCACCCGGCACGGTCATGAGCGATCTCCAAGAGGTTGAGGGCTTCCCGGAAGGGGCCGTCACGTCGCGCCAGGATACAGAAAGATGATGACCTATTTCCCCTGCTGCGTCGTGATGGACGTCTGGCCGCGCTTGGCCCGGATCTCAGAGAGTGCCTCACGCGCTACATCCGAGAGGGACGAGAAGGGCTGCGCCCCCTCTGCGATCACCTGGGCATCCCGGGCACGCTGCCGGACCTGCGCCTCCTGCCGCGCCGAAGACTCCTCCGCCTGCCGGAGCTGCCGAGGACTCGTACCGCAGCCCCGGCACCCGCGCCCTGTCCCGTCCGGATGCACCGGGCACCCGGCGCCGGCCGCAGGCTGTGCCGGTGCGTCTTCTCGGCCAGCGGCAGCGGGTCCCCCCGCTGCGCCAGCTGCGGGGGTTAGGGGGTTCTTCTCTGAGTACTGACTCTGGTTACTACCTATAAACCCGGGCGAACCATCGCTCGGAGAACCGGACACTGGAGAACCGAACCCCGAAAACCCGGTTTCGGTGGCGCCCGGTGCCTCCCCCTCGCCCGCGTCCGAAGCCCCCGCCGTCTGCTCCCTCTTGCGGCGCCGGGCCAACCGCTTCTCCTCCAGCTTCCGGAACTCCTCGGCCGCCCAGTCCTGCGCCTGGTCGTACACCTCCGTGATCCGCCGCAGAGTGCCGTCCGCCATCCGCTCCGTCACGACCCGGTAGTAGCCCGCGTCCTTCAGCTCCCGAAGGGCCGTACGGACCGCCTCCACCCCCTCCTTGCCCGCCTTGGCGATCCGGTCGGCCGCGACCTTCCACGTGTCCGGCTTCGCCAGCAGGTAGGCGAGGATGCCGCGCGCACGGAACGACAGGCGCGCGTCCTCAAGGGTGGCCGTCGGCAGGACCGTGTAGCCGCTGCTGAGGTGGCGGCGAAGGATGGTCACGGAAGTTCTCCAGAAGGTGTTGTGCGGGTCGTACAGGAGCCGGGCGGCCCAACCGGTCAGATGCGGGCCGCCCGGCGGTCTCAGGCGGCCTTACGGGCCACGGAGACCTTGATCGAGCGGGACGTCTGAGAGGCTGCACGGCGGACCGGCACGACGAGGCCGGCGCGGCGCAGGATCTTCACCATGGCCTCGGCGTCAGGCACCATCGGCACGACCAGGTCGGCGTCCTCGAACAGTGCGACCATGGCGGGCACGTCGGTCTCGTCCCTGTCGTTGCCGCCGCTCCAGCCCAGATGGTTCGCGCCGTAGTTGCCCTCCGGGGAGGCGTCCAGCATCTTGCGCAGCTTCTTCTTCTCGGTGTCGGCGGCCCGGAACCGCTCGTGAGCTTTGACGTACGCGCCGAGAGCAGCGGCCCGGTCATCGTCGTCGTGGACCAGCGCAGTCTGTGCGGGGTCCCCCGGAGCGACCTCGGGCCAGCAGGCTGTGATGAAGGGGCAGTTGTCGCACACCTTCGAGAGCCCCGGGCCGTCGTGGTCCCGGCGCAGCTCCTTCGGACTCTCGGCCTCGAGGACGCGCTCCACCCACCAGCGGGCCTGCTCCGCAAGCCACAAGTCGAAGGGGAACTCCTGGACGTGCTCCTCGCCCGTGTCACGGCACACGAACCTGAACCGGATCCGCCGCACATCGAGCGGCCCCAGCCGGTGCAAGTACCGCTGGCCGGGGATGTCGGCGAACCCGACCTCCCGCAGCAGCAACGCGTACAGCAGCACCTGCCGCATCTCCGCAGCCGTCGGCCCGAACCGCAGGACGCGATCCCACACCCGGGCGGACTTCGTCTTGACGTCCTCCACCGTCAGCTCATCGGCCGGCACGAGCGGCCGATGCCGCTTCGGCACGCGGGCAGCGGCCTCCGCGTCCAGGTGCACGGCGTCGATGTGCCCGCGGATCAGGTCGTTGGCGACGGTCCGTTCCACCAGCCACCCGTACTCGCGCCGGGCGTCCTCCAACAGGCCCCGGTGGATGTACGTGCCGAGGATCGCCGCCCGCTTGTCGGCGTAGGGGTTGTTCCGCTCGGTACCGGCGAGGATGTATCCGGCGCGGCGCTGGCAGATCGTATCCGATGCGCCCAGCTGGGTCTGGACCGAGCGGGGCCGCCGAGCGTCAGCGTCGTGCGCGGCGCCCCAGATCGACCCGGGCGGGGCAGCCGTCGTCAGCGTGGTCATGAACTACTCCAAGAGGTGGGTGGGGTCCGCCCCGGGATGGGCGGACCCCACGAGGTGCTGAGGAAGTGGGGTGGCTCAGGCGGCTGCGTCGAACTCGGCCGAGGACTGGTCCTCTTCGCTGACCTGGGCGGCAGCAGCGCGCAGCCGGGCGGCGTCGCTGGTCGGGTCGTCCAGCTTCTTCGGCTTGCCGAGTTCAGCGGCCCTGCGCTCGATCGCGTTGCGGATGATCGCCAGTTCCTCGCGGTCGAGACCGGACTCCTTCTCGGCGTCCCACCACAGCTGCTTCAGCGCCTCGACGCCCGTCTCCGCGGCAGCCTTGACCTTCGGGTCCCACACTTGGGCCAGGTCGCCGGTCAGCTCCGGCGTTGCCTTGGGCTGGGTGTGGATCGAGCACCCCATGAGCCCGAATACCAGGTGCTCGATGGTGAAGTCCGGCACGCGCATGGCCTTCTTCGCGCTACGGGGCACGGTGAACTTCAAGGACCGGGCGCCGATGATCTGCGGGTCCATCTCCCGGCGCAGCCGCACCCACACCGTGGCGTCATAGGCCAACGACTTCTGCCCCTCGACCCGCCAGTCCGTGGCCTTCGCGCGGGGGATGGGCTCGCCCCGCTCGTCCAGGGCCGCGACCTCCTTGCCGCGAGCGAGCAGGATCACGATGCCGGGCATCGTGCGCACCAGGTACATGACCCGCGCCCACCTCTCGCCCGCGTCGTTCCAGAGGTTCATGGTGGGCTTGATCTCGGCGTCCGGGTCGGTCTCCAGCTTCTTCTGGCCGGTCAGGGACCGCTGCGCCCGGACCTGGGTCCAGTTCACGAGCATGCGCCACAGGTTCGACACCGAGTCGATGACGAGGACGACCGGCTTCTCCTTCGCCTGGGCGGCACGTACGGCCTCGGCGTGGACCGCTTCGATCTGGCCGAGGATGTCGCGATAGGACCCGTTGTGCTCGATCAGCTCGTAGTCCGCGCCGGGCACGTTGATGTACTCGTCGGCGGTCTCCTCGCCCAGCTCCAGCCAGTACGCCTGACCGGTCTTGTCCGAGCCGGTGAACGCGGCGGCGGTGTGGGACTTGCCCGCCTTCTCCTCGCCTTCGACGAGGATCACGGGCCAGGGGATGACGCCGGTGGGCTTCCGGGTGCGGAGCTTGGGCGGGGACGACAGGTTGGACATCACATCTCCAAGAGGTATTTAGATGGTGACCTATTTCAGGCGCTGCGGAGGCCGCGCAGCTCGAAGACCGAAGCCCATTCGGGGTGCTGCTCCAGGAGCAGACGGACGTACCTACTGCGGAAGTTGTTGTTCAGCTTCCAGGTGTCGCCCCGGGTGGCGCGGCCGTACTCGTAGCGCAGGACCTCGAACAGCATCCCGATGCCCACTCGGGGCAGGCCGCGCTCTACGCAGTCGGCCGTCATGGCCTCCAGCTTCGCCAGAATCCAGGGGTTGAGCTCGTGGAAAGCCTGGAAGCGTTCCTGGATGCTCAAGTCCCCGCCGGCCGGGTCGGGGTGCCGCAGCGGCGCCATCGGTAGTTCGAGCTGCGTGGAAAGCATGATCCCTCCGGAGATAGATGGTGGCCTATTTCTACGTCATGAGCGCGGCGCGATCCAAGTGGACTTGGTGGCCAATACCTAAATTCTACTACCTCTAATGGGGGTGTCAACCACCCCCAAACGAAACGAGGGCCCCGGGGGCAATCCCCCCAGAGCCCTCAACCTCATCCCGTGAAGGTGCTGTTAAGCGCCGTCCGGCACTGCATCCGCCTCCGCGGCCTTCTTGCCCCGCTCCTTGATGACCGAGCCGGGCCCCGCATACCGGCCCTCCCGCAGATCCTCGACAACCTCAGCCTGAAGCTGCCACGCGCCCGGGTTCCGCCTCGCGGTCTTCGACACCTCCTCGGTGTGCTCCGCACCCGCAAGGACCGTCTCCAGAAGCCACAGCGGTGACCCGGACAGCTCGTAGTCCGCCGCCGGCAGCATCCCCTGGGCGCTCTTCGTCGCCTGGCTCGCCTTCACCTGGTCCACGCCGAACATCTCGGCCACCTCCTGGAGACCGACCAGGCACGGCAGCTCGCCCTTCGATTTCGGGCGGACCCCTGCACCCTGCTCCTGGACCAAGCTCTCCAACCGGCCGGCATCGAGCTGCCGGCCCCGCCCGCCCTCCGGCAGGGCGCAGTCCACAACCAGGCCACCCGGCCAGAACGGCTTGCCCGAGACGATCACCGCGTCCTCGTAGGAGAGCGTCCCCCTCGGAATCCACCGGTCGCTGACGGCGGTCGGCGCGATGTTGTACACATGCGCGATCTCCTTGCGGCCCATCACCAGCGGCTTAGCCACAACAACCCCTCCTCTCTCCTATGTCTGCGATAGCAGAATACGGGTATGGGGGTGGGGGTGCGGCCGGGGCCATCGCAGCGCGCCGCTCGGCCCGATAGACTGAGGCCACACTTTCCAAGAGGTGTACGGAAGCCCCCGCCATCTGCCGATGCCCGGGGGCTTACCCGTTGGTCTTCGCGGCCGGCTTGGAACGTTTCCTCTTCTGCCCATTTCGCGGAGCTGCGTTGAAGGTCGCCGGTGTCTGCCCCGACCGGCACGAAGTCCCGCGCCCGGGCGGCACAACACACCAGAAGACCTGTGCCGATCAGGCGGTCTGTTCCTCCTGGCCCAGGTACCCCATCGCCCACGCCCGCCTGATCGCGTACGCCGGCCTGCCGGTGGCGTCCAGCCCAACCAGAAGATCGCCGTACGCGTCACGAAGCCGGTGCTCCGGCCACGAGACCCGCTCCTTCATCTCGGCGACCGTCAGCCCTTCGGCGAGGTAGCCGAGCACCTGTAGCTCGTCCTTCGAGAGCTCCACCGGGTCTTCGATAGACGGCCAGGTCAGCTGCTCCGAGGAGTACGCGCGGTGGACTAAGGCAGTGGTGCGGGTCGAGCCGGTCTTCAACCGGGCGAACTTCAGCCTGGTCTGCACCGTTGAAGCCTTGACGCCCAGCTTCTCTGCGATCGTTTCGATCTTCAAGCCGTCGGCGGCCAGGTCTACGGCTTCGAGCTCGCGACGTGTCAGCCGGAACCCGCTGCCGGGTGCCGCTCGCCCGCTCACGCCGCGGCCCTGATCCAGTCGGTCGGCCGGTGAGGGGCGACGCTCCTGCCGTCGGGCAGAAGCCCTCCGGTGTCCTCGAAGACCAAGGCGCCGCCACAGAGCAAACTCCATCCCTGCTCTGGATGCGCCGAGACGACCTTGGCCGACTCCCAGCCACTCTCGTTGGCCCCCGGGCAAGGCGGAGAGTGCGGACAGGGCGGAGACGGGAACTGTGCCACAGGATTCCTTCTGATCAGGCCGCCCAAGCCGGAGCGGCAACGTAGTTGGAAGCCGCCCGCGCAGCACCGGGAAGGGGCACGGCCTACGCGGGCGGCAGCTTCAGCCCGGAGAACGGCCGGCGGCCCTCCGGGGGAGAGGAGGGAGGCCGCCCAACCGTGCAGCGGGGGCAGGCCTGGCCACCTCGGTTTCGAGCGGTGGAAGCGGTAGCCAGTCCAGGTTTCCGCCGCCAGCAACGGACAGCGCCCTGCGCAGCAAGATCGGTCCGACAAGCTGATTCCGGTCCCAGGGCCGAACCCAGAACGGCCCCGGCGGGGCTGACCGGCCCAGCGGCGGCATGAGCACCCGCCCCCCGGCTATGCAACGCCCGAACTCGCCGTCCCACCATGCCGCTGTCCCAGGAGGAACGAGCCAGTACCGAAACGGCCGGCCCGGGTCGTCGACCACCGGGCCGCACCTGTTCTGCCAGGTATCCATGAGCGTGAGCGCCCGATCGGAGCGCCGACCACGAGGCGTGATCACGACCTCGAAGGTGAGGGGGCCGAGCCGCAGCTCCACTTCACCGCTGGTCTTCTGGTGCAGGAGCCGACGCACAGCAGCGGCCAGCTCTTCGGTGTCGGGCGCCGGTGCACTCGGTGGAACGGCTAACACCTCGACGGGCAGGGTCATCCCGCTGCTCGCAGCCCGGTCGAAGCCATCAGGCACCAGGTGGTGCCGTCGCCCGACAGGCCCCAGTACCCGCGGTGCAGCCGAGCGAAGTGATCCACGAGGAACAGGCCGCGCCTGCCCTGGTCGTCCGGCTCCACCATCGGGTACACGGGGACGTACGGACCGCCCCCGGCGACCGCCACCGTGAACGTTCGGGGACCGGCGATCAGCTGGACACGGATAACAGTGCTGGCTCCGTGGCGGAGTTCGCTCGTGTAGAGCTCGCTCGCGATCAACTCAGCTGCGTGCACGCTGTCTTCCTCAACGCCCCAGCGGCGCAAGCAAGACGTCGTGAACCGCCGGATGTCCTGCACGTGGCGGGCATCCTCCTGGGTGAACGACCCGGGACCGGCCGGTCGAGCACACCCGACCGCAGCCTCTGCTCCGTCGCGGGACGCTTCACCCCGAGGAACCTCGCTACGCCGCGCAACGGGGAACGGCAAGGGCGGCAGATGGTCCGGCATCGGGGAATCGCCCAGGCGCAGCACCGTCGGCACCTCTGCGTCGAGCAGGCGATGCCCTGCACCCTCCGGCGCGGAGCGCGCCACCTCACGGAACGTGGTCATGGAACCCATCGCACCGTCCCGCCGAGGAGGGGAACAGGGGAATTGAGAGGGGGAAAAACTTGTCAAGGGGGAACCTGAGGGGGAACCAGCGGCCCATGATGGGGAAACACCCACCAACAGAGGGCACACTCATGCCAGCAGACTTCGGCCACCTGCTCGTCCAGCTCCGCCGGAAGGCCAAACGCACCCAAGAGCAGCAGGCAGACGCGATCAATGCGGTCTCCGGCCGGGAGACCATGACGCGCCGCGAGATCAACCGCTACGAGCACGGCGAGCACATCCCCACGAACCACACCCTGGCCCACATTGCGGTGGCCTGCGGCTTACCCCCCGAGCAGCTTCAACGGGAAGCAGCTGCCGCCCGTGCGCGTCGCCGGAACCCGGTCCACTTCGAAGCGGAGGAAGGAGTCGACGTGCTGAATCGCCGGACACTGATGGGTGGCGCCCTCGTCGGTGCCGCTGCAGCCGCCGAGCCGTGGGGTCGCCTCGCCCACGCCCTCGGGAAGGGCGCCAAGATCGACGGAGACTCCGCAGAGACGCTGGCCCGTCGGGCAAGCGCCCTGCACATCAGCGAACATCACCTGACCGCCCAGCAGCTTCGTGGGCAGGTCGAATCGCATCTCGACGCCATCACCGCTGCCCTTCCCCGGGCCGGCCAACACGAGCGGGCCCTTACTGTCGCCGCGGGGGAGACAGCAGCACTCGCCGGCTGGGTGGCGTGGGACCTGGGAGACCACCGGACCGCGCGCGCCTACTACAGGGTCACCGCCGACTGCGCCGAAGCTTCGGGCCACCCCCCGCTTCGGGCCCTCGCTCTGGGCTACGCCAGCTACGGAGCGGACACCCCCAGCCGTGCGGTTGAGCTGCTGGCCAAGGCCGCCCAGGACGTTCGCGGCCCGGGGAACGGCGCTGCCGCCGCCTGGATCCACGCCCGGCATGCGGAGGAGGCCGCGAACACCGGCGACAACACGGCTGCGCTCCGTGCGCTCGACCGGGCGCGGATCGCCTACGACTTCGCCGACCACACTGCCGAACAGGCATGGGTCCAGTTCATGACCCCAGCCCGGATGGACTCGCTCGTCCTCTCCGTCTACGGGCAACTCGGCCACCAGCAGCTCTCGGAGGCGGCAGCCGACACTATGGAACGCCTCGGCCAGGACCTGTCGGATTCCGGCGTCGTCATCCTCGGAGACCTCGCCCACGCACTCCTACAAGGAGGCGACATCGGCCACGGTGTTCACGTGGCTCACCAGTTCGCGGCCGCTGCCCAGACCCGCCCCAACACCATGGGCCGGGCCCGAGCCGCCGCTGTCGCGGCGCGGCTTCCCAGCTCGGAGTGCGACCTCGCGCACCACCTGCAAGAGCTGGCGGCCTGAGGGCGCCCATGCCGCGCACCCTGGCAGCGGCGGGCCGGGGGCCGCGCTAGCGCGGGGTGGTCTCCTCGACCACCCACTTCAGGTACGCCTCGGAACCGCCCGTGACCGGCATGGTGACCCACTCGGGAACTTCATAGGGGTGCTCCTCGGCCACCCACGCCTCCAGCTCGGGAAGCCGGTCCGCCGTGGTCTTGTACGAGAGGCGCCACTCTTGCGCCGTCTCGATCTTCCCCTGCCACCAGTACGTGGCGCTGAACGGCCCGTCGATGTGGCAGCAGGCCGCCAGCCTCGCCTCAACGGCCCCTTGCACCAGGGCCTGCGCCCGGGCCTCGTCGTCAATGGATGTCTGCGCGATCACGATCTCGGTCGCCATAAGGCCCCTCCTGGTCGGTCTACCCCGACCCTACCGAGCCTCCCACTCAGCCGCGGCCGGACCAGACGGGAGGGGGCCCGGCCGCCGCCGAACCCCCTCGGGATCTCTACTCCACTGCTCGGACCGGACTTGACCGGTCGGGCTCTGCCTCAACCGGGGGGCGCTCCGGCTCGTACAGCCAGCGCGGCAGCAGCCGCTGAACCACAGGCAGCGCCATGACCCGCGTGACGGCACCGGCCACGGCGAGCGCGACCGCAACACCGGCCGCCGACTGGTGGACGCCGGAGGCATCCACGATCAGAGGCAGACCCGCGGCCAGACCCAGCAGGGTCTGGAACACGGTTCGAACCGTTCGACGATTCGCATCGGAAACCCGGCTCACTTCGGCACCACCAGCTTCTGCCCCGGGTGGATCACGTACGGAGAAGCGATGTCGTTCGCCTTCGCCAGCGCCTGCCACGAGACGCCGAGCTCCTGCCCGATCCCGGACAGCGTGTCGCCAGACCGCACGGTGTACGTGCTGCCGCCGCCGCCCGGCTTCCCTGCCAGGCGCGCACCGATGCGCTGGCGCAGACCCGACATGGTGAAGCCCTTCGGATCGACCTTGCCCGGCTGCCACTCCTTGTGACCGATGACGCTTGCCGCGCCCCACTTGTGGGCTCGGCAGATCGCGGCAGACACCTTCTCGATGGCCTCCAGCTGCGCGCCCGGCCACGGATCCTCGCCGTCGCCGAGGTTCTCGCACTCGAAGCCGTAGAACGCCGTGTTGCCATCGGCGTCAGCTTCGTTCGCCGCCGGCAGCGCGCGCTCCGCGATCACCGCGTCCAGGACGTCTGAGTCGCCGGACCCGGCATGGTTCGCCCTGCCGTTGCCGATCAGATAGACCGTGCCGTCCTTGGCGATCACGCCATGGCACAGCGGGCCCGGTAGACCGCTGTACCCGGTCTCGCAGATGCTCACCGTGTTCGCGGTGCCCGAGGTCACGGTGTGATGGATCATCACGCCGCGGACCGGGCCCCACGGCCCCTTGTGATTCCGGTTGTGGGTGCGCCAACCGGGGCGCTCGACGATGCGCACGCCTTCAGCGCGCAGCGCCGCCACGAGTGCATCAGCACTCAGAGGTGTAGCCATGTTCGGATCTCGGATTCTCCCCGCGCCCAAGATCAAAAGAGGTAGGCGGAGCCCGCGTCAGCGAGCCGTGCCCTGCGTGACCAGCCACAGCTGGAGCACCATCAGCAGCAGCGGCGCCACAAACGACGAGAGCACCAGCCGGCGGGTCGCCGCCGCCTGCGCCTGGTCCTCACGGCGCTGCTGCTCCGTCCGCTCCGCGACCTGGTCGTGCTCCCCGCGGAGCCCGGCAAGAGCCGTCTCGACGGCTCCGATTCGCTGCTCCGTTGCCCGCTGGTCGGCCCGGTACACGTCCTGGGTGACCACCTGGTCGAGCCGGGCCGCCAGATGGGCGAGGTCTCCTCGCAGGTCCTCGCGGAGCTGCGAGACCGCGCGGTGCAGCTCCCACAGCGTCGGCTCTGCGCTCGGAGGCACGGACACGGACATCACTCCTGACGGCCCCGCGCGCCTGAAGCTGATCGTACGTGTGCGGACAGGACGCCCCTACAAGGGCGGGCCGCAGACGCTCCTGCGGCCCGCCCTCGGCTACTTCACGTACGTGACCTTCAACTGCGGCGGGTACTGCTGGCCGACACCGTGAGCCCGCCCGTAGTACGCGCTGTCCGTGTTGTTTGGGTCCAGAGCGATCCCCTTCCACTTGGTCTCGTCGAAGACGGACGTGATGTCGATCCACCGGCCTTCATTGCGGCGGAACGACACGTTCATCGACTGGCCGTCGCTGCTGAAGCTCCCCGGCCGCGAGCTGTGGCTATGCGCCTTGATGACTGCCGTGCCGCCGGCCGCGTAGTACCAGTGCTCGAAGTAGACGAACAGCTGGACCTTCTCGATCTTGGCGCCGCTCAGGTCGCTGGTCAGCGATGCCGGGAAGCCGACGAGCGAGGCGGTCAGACCGTTGGTGCTCGAGTAGTAGCCCTGGAGCATTTGATTGCCGTGGTAGCTGCTGTAACTGCCGCGGTTGGTGTACGTACCCGACCAGGCCGCGCTGTACGTCTTCTCGTACCGCTGAGTCGCGGGCTTCGTCGGTTCCGTTCCGCCGCCAGCTCCTCCACGGTTGAGTTCACCGGTGTTGGCGATCGCCCGGCCGATGTCCTCGACGTACATCGTGGCCGGGAATCCGCCGCCCCCGAACAGGGAGACGGTCCCGCCCGCCGCTCCCCACCGCCACATGAAGGAGCTGAGGAGGCGATGGTTTCCAGGTCCGAGCGTCGCACCAGAGGCCATCAGCTCAAGGCGTAGCCGCTGCCAGCCACCACTTGCCGGGACCACGAGGCTTTGGAGTTGCCTGGAGGTGACGGTCGGGGTTGCTGTCCCTCCGTCGCGGAGGAACAGCAACAGCTCACCTCCGCCGGCGGAGGGATCCGCGTAGGCGTCGACGACGATCCGATACTGCCGGTCTGCTTGGAGGCGGACGGGCAGCTCGATGTAGCCGGTCTCCGCATCCATGGCAGCCTGCACCCCGGCAGTCGTCGTGTGCACGGCGACGATGCCGCGCGCCAAGTCGGAGAGCTGTGTCTCCAGCTTCTCCCCGTTGACGGAAAGCACGCCGGCCACGGAGAGGTCGTTGAACGCACCGTGCCCGTTCTCGTTGATGGTCGCGACCGGCACGCCCTCGTTGGTGATCGTCAGGTACTGCGGGCGGCCCGTGACCAGAGAGATCGACTCCTCACCAGTCGGGTCGAACAGCCTCAGCCCCTCCGGGGAGATTTCCGCGCGGGAGCCGCCGCCGCCGGACGACATCACGAGGCGGATCACCACGTTGTCGAAGGTCACGTTCCCCGCGGTGGCATCGTTGGCGCCGAGCCGCAGCCGCCCGGTGACCGTCTGCGGAGGCGCGACCGTCGAAGGACTGCCCGCCATGTACTGCCAGCCCTTGCCTGCCATGCCGGACGGACCGGTGAGCGTGCTGTACCCGAGGGTGGTCCCCGCAGCGTCCTCCCACCGGACGTACACGGTCCAGTTCCGGCCGACCCAGTCCGCGCTGACCTGGTAGTCCGCCGCCATCCACACCCGCATCCCAGGAGTGGCCTCGAACAGGCCCAGGGTGTGCGTACGGTCCGTGGCCGTCGCCGAGGTGCAGTCCGCGCGGATTGCCTTCGGGGTGTCCCGGCCCGGGGAGACGATGCTCCAGCCTCCGGTTGGCGCTACTCGCTTGGCCGCCACCTCGCCCTCGAAGCTGGCGTCCGCCACGAGGTTGCCGTCGATGCCCAGGGCGATCTTGTCCGCCGTGATCGACCCGGCCTTGATGTGCACGGCCTCGACTGCTCCCGCAGCAATGGCGGTGGCCGTCACCGAGTTCGCTGCCAGCTTCTCGGCCGTGATCGCCAAGGCGGCCACCTTGTCCGCAGTGATCGCCTTGGCCGCGATCTTCTCGGCCGTGATGGCCAAGGCGGCGAGCTTGTCCGTCGTGATGGCGCCGGCGAACACCTTCGGGGCCGTCACGGCGCCGTCCGCGATCTGCACCCCGGGCAGAACCGGCCGCACCGCCGCGTTGTCCCACCACACCGCGCCGACCGTCGCCGCGCCGGACTCCAGCCGTATACGGGCGCGCACCGCGTCGGCGGGGGCCGCAAGGGTCGCGGACAGCCGTCCCCACTGCGCCCGCAGGGGGCTAGCGGTACGGGCTTTGCCGTAGCCGAGGATTTTTCCGTCTGCGGCCTCCCAGCGGGCGTGGAAGCTGATCTCCGCGCCCGCCCAGTCGTCCGACACCCAGTAGTCGACGGCCAGGTACAGCTGATCGGCGGGCGTGGCGGGCAGCACCGTGAGGTCCACCGCCCGGTACACGGCGGTGGCCGAGGCCGCGTCGATCCGCAGTGACGAGGCCGACCCGTTCCCACGGGTCTTGTCCACCGTTGCCCAGGGCAAGGCAGCGGTCAGCGCCAGCGTCTGCGGGCCTTCGAACGACGGGTCGGCCAAGATGTTCGCGGTGCCGACGATGGTCATCTTGTCCGCGGTGATCGCACCAGCGACGACGTGCCCGGCGGCTACCGAGGCGGCCTGGAGCTCCCGGCCGCTGATCGTGTCGGCGGCCACCTTGCCCGCAGTCACCGAGTCGGTCGCCAGAGCGCCCGTGGTTACGCTGCCTGCAACGAGGTTGGAGCTGTCCACGATGCCGGTCTTCAGTACCTCGACCGTGACGGCGTCCACTTGCATCACGCCGGAGGCCGAAGCCGTCCCGGTCCGAGTGGAGTCGAAGTTGAGCCACAGGAATGGGGCAACGAACCGGACGTCGGCGTGCAGCTTGCCCGGCGCCCGCGGATCCGGCGAGGCCCCGCCGCCGACGGCCGCCCCGGCTTCACCACGGCCGCGCACGTAGCCGGTGAAGACCTTCCATCCCTCGCCGACGGTCGGGGTCCCCCGAGACGCGGCGCAGTACACGTGCGCTTCGACGCTGTTCGCGCCGGTGCGGTTGACCATGGTGGTGCCATCGGCGGCCAGTCCGAGCAGCCCCACGTACACGGTGTCCGTGCCCGCGTCCGAGGGGCTGAGCGTCCGTATCCGGGCCGAGACCCGGTACAGGGAGTCTGGCTCGTATGGGATCGGCGTCGAACCGCGCACCACCGCGAAGCCCGTCGCCTGCCCGACCGTGCGGCCAGTGGGCGCATCGACCACGCCGGTCAGGTGCTCCCACTTGCCGCCCGTCCCGATACCCAGGGCCTTCCAGGCGGCTGCGTCGCCCAGCGCGTCCACGTAGTGCTGGGTGATCCCGTCTGACAAGGCTCCGCCCAACGCGTTCAAGGTGACGGCGCCGGCGCCGAGCTTGTCGCTCGTGACGGCCGCCTTGGCGAGCTTGGCCGCGAGCACTGCCCCGTCCGCGAGGGCGGCCGACTTCACCGCGCCCACCGCGATCTTTGTGTCCGTGACCGCCTTGTCGGCCAGCTTGATGTCCGACACGATTCCGTCGAGGAGGTCCTGCCCCACAGCCTGCCGAGCCGCTGCGGCACCAGCGGCAGAGGGTTCGCTCGGCTTGCCCGAGGTGCTGACCGCGACCAGGCGCACATGCCGGGGCTCGTAGTCGGGGACTGCGATCGTCACCGATGCTCCGGAGGCGGCCTCGATCGTCGCAGCCGGGCTGCGGACGTCCACCGGATCCGCAGCCGAACCCAGCAGGTGCACCTGCACCCGGCCGAGGTTCAGCGGCGCGGTGGCCGCGTCCACGAATCCGCCGTCCCAGGTGACGCGAAGCCCACCAAGGACTGGGGTCACACGAGGGGCGCTCGGCGCGGGCGGCGGAGGCCCGTTGAAGGTGGCCACGCCCGTTGTGCCGTCGAACTGCACACCGACGGACCCGGTGAGGACTCCGTCCTCGTCGTACACCTCGATCGAACCGGCCTCGACCGACGAGTACGCCAGGGACGCCGTCCGAGACCCGCGGCTGAGCTGCCGCTCCACATCGGCCAGCCGGGACACGATCTGCGTCAGGTTGCTCGCCATCATCAGCCTCCGTACACGAAACGGTCGGACCGGGCCAGCGACAGCGTGACCCGCTCGGGCTCCTCGCCGTCCGGCGGCCGGATGGACCAGCCGGTTACACGGCACCAGCCGGACCAGTTCGCCCACTCGTCGTGGATGCGCACCCGTACGTCGTCGCCGATCTGCCACGACCCGATCCGGGCGGCCGGATGGTCGATCACGTGCAGTTCGTCCACCTCTCCCATGACCTGGCGGGCCGTCCGCTCCCGGCGGGCACGGGCCGCGAGCCGATCGTTCCCCTTCTCGTTCGGCACCTCGAGAACACGCTCAAGGCGAAGACGGCCGTTTCGGACCGCCTCGACCGCGCGCCGCCGCCCGCGGCCTTCCCCGGCGCCGAGCGCGATGACGACCTGGGCGTACTCGTCGCCGTCGTACGTGACCGGAGTCGTCTCCGCGATGTTCACGCCGGAGCTGAAGGACAGGTCGTGGCGGCGGGTGCCCAGGCGCGGCCAGCCGAGCTGGATGCGCCCCACGGGGCGGTCCCCGGACAGCACGGTGGTCTCCGTCCACTCCGGACCGCCGTCCACTTCCGTCATGTCCTCGACGATGTCGCCGAGCACGGGTGCCTCCCACCACTCCGAGCGGAAGGGCTCCGCCGGGGTGCCGACCTTCGCCTTGGACAACGTCGGTTCCACCTGCACGCCGAGGTCCCCGTCCGGCTGCTGCTGGGCGTACGCCCACACATCCCGGATCACCTGGCACGGGTCGGCGTACGTGTACGGGCCGCGCCCATCGAGCTCCCCGTGCACGTCGTGGCGCCGGTGCAGATAGGAGCCCCAGCCGGCCGCCTCCAGCGGGTAGGCGCCGCCCTCCGGCTCGGCACGCCAGATCAGCCCGCCCCACAGCAGGGTGTCGTCCCGCTCGACGGTCAGCACCGTGTTCCCGGGGCTGATCTGCGAGCCGAGCAGGTGCTGGAACGGAACAGGCACGCGCCCGGAGAAGTCGCCGGGCTCATCGAGACGCAGCCCGAACTCGACGTCGGTCAAAGGCAGGTCCGGAACGACCAGGCCGCCGGTGAGGGCGTCGCGGACCTGGTAGCGGTAGGCGGGCATCAGGTGCCCTCCTCGAACTCGATGTCCGCGATGACCGTGGTCACGACGTCGGCCTGCAAGGAGCCCGCGTTGTCCTTGGTGAGGAAGACGAGGCCCTGGAGGGGCTGCGTGGTGCCGCGCATGTCCGCCGGGATGCTGATGGTGTCCGCCGAGATCGCGTTGACGCGCACGGACCCGTCGCCCTTGGTGCTGCCGTCGTCGATCTGGATGGACTGGCCCTGCACGGAGCCGAGCCGGAAGGCCGTGGACCCCCAGATGCTGCCCAGCACCTGAAGCCCGGAGACGGTCATGACGATGCGGGCGCGCACCGCCCACTTCGGTACGCGGATGTTGAACCGGCTCGCCGGCGGCCAGTCCGCCCAGCTCCCGCTGTTACCTGCCCAGTTCTGGTCACCGCTCGGGGAAGCGGTGTGCAACTGCCGCTCCTTGCGCGGGTTCGCGATCGTGCGGATATCGCGGATCATGCCGTCCGTGATGACCTTGGTGTTGGCCGGGATGTCGATCCGGGCCAGCGCGACGGCGGTCATGCCTGCGGGCGGGGTCGTCGCATTGGCGGACACGTTCGGGATCACGTGGAAGTACCCGATGTCATCCCGCTCAGGGTCCCGGACGCCCTCGTACTCCGGGTCTTCCACCCGCAGCACCAGGAGGTCGGACCTCGGCGAGACCCCCGTGGGTGCGACCGGCACGCTCTGGAAGCCCACGTTGTACTGCGTGTACGACCCCTGCCCCCATGCGACGGCGCCCCGGATGACGGCGGATCCGTCTCCCACCCGGACACCGGCACCTGGGGTGGCCAGCTGGCCGACTCGCAGGTCGTCGGACTCGGTGATGCCCTGTGCACCGTGGCTGAGGTCGCGGACCATCATCCGGAAGGCGCGCGCGGCGTGGGTTCCACCGTGGACGAGCAGCGGCGGGTTGATCAACGTCATGGGAGGTCCTTGCAGTTAGAGGGCGATGTGCGCGCTGCGCCAGGTCACGGCCAGGCGGGAGGCGGAGGAGTATCCGCGGGCGGTCCACCACAGCTCGGTGGAGCCCGGCGGGATCTGGAATCCGTCGAGCCGGGATGCACCCGACAGGGACGTGGCGACGTTCTCGCTGCCGTTGCGGAGCGCCCATCGGGTGCCCGGCCGGGTCTCGATGTCGATGCGCTCGCCGGTCGTCAGCGACACACCGAGCTCCAGCAGCGCACCGGTCTTCGGCATGTAGATCCGCGGGCTGATCACCGGCCCGGTGATCCGGATAGTTGGCCACGCCGGCATGCGGCCGTCGTTGCGGACCATGCCCCGCCGCTCGTTCGGCACGGACGTGCCCGTGTTCAGCGGGGCCACCAGCGGCGCCTTGAGACCGCCCAGACCGCGAGAGGACAGCGACAGCGTCAGCGACGACACCGTGTCCTCGTAGAACCGCGGATCGGTCGCGGCGAACTCCACATCCAGAGGAATCCAGCCGAAGGCGGCCTGCTCCCATGACGGTTCGAGGCGACGCAGCCGACCGAACACGACTCGGGTGGGGCTGCCAGGCCACTTGATCCGCAGCGGCATGGTCGCCCCGGGCGCAGTTCGGACGGCGGCGGCATCGGCCGCCTCCTGGAGGTCAGCAAGGATCTGCCGGGCTGCTGCCGGGTCGCCAGGGGTCTTGATGGCGCAGTCGATGCGGATCGTCCGGGCGTCGTACCAGTCGGCACCGGCCCACACCCCGTCCGCGCCCGGCCGCGAGACCAGCTCCCCGCGAACCGCAGCCCGGCCCAGGCCTTCCACCTCGGCGATCGGAATGGAGGTGCCGTGCCCAATGACGATGCCGCCCAGCTCGATCTGGAAGTCCTTCAAGGCGGTGCTCATCGCAGGCCGCCCCTCTTCGCGCGGCGCAGTTGGTACGCCACCGAAGCCGCGATGTCGCTCGCGGTCGCAGCCGCCTTCGACACGTGGATGGTCTGCGTGCCAATCGCGGGGGCCTGCTGCACCACCACGACCTGCGGCCGGCCCGCGCCCGCATCGACCAGACGCTGAGGCGTGAGCCCGTACCCGAAGCGTCCTGCCGTCTCGGCCAGCACGTCCGTTGCCCGACTGCGCTTCGACGCCGCATGCGGGATGAACGATTCTGCGACCGTCTCACCCTCGGCGAACTTGATTAGGCCACGGCCCGACCCACGAAAGATCCCCGGCTCCCAGATCCCGCCGTTGGCGTACGACAAGCCCCTGTTCGCCCGAGCCAGGTCGGCCATGAACCGTTCAGCCCGCGAACCGACGCCGCGCAGCTGGCTCGTAGCCAGGTTGGCGACCTCGATCAGCCGGTCTTCCTCGATCCCCGTGGACTCCGAGACGTAGTGGATGCCCCTCCCGGTGGACAGCGCAGGGATGATCTTCACCAGGTCGGTGAGCTGCTCCCCGGACAGCGTCTTGTCGGCGGCCCGGGATGCCTTGTCCGCCTCGGCGGCCTTCTTCGGGTCCTTCACCGCCTGCTCGGCCAGCTTCTCCGCAGCCTCGTCACCCTGCTCGGCCAGGCGCGCGGCGAGGGAGCCGTACCCGGCGGCGGCGAGCTTGGCCAGGTTCGACTGGAAGGCGTCGGCGTTCTTCACCGCGTTGCCGAGCTGGCGGGCGTAGTCGGCCAACGACACCCGAGCCGCACCGGACAGCTTCTTCAGCTGCTCCGCCATCTCGTTGATGTACTTCGTCGAGCCCTTCGCCATCTTCGAGGTGAGCTCGATACCGTCCTCGCCCATCTCCTCCAGCGCATCGGCCACGTCCTGGCCGGCACGAGAGGCGATCGTGGACAGGTCGGATCGCCACCGCTCCGTCTTCGCCGCGGACTCCCGCAGGTTCTTCTCGAACAGCGTGAGGTCGAAGGTCTCGTTGCCCTTCTTGTCCTTCCGCATGGACTTCGACCGCAGGCCCGAACCGCTGCCCCAGCTCGGCGACGGCGACGGCTGGTAGCTCCAGTCCGACAGCCCACCGCCCGCGAAGTAGCTGATCTCCCCTCCGAACCGGCGCGCGACCTCACCGAGGATCGCCTTCGACCGAGTCCGCTTGCTACCAGCGAGAGGGATGTAGGCCTCGCCCTGCGTCTCCGGCTCCGCCCACACCCGCCACGATCCGGCGGGAGCGATCTGCGCAACGTGCTGCTCCGATCGGACACCGCCCTCGGCGTAGTACGACACAACCCCGCCGTTTGCCTGGAACTGGTAGCCGTCCGCCCAGGGGCCCGGCCCCCGCGAACCGGACGTCGTCCAGATGCTGTTGTGGACTGTGGTGATCGTGACCGTCCGGCCGGTGAGCGAGTTGATCGCGCCCTGGATCGCGCTGACGTTGCCCGTGGCCGTGCCGGTGGGCACGTACACGTTCACGTTCTTCGACCCCGGGATCTCGGTGATCTTGAACCCGAGGTCGGTGAGCTGCTGGCGGGCGCCCTCGGTCGGCGCGGCCACGGTGACGAACTTCGAGCCGGGCACGCTGCCGATAGCGGCCTTGACGGACTCCAGACTCGCGATCGTCGCGGACGTACCCGCGGTGGTCTGGACGTGCTTGGACCCCGGGGTCGCGCTGATCTTCGCGATCAGCGCGTCCAGGTCCGCGCGAGCCAGGTCGGTCGGCGCGGTGACCTGCACCGTCCGGTCCTTCATGTCGGCGATCTTGAAACCCAGCTTCTCCAGCTCGGCGCGCGCTTCGTTGGACAGCGTCGAGATGGTGACGGTCTTCTTGTCTGGCGTCGCCTTCAGCGCCTGCTGCACGGCCATCAGCTCGGCCATCGACGCGTCCATGCCGGCCGTCTGGAGAAGGATGCTGACCTTCTCCGGGACCAGGCCCGCCTTGTCCGCCAGGTTCGCGGCCTGCTCGGCGGTCAGGCCGAAGCCCTGCGCCGTAGCGATGGCCGAGTCGCGGGCCGTAGCCATCTGCTTCTGCGCAGCCTGAAGCGCCTCCGGCACCGACTTCCCGTTGGCCTCGGCGAACTGGTAGGCGGCGAGCGCGGCGTCCGCACTGTTAGTGGACAGCCCCTGAAGGACGTCATAGAGCTTCTGGCCGTTGCGGGTGACGGTGGACAGCGAGCCGTCCATGTTCAGCAGGACCTTGCCGTACCCCTCCGCATGGTCCACGCCGCCCTTCAACGCCTCGCTGGCATCCAGCACGGACCGGTTCAGCCGGGCTTCGGCCGCGGACAGGTTCACCGAGCCGCCGGCCAGGATGTTCAGCGCGTCGTGCAGAGCCCGGGCACGCGAGTCGGCGTCAGCGGTGGTGTCGGAGAGGCGCCGCATCGCGTCGGAGAACTTCCCGAACGGGCCCACCGAGTCGGCCGCGGACTTCGCCCCCGACGCCTGCGCGTCCGCCAGGTTCTTCGCGTCCGTCACGGCCTGCGACATCTCACCCTTGACCGACCCCAGGGCGCGCGCCGCCTGGTCGTAGCTCTTGCCCGTCTCCGTGAACTGCCACTTCCCGACGCGCCCCTGGGTCACGAACTCCCGGTTCGCTGCGGCCGTCTCCCGCAGCCGGTTCTGGAGCGAGTTGAGACCGCCGTCCTGGCCGAGGTAGGTGTCCGTGAGCTGCCGGGCGGACACACCGACCTTCCCCATCACGTCGACCAGCCGCGCCTTGCCGTCGAGGACCTTGGCCTCCATCACGGCCTGCGCGGCGACGGAGCGGACGTTGTCGTTGATCGCCCCGTTCGACTCCCGCAGCGCCTGCGACAGGCTGCTGATCCGCGACTTGTGCTCGGCGGCAGCCTGCGCCGCCTTCTGCTGGTGGGAGGCAAGCATCGACAGCCCGACGCCGGCCGCCGCGATCGCGACGCCCCAAGGCCCGCCCAGCGCGCCCATGAGCCCGCGAGCCGCACCACCGAGACCGACACCGATCGACCGGGCCAGGCCCTGAGCCGGACCCTCGGCCGCACGGAAAGCGGCGCCCATCTGCCCGATGATCGGAACGCGGGCCTGGAGCACGGCCAGGTGCTGGCCGATACGGCTGACGGACTGGCCCTGCCGCTCGGCCAGCGCCGACTGCACACGCATCTGGTCGCCCCACGACCGGTACGCGCCGACGACCGGCCCGGACACGGTGCCAGCCAGGCGGCTCATGACGGGCGCGACACGGTTGGCCATCAGCATGGCGATGATCGCGGTCTGCACCGGGCCGGGCAGCGCACCGAAGGCCTGCACGATCCACGCCACGCCCTGGCCGATCGGCCCCAGAACCTCGGAGAGCCCGGACGCCCCGGCGCTTGCCAGGTTCAAGGCGGTGGTGACGATGTCCAGAGCGGTCGCCCCGGCCCCGGCCTCGCCGGTGACCTCGGCCAGCGCCTCCGCGATCGGGGACAAGCCCTCGCCCAGGTTCTCGAGGATGTCCAGCCCGGCACGTCCGGCGTTGACGACCACGTTGATCGCAGACGCGAGCGCATCGAAGGCGAGATCCTTCAGCGGACCGCCCATACCTCCGGCAGCGTCCCGGATCGCGTCGAAGCCCTCCGCGATAGCCGCCGACGCCGACGGCTTCGCCAGCGTGTAGAGGTCATGCAGGTAGTCCAGGCCGCCGGCCAGCGCGGGCGTGGCCGCGCCGAGCCCGGCCGTGAGCAGGCGAGTGACCTTCTCCAGGCCGGGCGCAGCAGAGGTGTAGAGGACCTGGCCGGTGGTCTTCCACTGGCTCTTCAGCTGGGTGACCGCACCGGCGAGCCCCTTCGTCTGGGACTCGGCAATCTCACCGGCGGCGCCGGTACGGCTGATCGCGGTCCGCATCTGGTCGAACGCCTCGGTGCCCTGGTGCGCCAGAGCCAGCGCACCTTGGAGAGCAGGCTTGCCGACGACCTTCGACATCGCCGCAGCGAAGTCCTTCTTACTGAGCTGGTGGCCCGCCTTCTCGAATCCCTCGACGACCTCGCGAAGACCCTTGAAGTTCCCCTGCGCGTCCCAGGCCTCGATGCCGAGCTCGGCCAGGCCCACACGCATCCGCTTCGTCGGGGCCGCGAGGTTGGTGAAGATGCCGCGCAGGGACGTTCCCGCCTTGGAACCGAGGATGCCGGAGCGGGCCAGCATGGCCACGGCGGTCGCGGTGTCCTCGATGGACACACCGAGCTGAGCGGCGACCGGCCCGGTGTAGGACATCGCGTAGTAGATGTCCTTCAGACCACCGGAGGCCGCGTTCGCGCCGGAGGCGAGGACATCGGCCGCACGCCCCGCATGGTTCGAGCTCAGCCCGAACTGATCCATGACGTCACCGAGATACTTCGCGGCATCTGCGGCAGACAGGTTGTCGGCAGCCGCCAGCTGCATGGCGGCGCGCCCGTTCGCGATGGACGACGTGGCGGTCTGGCCGGCCTTGGCCAGCTCCAGCATCGCGTCCGCGGCCTTCGTCGCCGAAGTGCCGGGGATGGTGAGATCGGCGCCGAGCTCGCGGGCCTTGGCCGCGGCCATCACCATCTCCTGGCCGGACGCCCCGGTAACGGCCCCCCACTTCTGAATGGTGCGCTGGTACTCGTTGCCCTCCTTTGCGATCTCCGCGAGCCCGGAGACGATGCCGCCGCCAACGACGAGGTTCCGAAGGTGGTGGGCTTCCTGCCGGGCGCCGAGCAGACCCCGGCGCAGCTGCCGCATCGCGGCATCGCCTTCCGAAGCGACCTGCCGGAGCCCTCGGCGTGCGGAGTCGGAATCGGTGGCGATGCCGCGCAGGCCGGAAGCGCCGGAGCCGACGCGGCCGAGGGTCCGGTGGATCGCGTCGACATCGCGGCCGAGGGACCGCAGCGCGCCGGAGGCGCCTCGGATGCTGGAGAGCAGGTTCGCGGCGTCAGCGCGCATCTGCACGCTGAGCGTGTAGGACGACACCGGTCCGGTGCCCTTACTCCCCGCGCCCCTTCGGATGCGCCCCTACCGCCCCACACGGCACGCGCCAGCCGGAGCCCGCACGCTGTTGAAGATCAGCGTACGGGCGTCAGCGTGCGGCCTGCTGTGCCTCCCAAGCTGTACGCGGGACCAGGCCGATCCGGACGCCGTACCCGTCAGGACCTTCGGGTACGGTCTGCTGCTCGTTGGCGATCAGCTCGCACCCCACGCACCGGACCGTCGTGGTGACGTACGCGAACCGGTCCCCGCCGTGCTGCTCGTCCCATTCGCCGGCACGGGTGCCGCACTGCTCGCACACGCTGCGCCGGTACGCCTCGTACGCCAGGGCCTTGACCCGGTCGGATTCCGACCACCGGCCGTCCCCCGCGCCGACGAAATAGGAGTGCGGGATGCGGTAGCGGTCGCACAGCTCCAGTTCGATGCGGAGGCGTTCGTCAGCGATCAGCCTTTTCCCAGCTCCGACGCCGTCGCACGGTTGATCTGCTGCGCCTGCCACGCTGCCGCGAACAGGCTGTTGGACTCTGCAACCGGCCAACCGTCCAGGAGGTCCTGAGCGTCCGGCACGGTCATACCGTCGACCTCGTGGCCGTCGTCGTCGCGCTCGACGTGCGCCGCGGAGACCAGCGCGGCCGGGAAGCTCGTCGGGTTCCAGGCGTCGCCGTCCTCGGCCTGGTCCTCCGTCGGCGGGTGCTGCCGTATCAGCCCATCGAGTGCCGGCCGAGGGAGCGCGCGGAAGGAGAGGGTGACCGACACATCGTCGAAGGCGTCCTGCGCGGAGACGAGTTCGGCCTCCGCTGCCTCCAGCTCCTTCTGCTCGCCGCCGGTCTCGGCGTCAGCCAGCCGAAGCCTGGCGACGTCGAGCTTCGCCCGGTCCAGGCGCTGCTTGGCCGCCATGTCGTCGCACAGTTGAAGGAGCTGCTCGGGAAGCTGGCGGGCGCGGAGCCGGGCGAGCTTGCGTGCCCAGTGGTCATCGCGGCCGGTAGCCGGCGTGGTCGTCGGTTCGGTGGGGGTGGGGCTGGTCATCGGAAGCTCCGTGATGGGGGAGGTCCCGGCCGGGCGCAGCGTGCCGCCCGACCGGGAGGGGAGGGCGGGGTGGCTACGGCTTCGGGGCTGCGGGCGGTACGGGCGCGTCCTGGAGCGGCTTCTCCGTGATGGAGAAGGCCACGGTGAACTTCGCTGCCTCGTTGTCCACGCTGTACTGCGGGGACCGGGAGCCGATACGGACCGGGAAGACGTCCATCGACCGGGAGGCGGGTACGTCGCCCTTGCGGAGGAAGACCACCCAGCCGGTGGAGTCCTTCGTGAGCAGCTGCTCGATCTCGTCGGCGACCTTGTCCTCGTAGAAGCCGAGGGAGGAGTCGTCGGCCTGGTCAACGCCGGGAATCTTCGACTCGAACGTGGACCCCAGGTCCGGGGTCTCGATCGCCTGGTTCGACAGCGACCAGCCGTCGATCGCGGCGACCGCGTTCGTCAGGTCGGTACCGGCGGTCAGTTCCGCCCGAGTAGGAAGGTTGCCAGCGTCTTTGACGGCCTTCAGCCACAGGATGCGCGTGACGCCGCGCCGCGAGTATTTCTGGATCTGCAAGGTCTGCTGTCCGATTCCGGGACGGCAGCCGCACGTCAGGGAGGGCCCCGTCCCTCGACGATGTCGGGGAACCGGCCCACCCGTTGATCGGGTTGGGCGTCCGCGTGGGGCCTCCGCGGTGAGGGGGGGGCGATGAGTCGTGTGCCTCTATGACTCAACTTACCGTCAGAAGAATGACGCCTTCGTGCCACGAAGGAACCCCACGAGCCACCTGGTCAACCAAGCGCGTCCCTTGTGATGTTAAGGCCATACACGGTGAGCGTGCGCCCGTCGAAAGACGTCATGGCTGTGGGTGCGGACGTCAAGGCGGTCGTTTGCCTCGTACGGAGTGCAGCACGTGGGCCGCGGTCAGGCCCGCCACCCCAGCGCCGGCGATGGTCACATCCCACCGCTTCACCGCACCGATCCCACCTTTCGATACGCCTTCGGACTGCTGCTTGCTTCGCAGCGGAGCGCCGGCCGGATTGGGGGCGATGTTCGGCAGCAGGTGAGGGAGACGTGATGGGGTGTGCCGGTTCAGGTGGTGAGGCGGTCCAGGTGCGCGTTCAGGGTGGTGGCGGGCGGGTAGGTGGCGCCGACTGCGGTGACGTGTTTCCAGTGCAGGCGGCTGTCGCTGTCGATGATGAACACCGAACGTCGCAGGCCGATCAGGGGTGCTGCGATCCCGAAGGACCTCGCTACCGTGCGCCCCTCATCGGACAGCAGCGGCATCCGCAGGCCCCTGTTGCGGGCGAACCTCTCGTGACTGTCGACTCCCTGTGGGCTGATGCCCCACACGGTTGCCCCGGCGGACTCCAGTTCGGCCAGGCCGTCGGAGTAGGAGCACAGTTGCGCGGTGCACACAGGGGTGTCGTCGCCGGGGTAGAAGGCGAGGATGAGGGGTTTGCCCCGCTGTTCGCACAGCGTGTAGTCGGCGCGTTGGAAGGTTGCGCCGTCCAGGCGGCCGCCGGGCAGGCGGAAGTCGCCGACGGTGTCTCCGATCTTCGGGGTGTTGGCCATGGGGGACCTCGATGGTTTCGGGGTGCGGACACTGGGCGGGGCGTTCCGTCAGGTGGGAAGGGTCATCAGGAGGAGGGGGTCGGTGGTGGGCTGGGGTGACCCGCCGGTGGGCTCGAGGGTGAGGCCGACCGCTCCCGCGTCGGCGGGGTCGCCGGTGAGGAGGACGGTGCCGTCGTGGTCGATGAATCCGGCCGGGCGCATGGTGCCCTTGTGGTCGAGCCACAGCTGGTATGTCTTTCCCGCTCCGGGGGCGGGGAGGCTGGCGGCGGTGAAGACAGCCTTGTTCTGCCGGTCGGAGGTGACGACCGTGGTCAGGGCTCCGTTGGCTGCCCGTCCGTGGGCGGTGCGGGCGTCGGGCGCTGCCAGGACGGTGCTGACCTCAGCCAGTTGCTGTTGGGCTTGGCGGGCTTGGTGCTTGAGGTCCTGTCCGTTCTGGATCTGCCACACGGCGACGCCGCCGAGTGCGGCAGCGGCCACGCTTGCTGCCAGTACCAACGGCATAGCCCTGCGGCGCAGCACGCCGCCGAGGGAGGATGACGCCACAGGGGTGGGGGGGATGCGGGGAGGGAGCTGGCGTACGCAGTCGATGGCGGCCATGACTTGCGTCTTGGCTGATTTGGGCGGCGTTTGGGAGACCGCGGCTGCCAGGCGTGCTGCGGTGGCCTGGAATTCTGCGGCTTCTTGTCGGCAGGCCTGGCAGGTTTGCAGGTGGGTGTCGAAGTCGTTGCGTTCGCTGGGGTCGAGTGCGTCGAGGGCGTAGGCGGCGGCGAGGGTGTGTGTGTCGGTGTCGGTGGCGTGGTGTTTCATGTGGTCACCCCCATGCAGTCGCGGAGCCGGATGAGTCCGTCGCGCATGCGTGTCTTGATGGTGGGAAGCGGTGTGCGCAGGGCTTCGGCGACTTCACGGTAGGTGAGGCCCTGGTAGTAGGCCAGGGTGACGGCCTGGCGCTGGAGTTCGGTGAGGCCGCGCATGCAGCGGCGGACCTGCTCGGAGTCCAGGCGGATTTCGACTTGTTCGGCAACTTCGTCGAAGGCGGTGGTGTGTTCGCGGGCGGCTTGGGCGTGTTCTCGGTCGGCGGACGCCTGGGCGGAGCGGACCCGGTCCACGGCCCGCCGGTGGGCGATCGTCGCCGCCCATGTGGTGACGGAGCCGGCGTCGGGCCGGTAGCGGGCGGCTTGCCGCCACAGGTCGATCATGACCTCCTGGGCGACCTCCTCGGACTGGGCCCGGTCGCGTACGACCTTGATCACGATTCCGAACACGAGGGGTGCGAGGGCGTCATAGAGGGTGGAGAAGGCCTGTTTGTCTCCGTGGGCGACCTTCTGCATGGTTTCGGTGAGGCCGGCGTGTCCTGCTGCGGGGCCGGGGCCGAAGGGGAGTGGTTGGTTCACCGGCGCCGGTCCCGCCGTGGCGAGGAGACGGAGGGACGGCCGGGCAGGGCCGTCGTGGGGCGGGGTGTCCATCGCATGCCGGTCCTTGGAAGCTCGTCGCTCAAGCGGGGCCGGGCCGCCCCAGGGGTCGGCCCGGCCACCACAGCAGGTGGGTGTGTCAGCAGTTCTTCGTAGCCGACGGGCGCGTGGATGGGAGGTGGTTCGTCACTCGCACACCCGCGGTTACCCCGTTCGAGGGAAGCGAGAGGTGTCGGCCCAGCCGGGGGGCGGTCGGCGGCGAAGGGACGGGTGTGGGGGCCCCAAGGCGTTCGGGGTTCCCGCACTGGCCGGCGGACCGATCGACCGGTTTCGGGTATCCCATGGAGGTGGTTCAGATGGTTCGTGTGCGACGAGGTCTTGCGGTGGCGTTGGCGGCTGGTGCGGTCGTGGTGGGTGGCGCGTCGGTGGCTTCGGCCGATGCCGGGGCGCAGGGGGTTGCGGCGTATTCGCCGGGTGTGGGTTCGGGCAACCTGATCCGGGTGCCCATCCATATCCCGGTCAACGCGTGCGGCAACACGGTCAGCGTGATCGGGCTGCTGAACCCGTCCTTCGGCAACACTTGCGTCAACGCCTGATCCGGTACTGCTAGAAGAGCTCCGGTTCGCCGCCGACAAGACGGGGTGGCGCGGACCGGTGACCTGCCCGGCATCGGGTGCGTTCGAGGCCCTGGGGGTACGTCGAACGCATCGCAGGCGGGGCGGGTCGGCTGCGGGTGGCTGTCGGCACAGCCACCCGCAGCACCCCCGCTTTGCACGCATTACCAGGTGAGGACCGCGATGACCTGCTTGCCGTGAGCACAGGGGCTGACGAAGAGATCCGCACCCAGCGCCCGGATGATCTTCAGTCCCCTCCCGCCCGGCTCAAGTCGTTGCCGGCCACCATGGTGGCGGTGGAGTTCTGCTGATCCGTCGCTGACGGCGATGCCGGCCCGGCCGTCCTCCAGGGTGAAGGTCAGCGCGTAGGGTCCGTTCGCGTGCCGGATCGCATTGGTGACCAGTTCGGAGACGATGAGCAAGATGTCCCCGGCGACACCGCGGGGGCAGGACGAGGACCGGACGGCCATGAGTCGCTCTGCGGTCTGACGTGCTTCGTGCGGCGCCTGCATACTCGACGGGAGCGGCCGGTGCAGTGGCCGGACACGCGCGCGGTGCGATGGCGGTGTCCATGGTGATTCCTCACGGTGAGTGCGGCCCCTGTGATCGGTGCCCGAACGGATGGAACAGCAAGGGGGCTCCGGTGATTCCGGAACCCCCTCATCGGCAATCCGGCGCTACCACTTGTTGTGGCAGTTCCAGTGGCCGGGAACCCAGTGACTGACGTAGTGGCCGGGCACCCAGTGCTGCTTCCAGTAGCCCTTGCCCCACCATCCGTCGTGCCAGTTCCCGTGGTGATCACGGTAGCCGTGGTGCCAACTGCCCTGGTGCCACTTCCCTTCCCAGTGGCCCTTGACCCACTTCTCGGCCCGGTGGCCCTGGTACCAGGTGCACCGCTCGTGGCGGTCCCATCGGTCATGGCGGTGGTCCCGGTCGCCGGTGACCGTCGAGGTCACCGCGGACGGCGCCGTCGCGGCGCTCGCCGACGCGGA
>NZ_JBICYT010000058.1:0-34165 GCF_043201215.1 Streptomyces sp. NPDC048331 | reverse complement strand
CCAGCCCCGCCGGCGTTTGAGGCGCAGCCCCGGGCGCAGCCCGAGCCGTACCGCACACCGCCGAGCACCCCGCAGGGGCACGGCAGCCCGAGCCGTACCGCATACCGCCGAGCACCCCGCAGGGGCACGGCAGCCCGAGCCGTACCGCGCACCGCCGAGCACCCCGCAGGGGATACCGTCCGGGGATGGTTGAGATTCCTGAGGGGTTGGTCGAGGCTCAGGGGGACGCGGGGCGGGAGTTCATCGCCGCTCTGCCCGGGCGGGCGGCGTGGTTTCTGGAGCGGTGGGGGCTGCGGCGGGTCGGGCCGGTCATGCACGGGGTGACGGCTTTGGTGGTGCCGGTGGAGCGGGCCGACGGGAGCTCGGCCGTGCTGAAGCTGGTGGCGGTGGACGAGGAGAGCGTGGGGGAGCCGGTCGCGCTGCGCGCGTGGGACGGGCGGGGTTGCGTACGGCTGCTGGAGCACGACGTGGACACCGGGAGCCTGCTGCTGGAGCGGTTGGACGAGGGGCGGGATCTGGCGGCGCTCGCGCGGGAGGACGCGCGGCGGGCGGTGGTGGTGGTCGGGGAGTTGGTGGCGCGGCTGACGGCGGTGCCGGCTCCGGCCGGGTTGCGCGGGCTCGGTGAGATGGCCGCCGGGATGCTGGAGGCGGTGCCGCCGGCGCTGGCCCGGCTGGTGGAGGCACGGGACCGGCGGTTGCTGAAGGACTGCGCGGCGGCGGTGGCGGAGGTGGTGGGGGAGCCGGGGGATCGGCTGCTGCACTGGGATCTGCACTACGAGAACGTGCTGGCGGGCGGCCGGGAGCCGTGGTTGGCGATCGACCCCAAGCCGCTGGCGGGCGATCCGGGTTTCGATCTCATGCCGGCGATCATCAACAACTTCCGTGCCGAGGACGTGGGGTGGCGGTTCGACCTGCTGACGGAGGTGGCGGGGCTGGATCGGGAGCGGGCGCGTGCCTGGACGCTGGGGCGGGTGCTCCAGAACTGTCTGTGGGACGTGGAGGACGGGGAAGTTCGCTTGGACGAGGACCAGTTGACGGTTGCCGAGACGCTGCGTCGGGGTTCTAGGCTGCGGGCATGATCCGTAGCGCTGAGATCGATGACGTTCCCGCCATCCACGCGATGATCCGCGAACTCGCGGAGTACGAGAAGGTGCCGCACGAGGCACGGGCCACCGAGGAGCAGCTGCGCCAGGCGCTGTTCGGGGAGCGTCCGGCGGTGTTCGCCCACATCGCGGAGACGGAGGACGGGGAGGTCGTCGGCTTCGCGATGTGGTTCCTCTCCTTCTCGACGTGGCGCGGGGTGCACGGGATCTACCTGGAGGACCTGTACGTGCGGCCGGGTGTGCGCGGTGGCGGTCACGGCAAGGCCCTGTTGCGGGAGTTGGCGCGGACGTGCGTGGAGCGGGGCTACGAGCGGCTGGAGTGGTCGGTCCTCGACTGGAATGTGTCTGCGATCGACTTCTACCGGTCGGTGGGAGCCGTGTCCATGGACGAGTGGACGGTGAACCGCCTCACGGACGACGCGCTCCGCAAGCTGGCCGTGGCTGAGTGAGCGCACCGGAGCCCTTGCCACCGACCGCTACCGGGCTCAAGGAGGCCCTCCGCCACGTGCGGAGTGCGCGTGGTCAGCGTCCCGGAACGCCGTGCAGCGATGCCGCATACGTGGAATGGCGGAATGACATTGCCGAGGCTCTGGAAGGCCTCGCAGAGCACCTGGAGCACCCTGCGGGCCGGGCCAGGGCACGTGCCGAGGCGGCGGTCACCCGCGCGGAGGCGGAACGCTTGCGCGCGTGACCTCGGGCCTCCGTGTGGCCGGGGGCTCGAAGTCACGTGCGGCGTCACGGCGCGCGTCCGCGGGGCTCTGGCCGTCCGGCTACCCGACGGCAGGCACCGGGCGCTCCGGGGAGTCGAGCCAGGCCCAGGTGGCGCCATCGGGATTCACGGTGAGTCCGAACCGCTCGAACCCCGGCCTGCCCTGGCTGTCCCACCAGGCATGGGCCGCCGTGAGTTCGCCCCAAAGCTCCCTGGGCCCGGACTGGTAGACCTCGAACTCCTCCGCGCCGGGGACGAAGTCCACCGACGCCCAAGAGGTGACCTGGGTGTCCCGGAGCCAGAGCGTGTAGCGCCCGCCGTCGTACTTCTCCGGGTAGGGGAACATCCACTGGGTCTGGAGCCCGATGGCGAACATGGGGAGCCAGTCGGCCACGTCCTCCGGGGACAGGGAGGTGGTCGTGCGGCGGCCGTCGGCGGGCCAGGGCTTTCCGCCCAGGTACGTCCTCACGTGCGTCCGGTAGGCGCGATGCTGCCGGAGACGCATGAACGCGGAGGAGCCGACGAACGGGCCGGACGCACTTCCGCCCTCCTCGACGGTCAGGCGGACGACGGCCTCACCGCCGTACTCCGTGGCGTACGGGGAGACGATGATTCCGCCGGGGCGGGTCTGCCGGATGATGTCCGCCGGGATCTCCCGCAGGGAAGCCGTGATCAGTACGCGGTCGTACGGCGCGCACGCTGGCCAGCCCTGAGAGCCGTCACCGACCACGGCCACCGGGTTGTACCCGGCGGCATCCAGGCGAACTCGGGCCGTGGCCGCGTTCTCCGGGTCGAACTCGATGGTGGTGACGTTCTCCGAGCCGACCCGTTCGGACAGCAGAGCCGCGTTCCAACCGGTTCCCGTGCCTAGTTCCAGCACTTTGGAGCCTTCGTGGACGTCCAAGGCCCCCAACATCGAGAACACCATGGAGGGCTGGGAGTTGCTGCACGTCGGGACCTTCCCCCGTTCGGGGCCCGTGTGGCTTCCGTCGTCCCACTGGGTGGTCAGGGAGGCGTCCGAGTAGACCGCGCGGAACCACGCCTCCGGATCGGTCCGGCGGTCGATGCCCGCCACCGGTCCGCCGTCGGCCGGGCCGACACCGGGCCAGATCACGTCCGGGACGAACGACTCCCGGAGCACGGCTTGATAGGCGGGGAGCCAGTCGGAGGTCAGGGCCCCGGAGTTCATGAGCCGGGAGGCCAACCCCTGGGGGTCGGCCTCCGTCGTGGCGCGTTCGGTCACTTGGTGCCGCTGCCCTTCGTGTCGCTGTGCCCGGAGTCCTGGCCCTCCGAGCCCCCGCCCCCGTGACCGGCGCCCGACTGGCCGTCGTCCTGCTGGCTTCCGCCCTGACCCGAGCCGCTGCCTCCGCCGTGCTGTCCGCCCATGAACGTGCTCCTTCTCGTGAGGGATGAGTGGTGCTGTGGGCCGCCCCGGCAGAACGGTGGTTCAGTCACCGGGGCGGTGTCTGTGGGGTGGGGTCAGTCGGACCCTGGAGCGAAGGCCTTGGGAATGCGCTCCGGCCGGGCCTGCACCTGTCGTTCTCCGGTCTCTGCCAGGAACTCCAGAAGGGGACTTCCCGGCGTCAGGTGGCGGAATAGCTGGGCGGTCCATTCGCTCCGTTCCCGAAGGTCACGGAGCTGGGCCGCTACGTCGTCCCAAGACTCTGACAGGGGTCCTGGCGGGGCGCTCACTGCGCCGTCCCCCGACTCCACCGGTTTGCTTCGGCCACCCTGGCGTTCAGCCGCTGGGTACTTCCGGTGGCCGGGCGGTACTCGGGACAGACCGGTCGGCCGCATTCGCACGGACGCCACTTCAAGGCGTTGCCGGGACTCAGGTCCGGGCCCTCGAACCGCGCCCAACCGGGTTCCGTCCCGTCCGGATGGTTGTCGCGTGCGCTCATGCGGCCCCCCGCTTCACGACCTGCGCCAGCTTCATGGCGACGTCGGGGCGGACACTGCCCAGCCTCACCAGCCCCGGGCCGGGCGGTGCGGGATCGATGCCCAGCGAAGGGAGAACGATTCCGGCGGCCATCAGCGATTCGCGCAGTGACTCCACGGCCGTGCTCGGGGTCACTGTCTCCAGTTCGTGCGAGCTGTCCATGAGAAGGACGCTAGGGCCGGTTGCGGGGCCCTGTGGGGGCTGATTCGCCGGGATTCTCGGGCTGGGACGTGATCTTCCGGAGGATTCTCAGGCGGTGTCGAGAGCCCGCCGGGCGCGGGCGATCACACGGTGGGCGTCCGCCCCGTAGACCGCGGAATCGGAGAGCGCTTGCCAGACCTTCCGGTACACGCCCACGCTGTCCGCGTCGTCCAGCCAGAGTTCCGCGTGCCAGTCCTCCGCGATCACCAGGCGGTCGTCGTAGAGCCAGAAGCCGTTGGCCGGCGGGATCTTCAAGGAGGCGCCGAACGGGACGATGCCCAGGGAGACGGTGTCCAGGCCGAGGACGCCCGCCAGGCGGTCGAGCTGGGCGGCCAGTACGGGAGGAGGGCATACGAGAGCCCGGAGCGCGGCCTCCCACATCACGATGTGGAACGTGCGCCCCGGCTCGTACAGCATCTCCTGACGCTTCACGCGGGCCCCTACGGCCTCCTCCGTGTCCCGGAGGGACTGGTGGAGGTCGGCGTAGCGGGTGAACACGTGGCGGGCGTACTCGGCGGTCTGGAGCATGCCCACGACTGTGGAGCCCTGCCAGACGCGGAACGTCCTCGTGCGTTCGTACTCTGCGGTGAGCGTGTCCTGGACGGGCTTGTGGCCCGCGGCGAGCTGTCTGCGCCACGCGCGGGACCGGGACTCCAGGCTCCGGAGCCTGGTCATCAGCTCCTCCGCGGCCTCCGGATGGCCGGTACCTTCCGCCCACGCCAGGAGATCGTCCGTCGTCGCGGTCTGGCGGCCGGTCTCCAGTTTGCTGACCTTGGACTGGGTCCAGCCGAGCAGGACCGCCAACTGGCGGCCCGTGAGCCGCCGATCGGTGCGCAGTTCGCGCAGCCGCGCACCGAGGGCGACTCGTGCTTGTTGGAAGTCGGTGCTCACTCGGCGGACGGCACCTGTTCCGCGAAGGTCTCGTAGGGGACGGCGTGGTGCCACGCGGCGTCCCGGACCTGGCAGGCGCGGGCCACCTCGACGGGTTCCGTGACCAGCTCGACGCCCGTCATCACGTCGTCGTCATCGAAGTGGAGCCGGGCGATGACCCGGGAGTCGAAGAGCCAGAAGGCCACGTCGGGGAGTTGCAGGGCTTCGGCCTCGGAGCGCCACAGATTGCGGATGTCCTCGCCCACCGCGCTGTTGCGGCGGGCGTTGTCGAGCAGATAGCGCTGACCAGGGGTGGGCGGGTTGTCGGCGATCCGCACCCGCTCGAAGCGCTTGCCCAGGGCGGACTGTTCCCGCCGGGACGTGCACCAGGGGTCGTCCAGGTCCCAGCCGACGTCCTCGCCCCGGATGAACCGCTGGTATGTCTCGGTCTCCCCGTCCGACTGGTAGCGGCGCCGGGTCTCCAGGCGCCAGGCCGTGTGCGCGAAGGTCCGAAACATGCCGGCGAACTCCTCGAAGCCGATCAGCACAGGCGTCCTCTCCACGTCCCTGGGGGCGAAGTCGGCGAGGAGCACGCGCGGGACGACCACGAACCCCTCACCATCCTTGACGTTCCGGAGCTGCGCCACGTCTTGGGGATCGGTCACCGCGTCGCCTTGGACCAGGACCTCCCCGCTGTCCAGGTCCTCGTACAGGGTCGGGCATCCGTCGTTGCCGGAGTTGGTACCGATGAACCGGAGTCGCCGTGCCATGGCCGTTCCCCTCCCACCAGCGGACAAGTCCCGACCAGGATGGGGCGAGTGATGGCTTCCTGTCCTGCGTGATTCGCGATGATTCTCGGGACGCAATGCAAGGAGACCCCCGGCTTCCGGGCGCATGCCGACGGATAGGGGGTCGCACCGATTCGAGCGGCGTGCGGTCAGGCTCAGGTTCCTGAGCGCAAGCCGAGGACGCTGTGCAGTACGACTCCAGGAAGTACATCGGTGCCTGAGGACGTAAGGGTGGTCAGCTCCACCAGCCGAGCGCGCAGTTCGGTGGCGTCTTCACCGAGCACGACCGAGCTGAGCACCAGCTCCAGCATCAGAGCGGCCCGCATGTCTGATATGCCGCCGTAGCGCTCCGGATCGGATTCGACCATGGCGCCGACGATCGCCTTCTACGAGGCCCTGGGCGCCCGGCCGCAGGAGGAGTGGTCGGTGTACCGGCTGACGGACGGGGCGTTGGCGGAGTTCGGCGCCCCGTAGCGTCAGGGTTCCAGGACGACCTTGCCGGTGGTGGCGCGGGTTTCCAGGTCGTGGTGGGCGGTGGCGGCCTCGGCGAGCGGGTAGCGGGACAGGGCGGGGCGCAGGCGGCCCGCGGCGGCCTCGGCGAGGGCGCGGGTCTCCAGGACGCGCAGCGGGTCGGGGGCGCCGACCCGCTCGAGCATGGTGGGGCCGAGGACGCCCTGGGTGGTGATGGCGCGGGCGTCGAGGTCGGCGCGTTCGGCGTCGGTGAGGTGGAGGGGGCCGCCGGCCCAGCCGAAGACCAGGTGTCGGGCGCCGGGTGCGAGGAGGTCGAGGGCGGTGCGGGCGGTGTCGCCACCGACGGAGTCGAAGAGGACGGTGGCGCCGCCCGGGTGGTGGGCGCGTACGGCGTCGGGCCAGGTGGGGTCGGTGTGGTCAAGGGCGAGGTGGGCGCCGTTGGCCGCGGCCAAGGCGGTTTTGGCGGGGCCGCCGGCGAGGGCGACGACGGTGGCGCCGGCGTGGACCGCGTACTGGACGAGGAGCGTGCCGATGCCGCCGGCGGCGGCGGGGATCAGGGTGACGGAGTCCGGTCCGAGGTCGGCGAACTGCAGGATCCCGAGGGTGGTGCGGCCGGTGCCGATCATGGCGACGGCTTCGGCGGGGTCGAGGCCGGGCGGTACGGGGTGCAGTCGGTCGGCGTCGGCGACGGCGTACTCGGCGTAGCCGCCGGGGGCGAAGCCGAGGTGGACGACGACGGTGCGGCCGAGCCAGGCGGGGTCGGTGCCGGGGCCGAGGGCGTCGACGGTGCCGGCGACCTCGCGGCCGGGGATGGTCGGGAGCTCGGGGAGCGGGGCGGGCGGGCCCTGGATGCCTTGGCGGAGGCTGGTGTCGAGGAGGTGGACGCCGGCGGCGGCGACGGCGATCCGGACCTGGCCGGGGGCGGGGACGGGGGTGTCCGTGTGCTCGTAGGAGAGGTTCTCGGCGGGGCCGAAGGCGTGGAGGCGGATGGCTCGCATGGTGGGCATGGCCTCAGGTTGCGACCTCGAGCGCGGTTGAGGTCAAGCCGTTGTCGGTGGGGTGGTTCACGATGGGGGGATGGCGCGCAAAGGGCAGCAGGAGCAGACGGTGAAGACGGCGCGGCGGCCGGAGCTCCGGCTGCCCGAGCAGGCGGTGTGGGAGGGGGGTGAGCTGGAGCCGGACGGGGACTACGACGGGCTGGAGTTCGCGGATCTCGACCTGGCGGGGCAGGAGGGGATCGGGTCCCGGTTCATGGACTGCGCGGTGCGGCGGTGCGCGTTGGACGAGGCGGGGCTGGCGAAGGCCAGGTTCCTGGATTCGGTGCTGGAGGGGGTCCGCGGGGTGGGGACCGACCTGTCGGGGGCCTCGCTGCGGGACGTGGAGGTGCTGGACGCCCGGTTGGGCGGGGTGCAGCTGCACGGGGCGGTGCTGGAGCGGGTGGTGATCCGCGGAGGCAAGATCGACTACTTGAATCTGCGGAAGGCGCGGCTCAAGGACGTGGTCTTCGAGGGGTGCGTGCTGGTGGAGCCGGACTTCGCGGGAGCGGTGCTGGAGCGGGTGGAGTTCCGGGACTGCGCGCTGCGGGGGGCGGATTTCAGCGGGGTGCGGATGACGGATGTGGATCTGCGGGAGGCGTCCGTGCTGGAGATCGCGCGGGGGGTGGAGGCGCTGGCCGGGGCGGTGATCAGCCCGGCGCAGCTGTTCGACCTGGCTCCGGCGCTGGCGGCGCAGCTGGGGGTGCGGGTGGTGGCGTAGGGGGCTGCCGGGCCGTCATGGCGCGTACCGGTCCGGACGCGTGTCACCCCAGGCCGGCGGTCGGCGGGGGGTCGAGCGCCGGGGCGGGGCCCAGGTCGACAGCGCAGATCTCGATTCCCGCGAACGAGGTGCGGTCCTGGTCGAGCTGGAGCCGCACGAGCGGTGCTTCCGCGTCGTCGAGCTCGATCCAGGTGCTGTCGGCGCGGGGCGCGGGAGCGGTGCGGAGGGTAGGTGCAGGCGGGGCCGCACGTGCACCGTCCGTGGAAGCGGAGCGGCGCCAGGGCCTGCGGGAGGGCGGGCTCGCCCGCTTCGACCAGCGCGGCATCGAGGAACGAGACCAGCGCGGGACAGACGTCCGCCGGCAGTGGGGGTTCGGTCGCGTGCACCCGGACAGGCCAGTGCTGTGGCGGGGAAGGTTTGCCGGGTCGCGGCGTCCGGTGCGGTGGATCTCCCCCAGCTACCGCTGGGAGGGGCATCTCCCCCAGCTACCGCTGGGAGGGGCCCCGGGCGGAGGGCCGCGGCTCGTACCGGACGTACGTGCGTGGTCCGACAACGCGGCGAGGTGCCGTGCCGGGCGTCGCGACCCGGTGAACCTTCCAGGTCACAGCACGAGGTGCCGGGGCGCGGTGGACCGGGTCGGTCGCGGCGCCGGGCGGGACGGGTGGTTGCGGCGAATGGCCGAGCGTTCCGGTGCCCGGACAGGCCGTGGGGTCGGTGCGGTGCCTAACGTCGCTGGCAGACACATCGGTGCACGAGGCCTGTGGAGGTGTCATGTCCCGTCTGGGCCGTTGGCTGGCGGGGGCCTGCGCGAGCACGGTCGCCGTCGGCCTGCTCGTCACGGGGAGCGCCCTCGGCGGGCGGCCGCCGCGTGAGGGTGCCGGGGGCGGCGTGGGGGCCGAGGTCCCCGAGGTCGCCGTGGGCGCCTATCTCCACTACGGCTCGCCCGGTGTCGAGCGGATGCGGGAACTGTCGAGCTGGCTCGGCGGTACCGAGCTGCGCGCCGGGCACACCTACCTGCCCGGCGACACCTGGGCGAACATCGAGGGGGCACCCGATTCCTTGCGCACCTGGGCGTGGTGGCGCCAGGAGAAGGCGGATCGGCTGTTCGTCCTGAACGTGCCCATGCAGGAGCGCAACGAGGCGGGGGTTCCCGACGCCCGGGTCGCCGAGCTGATCCGCTCCGGCGCGCGGGGCGCCAACGACCACCACTTCCGGCGGCTGGCCACGCGGCTGGTCGAGCTCGGGGTGCCGGACACGGTGATCGTGCTCGGCTGGGAGATGAACGGCTTCAACTACACCCACCGTTGCCGTCCCGACCCCGAGAGCTGGAAGACGTACTGGCGGCGCGTCGTGGCGGCCATGCGCTCGGTGGAGGGGCAGCGGTTCCGTTTCGACTACGCCCCCAACCGTGGCGGCGACGCGATCGCCTGGACCAGCTGCTATCCGGGGGACGACGTGGTCGACGTCATCGGCATGGACTCCTACGACCAGGAGCCGGGCCGTACCTTCGACGAGCAGGTCACCCAGCCCTACGGACTCCAGCAGCAGGTCGATTTCGCGCGGGCCCACGGCAAGCGGATCTCGTACCCCGAGTGGGGGCTGTTCCGGCACGGGGACAACCCCGCGTACATGCGGGGCATGCTGGCCTGGTTCGCCGAGCACGAGCCGCTCTACCACAGCATCACCGACTACTGCCCGCACGGCGTGTGGCAGTGCGGGCAGAACCCGCGCTCCGCGCAGGTGTTCCGGGAGTCCCTGTCCGCCGGTTGACCCGGACCGGTCGGACCCGGTCGGGCCCGGTCGGGCCGGGTTACGCCGGGACGCGCGGGAAGCGGGCCTGGAGGGTCCAGACGGCCGGGTTGTCGGCGAGGCCCTCGTGCATGTCGATCAGGTCGGCGACGAGGTCGTGCAGGAAGTCGCGGGCCTCGCGGCGCAGCAGGCGGTGGCTGAAGGTCAGCGGGGCTTCCTCGGCCGGCATCCAGTCCGCCTCGACGTCGACCCAGCCGAAGCGGCGCTCGAAGAGCATCCGGTCCGTGGACTCGGTGAAGTCGAGCTCGGCGTACTGCCGGTTGGCGGAGCGGTTGCCGCGGGGGTCCTTGTCGAGCTGCTCGACGATGTCGCACAGCGCCCAGGCGAAGTCCAGTACGGGCACCCATCCCCAGGCTGTGGACACTTCCCGGTCCGCGGTGGTGTCGGCGAGGTACACGTCCCCGCAGAACAGGTCGTGCCGCAGGGTGTGGACGTCCGCGGAGCGGTAGTCGGTCTGCGGGGGGTCCGGGAAACGCCGGGAGAGGGAGTAGCCGATGTCGAGCACGTAGCTGATGGTGTCACGGGTGCCGGGGCCGTTCACCTCCGGTGTCAGGGCAGGAGGCGCTGTTCCTTGGCGACGGAGACGGCGCCCGCGCGGGTGTCGACGCCGAGCTTGTCGTAGATGCGGCCCAGGTGGGTCTTGACGGTGGCCTCGCTGATGAACAGGGCGCGGGCGATGTCGCGGTTGCCCAGGCCCCGGGCCAGCTGGCCGAGGATGTCGAGTTCGCGATCGGTGAGGGTGGGCCGGGTGCCGCGCATGTGGGCCATGACCCGGCTGGCCACCGGCGCGGACAGGGTGGTGCGGCCCTGGGCCGCGGAGTGGATGGCGGCGAAGAGTTCCTCCGGGCGTTCGGCCTTGAGGAGGTAGCCGGTGGCGCCGGCGCCGATCGCGCGGGTGATGTCCGCGTCGGTGTCGTAGGTGGTGAGGACCAGGACGTGCGGGGGTGCGGGGAGCGCCGTGATGCGGCGGGTGGCCTCGACGCCGTCGATGCCCTCGCCCAGCTGGAGGTCCATCAGGACCACGTCGGGGCGGAGCTTCGCGGCGAGGGCGACGGCTTCCTCTCCGCTGCCCGCCTCGCCGAGGACTTCGATGTCGGGCTCGCTGCCGAGCAGGGCCAGGAGTCCGGCGCGGACCACCACGTGGTCGTCGCAGAGGAGGATCGTGGTCATGGGGCCGGCTCCAGGGGGATGGCCGCGGAGAGGACGGTGCCCTCGCCCGGCGTGGATTCGATCGTCAAGGTGCCGCCGAGCTGGCGGACGCGGGCCCGCATGGCGGGGAGGCCGTGCCCGCGTCCGGCGGCGGCGGTCCGGGAGCCGGAGGCGGCGCGGGGTTCGGTGAAGCCGTGGCCGTCGTCGGCGATGTCCAGGACGACCTGGTCGCCCAGGAAGCTCAGGGTGAGTGCGGCCGTACGGGCGCCGGAGTGCTCGCGGACGTTGGCCAGCGCGCCCTGGGCTATGCGCAGCAGGGCGGACTGGACGCGGTCGGGGAGTGGGGCCGGGGTGCCTTCGAGGTGGAAGCGGACCTCGATGCCCGGGCCGGCGCCGAGTGAGCGCAGGGCTTCGGCGAGGCCGGCGCCGTCGGCGAGCTCGGACGGGGCCAGGTCGTGGACGAGCCGGCGGGCTTCGGCGAGGCCGTGGGCGGCGATGCCGGTGGCGGTCCGGACGTGCGCGCGGGCGGTGGCCGGGTCGGTGTCCCAGGTGCGGTCCGCTGCCTGGAGCAGCATCTGCTGGCTGGACAGGTTCTGGGCGAGGGTGTCGTGGATCTCCATGGACAGCCGCTGCCGTTCGGCGAGGGTGCCCTCGCGGCGTTCGGTGGCGGCCAGCTCGCGGCGGGTGCGGATCAGGTCGTCGATGAGGGTGCGCTGGGCTTGGGCCTGGCGCTCCATGTGGACGAAGACGGCGGTGGCGAGGGCGGCGACGGCGGGCGGGGCGAGGAGGAGGTTGGGGTCGAAGGCCTTGGCCAGCTGGAGCTGGGCGATCACCACGAAGGTGGTGAGGAGGGCCACGAGGACGACGGCGGCCCGCGGCGGGAGGGTGCGCAGGGCGGTGAAGAACAGCGGTACGGCGCACCAGGCGAAGCTCGGCGCGAGGACGACGAGGACTGTCCAGGTGGTGACGACCAGGCCGAGCCACAGGAGCCGGCGGGCGGTGGGGGCGGCGCCGAGGGCGGGGCCGAGTACGTAGAGCAGGGCCAGGGTGATGCTGAGGGCGATGATCCACGGGGTGCGGGGTTCGCCGGGGTGGCGCAGCAGGAAGCGGACCACGGAGGCACCGAGGAGCAGGAAGAACGCGGTGTGGGCGACGGTGGTCAGCGTGCGGGTGTCGTCGCGCGGCGGGGCGGGGTGGCTCACCGGTGCTCCTGGTTTGCGGGGACGCGTCCATTGTTGCCTGCGGCGCCGTCGCCGGGGCTCCGCCCCGGACCCCCGCGCCTCGAACGCCGGCGGGGCTGGGATGGTGCCGGGGTGTGTGACCAGCCAATACCTCGCCGGAGGCGGAGCGCATCGACCGATCGGATGACCCGGGGGTCAGCCGGTGCGGTGGGTGGGGCGAGCCGGTACGGGGACGGGGCGCGGGGGGTTTCGGGCCGAGGCTTGGAGCAGTGAAGGAGCCGGTCCGACCGGCCCGATGCCACCGTTCTCAGGAGCAGAGATGAAGACCCGCACCCGCGTTCTCACCGTTACCGCCCTCGCCGTCGCCCTGGGCGCCGGAACCTTCGGTGCCGTGAGCGCCGGCGCGACCCCCGCCTCCGACGCCGCGTCGGCGTCCGTCGCCTCGGTCGCCTCGAAGAAGGACGGGCCGAGCGACAAGAACTTCACCACGACGACGCACCTCACCGTCGACGCCGCGACCCGTGCCGCCCAGGCCGCGCTGAAGGCCGCCGAGTCCGAGAACCAGAAGGTGACGGTCGCCGTCGTCGACCGCAACGGCAACACCATCGTCACCCTGCGCGGTGACGGCGCGGGCCCGCAGTCCTACGAGTCGGCCGAGCGCAAGGCCTTCACCGCCGTGTCCTGGAACGCCCCGACCTCGGTGCTCGTGGGCCGCCTCGCCCAGACCCCGAACCTGAAGGACATCCCCGGCACCCTTTTCCTCGGCGGTGGCACCCCGGTCCAGGCGAACGGCGCGCCCGTCGCCGGCATCGGTGTGGCCGGTGCCCCGAGCGGCGACCTGGACGAGAAGTTCGCCAAGGCGGGCGTGGACGCGCTCGCCAAGTAGTCCGGAAACAGCCCGTCACGTGGTCCGGCAAGTGATCGATGGAGCCCGCCCCGCCTAGGATCGAGTGCGTGGAACTCCGTACTCTGTCCCGCCTCGCCGCCCCTGCCGTCGCCGCCCTGCTCGCCCTCACCACGGGGTGTACGGGGGACACGGTGCAGGGGCGGCCGGGTGCGTCGGGGCTGCGTGATCCGTATTTCCCCCGGGCCGGGAACGGCGGTTACCAGGTCGACCACTACGCCCTGGATCTGGACTACGACCCCGCCGACGGGCAGCTGCACGGCACGGCCGTGATCACCGCCCGCGCCGAGCAGGCGCTCAGCTCCTTCAACCTGGACCTCAGCGGCCTGAACGTCAAGGGCGTGACCGTCCAGGGCGAGGGGGCCCGGTACAACCGGACCGGCAACGAGCTGACGGTGCGCCCGGCCGAGGACCTGAAGAAGGGCGAGGTCTTCCGTACGGAGGTCGACTACAGCGGGAAGCCGAAGGCCCTGGCGGATCCGGACGGCGCCGAGGAGGGCTGGATCACCACGGAGGACGGCGCGGTCGCCGTCGGTGAGCCGGTCGGTTCGATGACCTGGTTCCCCGGCAACCACCACCCGAGCGACAAGGCTTCGTACGACATCACCATCACCGTTCCGCGCGGCTACGAGGCGGTGTCGAACGGCGAGCTGCGGTCCCGTACGGAGGGCACGGACGGGCGGACCGTGTTCGCGTGGCACAGCCCGGAGCCGATGGCGAGCTATCTGGCGACCGCCGCTGTCGGGCGGTACAAGGTGACGACCGGGCGGACGCCTTCGGGGGTCGGCCTCTACAGCGCCGTGGCTCCGGCGGAGGAGGCGGCGAGCGCCGGTCCGCTCGGGCGGCTGCCGGAGATGGTGGAGTGGGGCGGCGGGAGGTTCGGCCCGTACCCCTTCGCCTCGACGGGTGCGATCGTGGTGCCCGCCGGGACCCTCGGCTACGCGCTGGAGACCCAGGGGCGGCCGGTCTACTCCGGCGCGCCGAGCGAGGATCTCGTGGTGCACGAGCTCGCGCACCAGTGGTTCGGCGACTCGGTGTCGCCGAAGTCCTGGAAGGACATGTGGCTCAACGAGGGTTTCGCGACCTACGCCGAGTGGCTGTGGACCGAGGACCACGGAGGGCCCACGGCGCAGGAGCGCTTCGAGGCCTTCCTGACCGGTGACACGGACGTCGACGAGGACGCCGACAAGGACTGGGCCGCGTTCCCGCCGGCCGCCCCGCCCGGGCCCCAGGACATCTCCGCGGATCCGGTGTACTACCGCGGTGCGATGGTCCTGCACCGGATCCGGCAGGAGGTGGGCGACGAGAGGTTCTTCGCCCTGGTGCGCGGCTGGGCCGAGGACCACCGGCACGGGAACGCGAGCACGGCCGACTTCACCGCCTACGCCGAGGAGAAGACGGGGCGGGACCTGAAGAAGATCTGGGACGTGTGGCTGTACGGGAAGGGCCGGCCCGCCTAGTGCCGTGACCGGGTTGCGTCACGTGGTTCCGCCCCCGGGTTCTGCCGCCGGGTTCCGCCACGGGGTTCCGTTACGGGGCTTCGAGCGGCTTGCGCAGCACGGTGCAGTCGCGGCCCAACTCGCGGTCCTTGGCCCGGCGCAGGGGGAGGTACCCCTGGGACTGCCAGAAGGCGAGGGCCTCGGGGTTGTTGTCCAGTACGGCGATCCGTACGCCCGCGCGTCCGGCGGCGCGGAAGCGGTCCTCGACCAGGGTGGCCACGGTGCGGCCGTATCCCTCGCGGTGCGCGGTGGCGTCGATGAGCAGCAGGCCGATCCACGGGTCCGGGTCGTCGGCGGCGGGTGCCCGTGTGAGGGTGGCGGCCAGCCCGACGAGGCGGCCGGCGGACCGGGCGAGGAGCACCTCGGCGCTGTCGTGGGCCAGTTCACCGGCGAGCGCGGCGGCGACCTGCTCGACCGTGATGCGGTCCGGGTCGGGGAAGTCTCCGCTGAGTTCGAAGAACGCGTGGTTCGTCGAGTAGAGGGCGGCGATCTCGGTGAGCACCGGGCCGGGAAGGGCGCCGTCGACAGGGACGAGCGGTTGCAGGATCACCTACCGAACGGTAGCGAAGCCCCCTCCCCGGACGGCCGGGAGGGGGCTTCGCCACAGCGTCGATGTCCGGCGGGTGGGTGCCGGACCTCGCGGTATCAGACGTTGACGCCGAAGTCCTGCGCGATGCCGGTGAGGCCGGAGGCGTAACCCTGGCCGACGGCGCGGAACTTCCACTCGGCGCCGTTGCGGTAGAGCTCGCCGAAGACCATGGCGGTCTCGGTCGCCGCGTCCTCGGAGAGGTCGTAGCGGGCGATCTCGGCGCCGCCGGCCTGGTTCACGACGCGGATGTACGCGTTGCGGACCTGGCCGAAGTTCTGGCTGCGGGCCTCGGCGTCGTAGATGGAGACCGGGAAGACGATCTTGTCCACGTCGGCCGGCAGGCCGGCGAGGTTGACGTTGATGGCCTCGTCGTCGCCCGCGCCCTCGCCGGTGCGGTTGTCACCGGTGTGGACGATGGTCTGGTCCGGGGTGGACTTGTTGTTGAAGAAGACGAAGTGGCCGTCGGAGACGACCTTGCCCGTCGGGTTGACCGCGATCGCCGAGGCGTCGAGGTCGAAGTCGACACCGGTCGTCGTACGGACGTCCCAGCCGAGGCCGACCGTGACGGCAGCGAGGCCCGGGGCCTCCTTCGAGAGCGAGACGTTGCCGCCCTTGGACAGGCTGACAGCCATGGGAATGTCCCTTTCCTCATCCAACATGCACGTACAGGCGGTCAAACTACCGCTGCCCCCTATAACGCGACGAGAGGCCGGTCGGGTTCCCGTCGTGAATTGTCCGTGACCTCGAATCCTCGCGGGCCGCGGCGCGGGCCGAATGCGGAGGGCGTAAATACGGGTGACGGCGGCCGGGGCGGGGGCGGATCATAGGGGCATGCCTGGTCCCTATGTCATCCGCGGTTCGGTCGTGCTCCCCGAGGGAGAGCTCGCCTGGCGGTTCTCGCGATCCTCGGGGCCCGGCGGTCAGCACGTGAACACCTCGGACTCGCGCGCGGAGCTGCTGTTCGACCTGGCGGCCACCAAGGCGCTGCCCGAGGTGTGGAAGGAGCGGGCGCTGGAGCGCCTCGCGGCCAGGCTGGTCGACGGGGTGGTGACCGTCCGGGCCTCCGAGCACCGCTCGCAGCTGCGCAACCGGGAGATGGCGCTGGTCCGGTTGGCCTCGTTGCTGGCCGAGGCGACGGCGCCGCCGCCGAAGCAACGCCGGGCGACGAAGATCCCGCGCGGGATCAACGAGCGCCGGCTGCGTGAGAAGAAGGCGCGGGCCGAGACCAAGCGCGGCCGGACGGGCCGGGACTGGTAGCCTCCGGCCGTGCCCGTCTTACGTGTCGTACCCGCCCCGCGGGCCTTACGTGCCCAGGTGCCGGTAGCGCCCGCGGAAGTACGTGAGGGGCTGCCCGTCCGGGGACGGCAGGCCGGCCGTCAGGACCCGACCGACCACCAGGGTGTGGTCGCCCGCCTCGACGCGGTTCTCCGTACGGCATTCCAGGGTGGCCAGGGCGCCGCTCAGCAGGGGTGCGCCGGAGGCCTCGCCGCGTACGTACGGCAGATCGGCGAAGAGCAGCCGGTCGCTGATGCGGCCCTTCATCGCGAAGCGGCCCGCCACCTGGAGTTGGTGGTCGGCGAGGACCGACACCGCCCACAGGGGCTGTTCCGCCAGCAGGTCGTCCATCCGGGAGCCCTCGCGCAGGCTCACCAGGACCAGCGGCGGGTCCAGGGACACGGACATGAAGGCGGTGGCCGTCATCCCGACGTCCTCGCCGCGCGGGCCGTCCGCCGTCAGCGGGGGCTCGTGCGCGGTGATCAGGCACACGCCCGCCGCCAGCCGGGACATCGCGGCCCGGAACTCGTCATTGCTCACTCCCTCAGCATGGGGGCTTCCTTGGGACACCGTGGGTACGGGGGTCGTCTTCAGCACGTCGAAACGCTAATCTCGCCCTTCCGCGTCGCACATCGGGCCCTGGTCCGAGTCGCGTCCCCGCCCCTTGGCCTAGGCCCGGGCGTATCGTTTGCTCTCGGGAATGTGAGGGAGCGCTCCCAGCCATGCACGACCCCACAGCGCACCGATATTCACCTGATGTGACTTGAGTCACAGAGGGCAAGATTTGTTGACCCTGTGTACCTGCCGCACAGCTCACTGTGATTCAGTGGACGGGACACCGCAACGAAACGCCGATGACAAACCTGGAGTTGCTGTCGAGGTCTCGGGGAGAGCGAGCAATGGAGACCGAGTCGGAGCCGTACGTCCGTCTTGCGACCCTGCGGCAGCTGCACCGGGTGGTGGCCGAGCTCAATACGGCCCGGAGCCTGGCGGACACTCTGCAGACCGTCGTGGACGGCATCGTCGTGGGCCTCGGCTACGAACTCGCCTGTGTCAACCTCGTTCGCCCGGACGGTGATCTCGTCGTCGCCGCCTTCGCCGGCGACCCCGCCGCGGAGGCCCTCATCACCGGCCGGGTCGGCTCCCGCGCCTCCTGGGAACGCCGCCTGACGATGGGTGAGAACTGGGACGGGCTCAGGTTCATCCCGCACACCGAGGGCTGGGTCCTCATGGAGGACGACGTCCCCCAGTGGCACACCGACGGGCCCGATCCGCGGTTCGAGGACGAGTGGCACCCCGAGGACCGGCTCTACGCACCCATGTATGCGTCCGGCGGGGAACTTCTGGGTGTCATTTCGGTGGACAGACCGCGCAACGGCCGCCGGCCCGGCGCCTGGGGCCGCGAAGCGCTCCAGATGTACGCCTTTCAGGCGGCGATTGCTATCAGCAATGCCAGGCTCCGGGCGAACATGCAGCGGGCCCTCGTCCGCCTGGAACGCGAGCAACAGGCGCTGCGGGCCAGTGAAGAGTCGTTCCGCCAGGCCTTCGAGTACGCGCCCAGCGGCATGGCCATCGCCGAGATGGGCGGGGACCAGCACGGCCGGCTGCTGCGGACCAACGACGCGCTGTGCCGACTGCTCGGCCGGCCCGCCTCCGTGCTGCGCCGCTACTCCTTCTCCGACCTGGTCCACCCCGAGGACATCGGCACCCTGCTGCGCACCTCCGCCGAGGGCGGCCGCGCCGAGCTGCGCCTGGGCCGCCGCGACGGCACGTATGTATGGGTCTCGCTGCGCAACTCCGTCGTCGCCGACGCCGCCGACGGCCCGCGGTTCCTGCTCACGCACGTCGAGGACATCGAGGAGCGCAAGCGGCACGAACTCCAGCTCGCCCACCGCGCCAGCCACGACTCGCTGACCGGCCTGCCCAACAGCGCCGAACTGCGGGCCCGGCTCGGCGCCCGGCTGTGCCGTAGGCCACAGTCCGTACGGGCCAGCGCCATCGAGGCGCTGGACGCGGCCTTCGAAGGGCGTGACGGATACGACGGCCACGCGGCGCACGGGGGCCACGCGGCGCACGCCGGGCACGACGGCCACCCGGTGGGGGCGGAGGCGGGTGGTGTCGGTGAGCACGGGTTCCACGCAGACGGCCCCGACCGGTACCCGGGGGCCGATCCCTTCGAGTTCCCCGGGGCGCCGCCCGCGCCGTCGGACGGTCCGTACGACCACCACGTACACACGGTGGCGCCCGCCACGGACATCGACGACGGGACGAAGGGGCTCGCGGTCCTCTTCTGCGACCTGGACGGCTTCAAGTCGATCAACGACCGGTTCGGGCACCACACGGGCGACGCGGTCCTGATCGAGGTTGCCCGACGGCTGACGACCGGCGTCAGGGACGGTGACACCGTCGCCCGGCTGGGTGGTGACGAATTCGTCGTCCTGGCCGACGGGCTGGGCGCCGCCGACGCCGCCGACCTCGCCGTGCGGCTGCGCAACGCGATCATCCCGCCGATCCGGGTGGACGGCCGTGCGGTGCGGGTCGGGGCCAGTTTCGGTATCGGATGGGCCAGCTGCGGGATGTCGGCCGACGAGGTTCTGCGCTCTGCCGACCAGCGGATGTACATCGAGAAGCGATCCCGGTCGAAGGCCCACCGTCGGGCGGGATGAGGCGGTCTCCCGCCCGTGGGCGCACCTGTTCGGGGTAGGCTCCCGTGGGTCGAAAGGAGTGACCTGCGATGACGACGCCCGCGAACGGCCCGCACGGTGGGGCGAACAAGCCCGAGGACGACGATCCGTTCGGCTACCTCTACGAGGACGGCCAGGCGGCCGGAGCCGCCCCGCCCACATCGGGCGGTGGATACGGCTACCCCGGTGCGTCGGGCGGCGGTCACCACGGTCCCCAGCCGGGCGTCCCGCGTACCTCGCACCACCAGGTGCGTACGGTCGGTGAGCGGAGGAACGGCGGCCAGCGCGGCCCCGTTCCGCACCAGCAGGGCCACGCGCAGCAGGCTCCTGGCTACCAGGCCCAGTACCAGGCCCCGGAAGCCCTCCAGGCCGGCGGCTACGCCGCTGCGCCGCAGCAGACGCAGACGGTCCCGCAGCCGGGCGGTCACGGCGGCGGTCACGGCGGCGGTCGTGGCGCCGTTGGCGGGTCCAGCCGTCGCGGTCTGCTGATCGCGGCCGTCGCCGTGGTCGCGGTGGTCGTGATCGGTATCGTCGCGGCCCTGCAGTTCGGCGACAAGGACAAGGGCAAGGAACAGCCCTCCGCCGACGACGGCCAGCAGTCGGCGGCCCCCCAGAACCCGGCCAGCCCGGCCCCGAGCAGCTCGAAGCCCTCGCAGGCTCCGCTGCCGAAGGGCGAGGCGGCCGGTGCGGGCATGGTGCTGACCGGTGGTGCGCGGCTGGAGAGCACGGTGCCCGGCTCGAAGAGCTCGGGCGGCCAGTACGTCGCCGGCTTCAACCAGCAGGGTGCGGCGCTCACCTGGACGGTGGACGTGCCGGAGGCGGGCGAATACACGCTGTTCGTCAACTACGGCGTTCCCGGCAAGGACGGCAAGGCGACCCTCACGGTCAACGGCCAGAGCCCGAACCAGTCGTTGAACCTGGCCAACTTCGCCAAGGCGGCGGACGGCGCCTGGGACAAGGGCTGGACGCGCACCTTCGCGTTCATCAACCTCAAGAAGGGCACGAACGCGATGAAGATCTCGTGCGAGCCCGGCAACCAGTGCGACGTCGTCTTCGACCAGTTGGAGCTGGCTTCGGGCCACGTCAGGCGCTGACCGCGCCGACGGCGGGGACGGACGCCCCGGAACGCATCAGGCTCTGTCGCGCAGGTGCGGCAGAGCCTGATTCCGTGGTGCGTGGGGCCGGTCGGCGCTCGGCGCGCCGTCGGTGGTGGGCGCGGGGTCGTCAGGCGCTTTCGGTGACGCGTACGGCGGCCCGTAGTTCCTCGTAGACGCCCGGGTCGAACGCGCCCGCCGTCGGGGCGAGGACCGTGGCCGCCGAGAGGGCGACGGCGCGGCTGAGGCGCTCCGGCCAGTCCAGGTCCTCCGCGAGCGCGGACAGCAGGCCGGCGACCGCGGAGTCACCGGCTCCGGTGGGGTTGCCGGACAGTCGGCGCGGCGGGGTCGCCTGCCAGGAGCCGTTCGCGGTGGCGGCCAGCAGGCCGTCCGGGCCGAGCGAGGTGACCACCGCGTGGGCGCCCCGGCGGCGGGCGTCGCGGGTGGCGGGGAGCGGGTCACGGGATCCGGTGAGCTCGGCCAGTTCGGCGGCGTTCGGCTTGATGATCTCCGGGCGGGCGGCGACCCCGCGGCGCAGGGCCTCTCCGCTCGTGTCCAGCAGGACGGGCACCCCGGCCGCCCGGGCCGCCCGTACGAGCAGTGCGTACGCGCCCACCGGCACGCCCGGCGGGAGGCTGCCGCACAGGGCGACGGCGCGGGCGCCGCGCACCAGGTCCTCGTAGTGGGCGAGGAACCGGGACCACTCCGTGGCGGTGATCAGCGGGCCCGGCTCGTTGAACTGCGTGGTGTCGCCGGAGGCCGCGTCGGCCACCGCGACCGTGCGGCGGGTGTTGCCGGAGCAGGGGACCAGGGCGTCGACCACCCCCGGGGACCGTGCGAGCAGCCCCCGTACGACGGAGCCGACCGGGCCGCCCGCGAAGCCGGTCGCCGTCACCTCGTGGCCGAGGGCCGCCAGGACGTGGGCGACGTTGATCCCCTTGCCGCCGGGGCGTTCGGTGACGGCGGAGACCCGGTGCGAGGCGTGCGGGAGCAGGCGCGGCACTTGGTACGTGACGTCGAGCGCGGTGTTGAGCGTCACGGTAAGGATCATGGGCACTCCCGGGTCTGATGCTGCCGGGATCATGCCAAACACACGGCGGTCGGCCCAGTCCTCGGGCCGGCCGTTTTCCGTGTGTGCGGCCGCTCGGCCGTCAGATCGGCGGTCAGGAGGGCGGGTTGACGATCCATTCGCCGCGCCGCATGACGCCCTTGAGGTCGAACGCGGCGTCCAGCACGACGAGGTCCGCGTACTTGCCGGGCTCCAGCGAGCCGATCTCGTCGTACAGGCCGATCAGCTTGGCCGGGTTGGCGGAGATCGCCTGGACCACGGACTCCACGGGCAGCTTGTCGAGGGTCACCGAGCGCTTGAAGGCGGTGTCCAGGGTCAGCGTCGAGCCGGCGATGGAGCCGCCCTCCACCAGCCGTGCCACGCCGTGCTTGACCTCGACCTCCAACGGGCCGAGGTGGTAGGTCCCGTCGCCGAAGCCGGCCGCGTCCATCGCGTCGGTGATCAGCGCGACGCGGTGCGCGCCCGCGTGGTGGAAGGCCAGTTCCAGGGCCGCCGGGTGCAGGTGGGTGCCGTCGTTGATGAGCTCGACGGTGATCCGCTCGTCCTCCAGCAGCGCGGCGATCGGGCCGGGTTCGCGGTGGGCGAGGGGCGGCATCGCGTTGAAGAGGTGGGTGGCCACGGTCGCGCCCGCGTCGATGGCGGCGCGGGTCTGCTCGTACGTGGCGTCGGTGTGGCCGATCGCCGCGATGACCCCGTGCTCGGCGAGCAGCCGTACGGAGTCCAGGCCGCCCGGCAGTTCGGTGGCGAGGGTGAACATGCGGGCGGCGCCGTGCGCGGCGTCGATCAGCTTGCGGACCTCGGCCGGGTCGGGGTCGCGCAGCAGGTCCTCCTTGTGCGCGCCCTTGCGGCAGGGGTTGATGAACGGCCCCTCGAAGTGGATGCCGGCGATCTCGCCCTGCTGCGTCAGCTCGGCGAGCAGGGCGGCGCGGCGGGCCAGTTCGTCCAGGTCCCCGGTGACGGTGGAGGCGACCAGGGTGGTGGTGCCGTGCTCGCGGTGGGTGCGCACGCCTTGGAGGACGTCCTCGGCGGTGCCGGAGGTGAACGAGGCGCCGCCGCCACCGTGGTTGTGCATGTCGACGAAGCCGGGGACGATCCAGTGCCCGGACAGGTCGACGGTCCGTGCGCCCTCGTGGGCGCTGCCGGCGATCCGGTCGCCGTCGACGATGACCCTGCCGTTGGCCACCGTTCCGGTGGGCAGCACCACCCTGGCGCCCGAAAGAACGGTGCTGTGAGCGCTTCCGGACATCAGGCAGGTACCTCCGTGGCGAGTAGGTCCCAGGCGAGCAGCCCTGCGCCCAGGCATCCGGCGGTGTCCCCGAGGGCCGCCGGCACGATGTGGGGGAGCCGCTGGAACGTCACGCGCTCCTCCACGGCCGTCCGTAGTGGTGTGAACAAGGTTTCCCCGGCCTCCGCGAGCCCGCCACCGATGATCAGCGTGCGCGGGTCCAGCAGGGTGATGGCGGTGACGAGTCCGTCGGCGAGGGCGCCGACGGCGGCCAGCCAGACCTCCTGGGCGCGCGGGTCCGCCGAGGCGACGGCCTTGGCGCAGTCCGCGGCGTCGGCCTCGGGGTCGCCGGAGGCGGCCGCCCAGGCGCGGCTGACGGCCGCGGCGGAGGCGAGGGTCTCCAGGCAGCCGTGCTGGCCGCAGCCGCACGCGGGGCCGCCCGGGCGGACCACGATGTGTCCGATCTCGCCCGCGTAGCCGTGGGCGCCGGCCTCGATGCGGCCGGCGATGCCGATGGCTCCGGCGATGCCGGTGCCGAGCGGGACGAACAGGAAGCGGTCGGCGCCCCGGCCGGCGCCGATGCGGCCTTCGGCGAGTCCGCCCGTGCGCACGTCGTGGCCGAGGGCGACGGGGATGCCGCCGAGTCGGCTGCTGAGCAGCGCGCGCATCGGTACGTCGCGCCAGCCCAGGTTCGCCGCGTAGACGGCGATGCCGTTCTCGGCGTCGACGATGCCCGGGACGGCGACGCCGGCGGCCGAGGCGGGCCGTCCGAAGCGTTCCCGGCCGGTGTCGAGCAGCTCGGCGGCGAAGTCCTGGATCGTCTCGACGACGGCGTCGGGGCCCCGCTCGCGGCCGGTGGCCCGGCGCGCTTCGTGGAGCAGGGTGCCGTCGTCGGCGACGAGGGCGGCCTTCATCCCGGTGCCGCCCACATCGAGGGCGATGACGTGTTTCACGGATTTCACAGAGACAGTCTCGCGTGCTCGGCAGGGAAAGGTCTAGTCCAATGAGGGAGATTGTTGAGCGGCCATACAAATCCGGGACCCCAGGCGAGGCCCCGATGTGGACGAGCCGCCAAAGTGGTGTAGACCTTACGTGGATCGTACGTACAAGAAGGGTGGATGGAGAACTGTGAAGGGCCGTTACCTGAGGCTGGCCGCTTCCGGCGCCGCGCTGTGCCTGACCGCTGTGACGCTGACGGGCTGCGGAGCCATCGGCGGACTCACCGGAGACAACGAGGTGACCCTGCGGGTCGTGGCGGCCGACTACGGGGACAATCCGCAGAACTCCTCCGAGGCGTACTGGAAGGACCTCGCCACGGGCTTCGAGAAGGCCAACCCGGGCACCAAGGTCGAGGTCAGCGTCTACTCCTGGTCCGAGGTCGACGCCAAGGTCGCCGAGATGGTCAAGGCCGGCAAGGCCCCCGACATCGCCCAGATCGGCGCCTACTCCGACTACGCGGCCGCCGGCAAGCTGTACTCGGCGGAAGAACTGCTCTCCGTGAAGACCGAGGCCGACTTCCTCGGCCCGCTCGCCGACGCGGGCAAGGTCAAGCAGGTCCAGTACGGCATGCCCTTCGTCTCCAGCACCCGGCTGCTCTTCTACAACGAGAAGCTGCTCGCCGACGCCGGCGTGATCGGCAAGGACGCCAAGGGCTGGCAGCCGAAGACCTGGGCGGACCTCGAAGCCGCCGCGAAGAAGCTCAAGGCCGCCAACGTGCCCACCCCCTTCGCGGTACCGCTGGGCCGCGAGGAGGCGCAGGCCGAGACGATGATGTGGATGCTCTCGGGCGGTGGCGGCTACACCGACAACGAGGAGTCGTACGCGATCGACTCCGCCCCCAACGTCAAGGCGCTGGAGTTCCTGCGGGACAAGATGGTCGGCCAGGGCCTGACCGGACCCGTGGAGCCCGGCAAGCTGGACCGGCAGGCCGCCTTCGACGGCTTCACCAAGGGCGAGGTCGGCATGCTCAACGGGCACCCGACGCTGCTCAAGCAGGCCGCGGCCAAGGGCGTCAAGTTCGGCATGGTGCCGCTGCCCACCGCCGACGGCAGCGACCAGCCCGCGATGGGCGTCGCGGACTGGGTCATGGCCTTCAAGAACGGCCACCGCCAGCAGTCCGGCAAGTTCCTGGACTTCCTGTACCAGCCGAAGAACGTGACGGCCTTCACCGAGAAGTACGACCTGCTGCCCGCCACCACCAGCGGCTACCAGGCCAAGCAGTCCGCCACCGGCGGCTCGTCCGCACAGCTGAAGCCCTTCCTGACGGCACTGCCCAGCTCCCGGCTGTACCCGGTCGGCAAGAAGTCCTGGGCGGGCGTCAGCGAGGACATCAAGCAGAACATCGGCAAGACCGTCCAGCCCGGCGGACAGCCCGCGAAGGTCCTGGAGCAGATCGCCACCGCCGCCCGCGCGTCCGACCCGCGCTGACCGGTGGCGGCGGGCCGACTGTCGGAGCACGGCGTTAATCTGGCGGTATGACGGACGAGGGGCGGCTGACGGCCACGGAGGTCGCGGTGCTCGCGTACGAGGGACGCACCTGGCCGGGACCCGGAGCCAAGGAACGGGCCATACGGGAAGGGCTGGGGATGTCCCCCGTCCGCTACTACCAGCTGCTCAACGCGCTCATGGACGACCCGCGGGCGTTGGCCCACGCCCCGGGCACGGTCAACCGGCTGCGCAGGATCCGCGAGGCGCAGCGAGCCCGGCGATAGCCGTAGCCGTCACCCGGCCGGCCCGTTAGGGTCGTGCGTATGGGGAGCCATCCGCACGACCTGCCGATGCCCGTCACCGCTGCCGGACGCGAGGGCCTCGAAGCCCTCCTCCGCACACCTCGCCGGTCCGTGGTCGCCCTGGACTTCGACGGCACCCTCGCCGACATCGTCCCGGACCCGGACCAGGCCAGAGCCCACCCCGGAGCCGTCCCGGCCCTGTCCGCACTCGCCCCCGAGGTCGACTCGGTGGCCGTGATCACCGGCCGGCCGGCGGGCGTCGCCGTCCGCTACGGCGGCTTCGCCGGGGTCCCCGGCCTGCAGCACCTGGTCGTCCTCGGCCACTACGGAGCCGAACGGTGGGACGCGGTCACCGGCATCGTCCACGCGCCCGCCGAGCACCCCGGGGTGGCGGCGGTCCGGGCGGAGCTGCCGGGGTTCCTGGACTCGATCGGGGCCTGGCGCGGTACCTGGATCGAGGAGAAGGGCCGGGCGCTGGCCGTGCACACCCGGCGGGCGGAGGACCCGGCGGCGGCCTTCGCGGCGCTGCGGGAGCCGCTGACCGAGTTGGCCGCCCGGCACGGGCTGATGGTCGAGCCGGGGCGGGCGGTGCTGGAGCTTCGGCCGCCGGGCATGGACAAGGGCGTCGCCCTGACCGAGTTCCTGGCGGAGCGGGACGCGGAGGCGGTGCTGTACGCGGGCGACGACCTGGGTGACCTGGCGGCGTTCGCGGCGGTGGAGAAGGGTCGTACGGACGGCCTGCCGGGGCTGCTGGTGTGCAGTGGCTCCGCGGAGGTTCCCGAGCTCGCCGCGCGGGCCGACCTGGTCCTCCCGGGCCCGGGCAAGGTCGCCGCCTTCCTGGCCACCCTGGCCGAGGTCATCCGGACCTGACCGTCCGCTGCGGGGGCGCTGCCCCCGAACCCCCGCGCCTCAAACGCCGGCGGGGCTGGATTTTCCAGCCGTCCGGCGTTTGAGGACCGGGTCCGGGCAGAGCCCGGATTTTCCGCCTCGCCGGCGTTTGAGGCGCGGGGTCCGGGGCGGAGCCCCGGCTCAGGTCAGGGCCGACAGCTGGGCCTCGAACCAGGCGGACGGCGGGAGGGCCGTCGCGGCAGCGGAGAGCCGCTTCGTGCGTTCCGCACGCTCCGGCATCGGCATCGCCAGCGCGGCGTGCAGCGCCTCCGCCGTCGCCGTCACGTCGTACGGGTTCACCGTCAGCGCGTCCTGGCGGAGCTCCTCGTACGCCCCCGCCCCGGTGGACAGCACCAGCACGCAGCCCGCCTCCGACACCACCGGGATCTCCTTGGCCACCAGGTTCATCCCGTCCCGCACCGGATTCACCAGCGCCACGTCCGCCAGCCGGTACGCCGCCAGGGAGCGCTCGAAGTCGTCCTTCACCGACACCAGCACCGGCTGCCACTCCTCCGTCCCGAACTCCGCGTTGATCTCCGCCGCCAGCTCCGACACCGCCGCCGTGTAGTCCCGGTACACCTTCAGGTCCTGCCGCGAGGGGTACGCCGACGCCAGGTGCACCACCCGCCCCCGCCACTGCGGGCGCTCCGTCAGCAGCTCCCGGTAGGCCAGCAGACCGCGCAGGATGTTCTTCGACAGCTCGGTGCGGTCCACGCGGACGATCGTCCGCAGGCCGTCCACCTCCGCCCGAAGCTCCGCCAGCTTGGCGTCCACCGCCGGCCGGTGCGCCAGCGCCCGCAGTTCGTCCCCGTCCACGCCCAGCGGGTACGCCCGCACCTGTGTGGTGCGCGTCGGCCACACCGAGTAGCGCTGGTGCTCGACGACCGCGCCCTCGCGCACCTCGGACCGCCCCCACGCGTCGTCGAGCCGCGCCGACCCCAGGAACTCGGCCGCCCACGCCTCGGTGTGGAAGCCGAGTACGTCGGCGCCGAGCATGCCCCACAGCAAGGTCTCGCGGACCACGTCGGGCAGCATCGCGAGATAGCCCGGCGCGGCCCACGGGGTGTGCGTGAAGTGCGCGATCCGCAGGTCGGGACGGAGCACCCGCAGCAGTCCGGGCACCAAGGCCAGGTGGTAGTCCTGCACCAGCACCCGCGCGCCCTCCGCGGCCTCCTCGGCCAGGGCGTCGGCGAAGGCCTGGTTGTAGCGCTCGTAGGACTCCCACCGCCGGCGGAACTCGGCGTCGAAGACCGGCTCGCGCGGGACGTCGTACAGGTGGTGGTGCGTGAACCACAGCACGGAGTTGGCGATGCCGTTGTACGCGTCGTCGTACATCGTGGGATCGATGTCCAACATCCGGACCCCCGGCTCGGCGACGCCCCGGCGGACCGCCTCCCGGTCCGCGTCCGACAGCGCCGCGCAGATCCACACGGCCCCCGGCTGCTCGGCGAGGGCCGCGGACAGTCCGGAGACGAGACCGCCCCCGCCGCGCCGGGCGCTGAGCGACCCGTCCTGGGCGAGGGCGTAGGAGAGGGGGCCGCGGTTCGCCGCTACGAGTACCTGGGAAGCCATGCGGGCAACCTAGCCCGGTACGAGCCCGCTCAAACCGTACGTTCCCTCACGCCACGCGCCGCAGCGCGTACTCCGCGACGCCCGCCATCGGCGGCCGTTCCTCGGTGTCCACCGGGTACGTCCGCGGTACGAAGCCCTGCGGGCCGCGCTCGAACTGCGTGAGCTCCGGCCGAACGAGGTGCCCGCGCGAGAGCCGTACCTGGGCGGTGCGGTAGATCGCCGCGGCCATCCGGCCCAGCGCCTGCCCGTCCTGGTGACGGTGGAGCCGTACGCCCACGTCCACCTGGGCGAGCGCGTCCAGCCCGACCGTGTGCAGGGCGTCGACGAGCAGGCCCAGCTCGACGCCGTACCCGACGGGGAACGGCAGCCGTTCCAGCAGGGAGCGGCGTACGGCGTACTCGCCGCCGAGCGGCTGGACGAAGCCCGCCAGCTGGGGCCAGTGGAGGTTGAGGAGGGGGCGGGCGACCAGCTCGGTGACCCGGCCGCCCTGGCCGGGGCTGTCGCCCAGCGGCCGGTCGTACATCGCCTTGACGAAGTGCACGTCGGGGTCGGTCAGCAGCGGTCCGACGATCCCGGAGACGAAGGAGGCGGAGAAGTCCCGCAGGTCGGCGTCGACGAAGCAGACGATGTCCCCGTCGGTGGCCAACAGCGAGCGCCACAGCACCTCGCCCTTGCCGGGCAGTGCCGGCAGGCGCGGCAGGATCTCGTCGCGGTGCACCACCCGGGCGCCGGCCTTCGCCGCGACCTCCGCGGTGCGGTCCCTGGAGCCCGAGTCGACGACGACCAGCTCGTCGACCAGCGGCACCGGCGGTCCCTCGATCAGCTCACGCCGGATGACCTCGACGATCGCGCCGACCGTCGCCTCCTCGTCCAGCGCGGGCAGCACGACGCTGACCGTGGTCCCGGCCGCCCGTTTCCGGTCGAGCAGCTGGTCGAGCGGTCGGTCGGCGGCGGACCAGGAGCGGTCGGCCAGCCAGCGCTCCACCTCTTCCAGCACCCTCAGCACTCCCTGCGTGTCGGCGATATCCGCCGTTATGTGATCCATCTCGCGGTTCGGACGGCTGTCTCAACAGCCCGAGCCTTCGGTTACAGTCTTGAACAACGCGAAGGACCACCGCATGCCGGGGGTCCCCGCGTACAAACGCACCGGCGCGCCAGAGAGCGCGTGTGCCGGTGCCATACCGCTCATCCAGAGGGGCAGAGGGACACGGCCCGTTGAAGCCCCGGCAACCCTCCAGTCGGTTCTCGCGATCGCGCATTCAGCGACGTCAGCGAGGTCCCCGGCTAGGGAAGGTGCCAATTCCGTCTCATGGCGAAGTGCGCCATGGGGAAGATGAGGAGAAAGGGCCTCGCCATCATGGCTGCACAGACTGTCGCCACCTCTGCCCACCTCGGTTCCGTCGACCTCGGACCCGCCACCGGCCTCTCCTGTCGCGAGTGCGGTACCCGCTTCGAACTCGGCCCCATCTTCGCGTGCGCCGAGTGCTTCGGACCGCTGGAAGTCGCCTACGACCTCCCGACCGGCGACCCCGAGGCCCTGCGCGCCGCGATCGAGGCCGGCCCGAACAACATCTGGCGCTACGCACCGCTGCTGCCGGTCCCCGCGGACGTGGCGTCCAAGCCCAGCCTGAACCCCGGCTTCACCAAGCTGGTGGACGCGGCCAACCTGGCCAAGGAACTGGGCATCACCGGCAAGCTCTACATCAAGGACGACTCCGGCAACCCGACGCACTCCTTCAAGGACCGCGTCGTGGCCATCGCCGTCGAGGCCGCCCGCGCCTTCGGCTTCACCACCCTGTCCTGCTCCTCCACCGGCAACCTGGCCGGCGCCGTCGGCGCCGCGGCCGCCCGGGCCGGCTTCCGTTCCTGCGTGTTCATCCCGCACGACCTGGAGCAGGGCAAGGTCGTCATGGCCGGTGTGTACGGCGGCGACCTGGTCGGCATCGAGGGCAACTACGACGACGTCAACCGCTTCTGCTCGGAGCTCATCGGCGACCCGCTGGGCGAGGGCTGGGGCTTCGTCAACGTCAACCTGCGCCCCTACTACGGCGAGGGCTCCAAGACGCTCGCGTACGAGATCTGCGAGCAGCTCGGCTGGCAGCTGCCCGACCAGATCGTCATTCCGATCGCGTCCGGCTCGCAGCTCACGAAGATCGACAAGGGTCTGCAGGAGCTCATCAAGCTCGGCCTCGTCGAGGACAAGCCGTACAAGATCTTCGGCGCCCAGGCCGAGGGCTGCTCCCCGGTGTCCACCGCCTTCAAGGCCGGTCACGACGTGGTCCGCCCGCAGAAGCCGAACACCATCGCCAAGTCCCTCGCGATCGGCAACCCGGCGGACGGCCCGTACGTCCTGGACATCGCCCGTCGCACCGGCGGTTTCGTCGAGGACGTCAACGACGAGCAGGTCGTCGAGGCCATCAAGATCCTCGCGCAGACCGAGGGCATCTTCGCCGAGACCGCGGGCGGTGTGACCGTCGGCGTGACGAAGAAGCTCATCGAGAACGGGCAGCTCGACCCGACGCTGACCACCGTCGTCCTCAACACCGGTGACGGCCTCAAGACCCTGGAGGCGGTGGCCGCGGACAGCGGACAGACCGCCACCATCCGCCCGAGCCTGGACGCGTTCCGCGCCGCCGGCCTGGCCTGACCACTTCCCCTCCGCTCTACCGGAAAGGCAGTAGCGCCATGAGCGTCAACGTCCGCATCCCCACCATCCTGCGCACCTACACCGGCGGCGTCGCCGAGGTCCCGGCCGAGGGCGCGACCCTCGCCGAGGTCATCGAGTCCCTGGAGAAGAACCACCCGGGCATCGCCGCGCGCGTCCTGGACGACCAGGGCAAGCTGCGCCGCTTCGTGAACGTCTACGTCAACGACGACGACGTGCGCTTCGAGGGCGGGCTGCAGGCGGCGACGCCGGACGGCGCCGGCGTCTCGATCATCCCCGCCGTCGCCGGCGGTTGCTGACACGCGCAAACCGTAATTGCCCCCTCCGCTAAAAGCGGAGGGGGCAATTCTGCTTGATTGGGCGCGGTAAGGTTGGGGAAGTCCCCTCCGCTGTTCTTGCCCCCTGCATATGAACGGGCCGCGCAAGGGTCGACATCGGGCCAACATGCGAGTGCGGTATGGGGCTTTGGCGAGATATGTCAGGCCCGAGTTGCCCGGGAGTATGGCAAATTTTCACTCTATTTCAATGTTTCCCGGTGTCCAGAATTCTCATCGGATTGACCTGTTGCAGACAGCATCCGCGCAGATACATTCAGCCTCGGTCGACGCGTTCCGACGCAAGTTCTGACCCGGGATCGTGAAGTGCGTTCCTGCGCAAGGGCCAGTAATAGGGGAGTTAGGCATGGCTCAGGGCACCGTCAAGTGGTTCAACGCGGAGAAGGGCTACGGCTTCATCGCGGTCGACGGTGGTGCGGATGTGTTCGTCCACTACAGCGCCATCCAGATGGACGGGTACCGCACCCTTGAAGAGGGTCAGCGGGTCGAGTTCGAGATCTCGCAGGGCCAGAAGGGTCCGCAGGCGGACATGGTCAAGCTCGCACTCGGCTAGTCCTGGAGCGATCGACCACCGACGCACAGTCTTCATCGAAGACCTGGAACACCACGAGGGGCCCACATCCTGGACACGGGATGGGGGCCCCTCGTGCGTAGGCCCGGCAGTGGCGGGGTCTTGCCCCAAGCCGCTTGCACTCGGGGGGGTCGAGTGCTAATCATTGGCGTTAGCACTCTCCTGGTGAGAGTGCTACTGAAACGAGGACCGGGTCGGTGAGGCCCGCAGGGTCCGGTGGGAAGGAACCGCCGGGCACGCAGGCCGTCCGTCGCGGGCGCGGGCGCGGTCCGGAGCAATCCACCGCTGTCCGGGAGGACCACTTCAGATGGCCAAGATCATTGCGTTCGACGAGGAGGCCCGCCGCGGCCTCGAGCGTGGGATGAACCAGCTCGCCGACGCCGTCAAGGTCACCCTTGGCCCCAAGGGTCGCAACGTCGTCCTTGAGAAGAAGTGGGGCGCCCCCACGATCACCAACGATGGTGTCTCCATCGCCAAGGAGATCGAGCTCGAGGACCCGTACGAGAAGATCGGCGCCGAGCTGGTCAAGGAAGTCGCCAAGAAGACGGACGACGTCGCCGGCGACGGTACGACCACCGCCACCGTTCTCGCCCAGGCGCTCGTCCGCGAGGGTCTGCGCAACGTGGCCGCGGGTGCGAACCCGATGGCCCTCAAGCGCGGTATCGAGAAGGCCGTCGAGGCCGTTTCCGCCGCCCTGCTGGCGCAGGCCAAGGATGTCGAGACCAAGGAGCAGATCGCTTCGACGGCCTCCATCTCCGCCGCCGACACCCAGATCGGCGAGCTCATCGCCGAGGCCATGGACAAGGTCGGCAAGGAAGGCGTCATCACCGTCGAGGAGTCCCAGACCTTCGGTCTGGAGCTGGAGCTCACCGAGGGTATGCGCTTCGACAAGGGCTACATCTCGGCGTACTTCGCCACCGACATGGAGCGCATGGAGTCGTCCCTCGACGACCCGTACATCCTGATCGTCAACTCCAAGATCGGCTCGGTCAAGGACCTGCTGCCGCTCCTGGAGAAGGTCATGCAGTCCGGCAAGCCGCTGCTGATCATCGCCGAGGACGTCGAGGGCGAGGCGCTCTCCACCCTCGTCGTCAACAAGATCCGTGGCACCTTCAAGTCCGTCGCCGTCAAGGCCCCGGGCTTCGGTGACCGCCGCAAGGCCATGCTCGGTGACATCGCCATCCTCACGGGCGGCACGGTCATCTCCGAGGAGGTCGGCCTCAAGCTGGAGAACGCCGGTCTCGACCTGCTCGGCCGCGCCCGCAAGGTCGTCATCACCAAGGACGAGACCACCATCGTCGACGGTGCCGGTGACAGCGACCAGGTCGCCGGTCGCGTGAACCAGATCCGCGCCGAGATCGAGAACTCCGACTCGGACTACGACCGCGAGAAGCTCCAGGAGCGCCTCGCGAAGCTGGCCGGCGGCGTGGCCGTCATCAAGGCCGGTGCCGCGACCGAGGTCGAGCTCAAGGAGCGCAAGCACCGCATCGAGGACGCCGTTCGCAACGCGAAGGCGGCCGTCGAGGAGGGCATCGTCGCCGGTGGTGGCGTGGCGCTGCTGCAGGCCTCCGCGGTCTTCGAGAAGCTGGAGCTCGAGGGTGACGAGGCGACCGGCGCCAACGCCGTGAAGCTCGCGCTGGAGGCCCCGCTCAAGCAGATCGCCGTCAACGGTGGTCTCGAGGGTGGCGTCGTCGTCGAGAAGGTGCGCAACCTCCCGATCGGTCACGGCCTGAACGCCGCGTCCGGCGAGTACGTCGACATGATCGCCGAGGGCATCATCGACCCGGCGAAGGTCACGCGCTCCGCGCTGCAGAACGCCGCGTCGATCGCCGCGCTGTTCCTGACGACCGAGGCCGTCATCGCCGACAAGCCCGAGAAGGCCGGTGCCCCCGCGGGCGGCGGCATGCCGGGTGGTGACATGGACTTCTGATCCACCCCTGGCTCCGGCCACCGGTAGATCGGCTGTTCTCGAACGAGGGCGGCACCCCGCGAGGGGTGCCGCCCTCGGGCGTTTCCGGGGCGGGCCGAGGGTGGGTAGTCCACATAGGCTGGGTGCATGGCTGATCTCTTCGTCAAGATCTGCGGGCTGCGGACCGCGCACGATGTCGACGTGGCCGTGGCCGCCGGGGCCGATGCCGTCGGATTCGTCTTCGCGCCCGGGAGTCCGCGGACCGTGGACGCCGTCGCCGCGCGGGAACTCGCCGCACAGGTGCCGGACCGGGTGCTGACCGTCGGGGTGTTCCGGGGGCAGTCGGTGGCGGAGGTGCGCCGGTTCGCCGAGGAGAGCGGGGTGCGCGGGGTGCAGCTGCACGGCGAGGAGGGCCCGGAGGACTTCGCGGCGCTGCGCGCCGAGGGCCGGACCCTGCTGCGGGCCACCGCCGAGCACGTGAAGCGCTGCGGTGAGTACGGCGAGGACCTGCTGCTGCTGGACGCGCCGGACCCGGGCTCCGGCAAGCCGTGGAACTGGGGCGCGGCGGACTTCACCGCGCCCGAGGGACGGTGGCTGCTGGCCGGCGGGCTGAACCCGGGCAATGTGCGGGCGGCGCTCACGGCGACCGGGGCGTGGGGCGTGGACGTGTCCAGCGGGGTGGAGCGGGAGCGCGGCGTGAAGTCGCCGGAGCGGATCCGAGCCTTCATCGAGGCGGCCCGCGGCTGACCCCTGCGGGGTGCTCGGCGGTGTGCGGCTCGGCTCCGCCTGGCCCCTGCGGGGTGCTCGGCGGTGTGCGGCTCGGCTCCGCCTGGCCCCTGCGGGGTGCTCGGCGGTGTGGGGCTCGGCTCCGCCTGGCGGTGTGCGGTGCGGTGCGGTGCGCTTGGCGGTGCGGCGCCGTTGCCGGGGCGCTGCCCCGGACCCCGCGCCTCAATCGCCGGCGGGGCTGGGATTTGCGGGCCCGTGCCTTGGCGTGCGGCGGGGCGGGGCTGGGTTTGGCGGGCCTGTGTCTTGGTGTGCGGGTTTGGCGGGTCGGTGGCTGATAGGGGTCGGGGGGGGGGGGGGGGGGGGGGGGTGGGGGGGGCGGGGGGGGGGGGGGGGGGGGTGGGCGGGGGGGGGGGGGGGGGGGGGGGGGGGGGGGGGGGGGGGGGGGGGGCGGCGCCC
>NZ_JBICYT010000057.1:0-35467 GCF_043201215.1 Streptomyces sp. NPDC048331 | reverse complement strand
CGCGTTGTCGGACCACGGCGGTACGTCCGGTACGAGCCGTGGCCCTCCGCCTTGCGATGTACCGCACCGGACAACGCGACCCGGCAAACCTTTCCGGTCACGGCACTAGGATCCCTTCCGGATCCTGCCCGGCCTGCCGTTCGGGCGGGCCCGCAGGCCAGACGGACCAATCCGCGGTGGGAGGTCCGGAGCGCGGGGGAAGCGTGAAGGCGTGTCAGCCATGAACGCATCCAAGCGACTCGGATTCGCAGTCGTCGGCGCCCTCCTCGCGGGCGGCCTACTGCTCGCGGCCTGCGCCGTCCCCGACGATCGACGCGCCGGCGACGTGGTCTTCCGCCACCCGGGCGTCGTCGTCGACCGCGGCGGGCTCAGGCAGGCGAAGCGGATGGTCGCGGCCGGCGAGGAACCCTGGCTCTCGGCGTACCGGGCGCTCCTGACCAGCCGGTACGCCTCGCTCGACTACACCCCCCACCCGGCCGACGTGGTGCCCTGCCCCTTCAACAGCGGCCCGCAGTCCTGCCTCGACGAACGACAGGACGCGATCGCCGCCTACACCCACGCCCTGCTGTGGTCCGTGAACGGCAGGACCGTGCACGCGCGCAAGGCCGTACAGATCATGGACGCCTGGTCGGCCGTGATGAAGCAGCACCGCGAGGACAACGCCGCACTCCAGGCCGCCTGGTCGGGATCCAGCTGGGCGCGCGCCGCCGAGATCATGCGCACCGACTACCCGAACTGGGACACGTCCCGGGTCACCCGGTTCGAGGAGATGCTGCGCAAGGCCTACCTGCCGGCCGTCCGCGCCCAGGTGCCCGCCTACAACGGCAACTGGGAACTCGCCATGACCGACGCCGCCGCCTCCATCGCCGTCTTCCTGGAGGACCAGGCCGTCTTCCGCGAGTCGCTGGAGCGGTTCCGGGCGCGCGTGCCCGCGTACTTCTACCTCCGGGCGGACGGCCCGCGCCCGGTGGCCCCGCGGTACGCCGCCATCGAGACGGCCGACCAGGTCAAGGCGTACTGGTTCGACCAGGGCACCTACGTCGACGGCATCGCCCAGGAGACCTGCCGCAACCTGATGCACGTCGGCTACGCGCTCGCCGCGACCGCGCACATCGCCGAGACCGCCTGGCACCAGGGCATCGACCTGTACGGGGAGCAGTCCGCCCGGCTGCGCACCGCGCTGGAGTTCCACGCGAAGTACCAGCTCGGGGCCGAGGCCCCGCCGTGGCTGTGCGGGGGCAAGCTGGAGCGGACCATGGGGCCCGACCTGGAGGTGGCCCTGCACCACTACGAGACGCGGACCGGCGCGAAGCTCCCGTACACCCGGGCCCTGGTCGAGAAGACCCGGCCGGCGGGGACGGACGAACTGTTCGTGGCCTGGGAAACGGTCAGCCACGGACAGGTCCCGCCGGTCTGACACCACCCGACGCGGCACCACTAGGGTTCGGCCATGGATCTCGAAGAACTCGGCAGGGCGCGGTACGTCAGCCTCACCACCTTCCGCAAGGACGGCACGCCCGTGGCGACGCCGGTGTGGGCGGTGGCCGACGCCGGTGAGCTGTACGTATGGACGCGCAGCGATTCGTGGAAGGTCAAGCGGATCCGCAACAACGGGCGGGTCACCGTCACCGCGTGCGACATGCGCGGGCGCGTCGAGGAAGGGGCGCGGGCGTGGGAGGGCGAGGCCCGACTGCTCGACGAGACGGGGCTGCGGCGGGTGCGGAAGCTGATGTCGCGCAAGTACACCTGGCAGTTCTGGCTCGTGGACGTGCCCGCGGCCCTGGCACGCCGCGGCAAGCGTCCGCACACCGCGATCGCCGTCAAGCTTTGAGATTCCCGTAGCCCGCCCGTAACACGGGTGGGGTCCAATGCGGTCATGGAGACCGCGACTTCGCTGGCGATCAGTCAATTCTGCGGATATCTGAGGGGGTTGACGCAGAGGCTGGATCCCGGGGCAGGTTGGTACGGGGAGTTCGTGCGGCGGGACCCGGAGGGCATGCGGGCCTGTCTCGACGGGGCGGCGATCCTTCCGTGGGACGTGGTGGAATCGCTGCTGCGGGACCTGGCCGGAGCCCGCGGCGCGGAGTTCGCGGCGCGGGAGACCGCGTACGCGGCCCAGCTGCGGGCGGCGGCCGTCACCGTGTGGGACCGACTGCCGGGCGGCGAGGGCGAGCTGCGGACCCTGCTCGCGGCGGCCGCGGCGCGACGGGCCGCATCGCAGACGGCCCTGCGCAGCCTGACGGTACGGCTCGGCCGGGCCGCAGACCGGGCCGAGACGGACGCCCTGACCCGGGAACTCTCCTGGGCCCAGGACGACGTGGCCCGCTCCGCGGCCCGTCACGAGGACCTGGCGGCCCGCCTGCGGGCCCTGCGGGCGGGCCCCGAGGGGCTGTGGCCGACGCGGCCGGAGACCGCGGAGCGGCTGCCCGGGTTACCAGGGCAACGGGAGGCACACCCCGAACCGGCCCCGGGATCGCGCCCCGAACCGGGCCCCGAGCCGCGCGTCGAACCGGGCCCGGGATCGTCCCCCGAGCCGGAAACCGCTGCCGCCGAGGAGGCCCCGGCGCGGCCCGAGGCCCCGGCGCGGCCCGAGGCGCCCGTGGGCCGGGCCGAGGGGCGGTGGCTGCGCGGCGCGCGGCGCGCCGGCGGCGCCCGGTACGCGGGCTCGGCGGCGCCCGCGGCCCCGGCCTTCACCCCGCCGCCGGGGCATCCCGGCGGGGACGGCATACCGGGTTCCGGTGCCGGCGCCGCGCTTCCCGCGCCGCGCGGAGCCCGCTTCGGCGCCCCGGGAGCCCCCGAACCCGAGGCCCCCGGCGCAGAGGCCGCTCCCCGTCCGGCGCCGCCGCGCCCCGCCCCGCGCCCCGAACACCGGGCCGGTACCGGAGCCGGAGCCGTCGCCGCCGCCCTGATCGCCCTGCGCGCCCAGGGGCGCAGCGGTGAGGCGCACGCCCTCCTGTGCGAGGCCGCGGCCCGACCCGCCGAGCAACTGCCCGCCCTCGCCGCCGAGCTGACCCGGGCCGGGCTCGCGGCCGACTGGGCGACCCTGCTGTGGGAGGCGGCCTCCCTCCCGCCCGAGCGGCTCGCGGCGGCCGCGGCCGCCCTCGGCGCCGCCGGCCGGGAAGCCGACTGCGACGCCCTGCTGCGCCAGGGCGTCGCCCGCCCGGCCGCCGAGGTCGCGGACGCGGTACTCGCCCTCGACGGCGCCGGCCGGATCCGCGAGGCCGACGCCCTGCTCGGCGCCTTCGTCCGGGTGCGCACCGCCGAGGAGGCGGCGGGGCTGGCCCGGCACGACCCCGGGTGGTTCGCTCCGAGGCTGCTCCGGGCGGCCCGGGCACTGCCGGGATCCCGGCACCGCGACCTGCTCCACGCGCTGCGGGTGGCGGGCATCGCGGGTGCGTAGGGGTACTGATCCGCCCGTCTCCTGACCGCATTCGACCGCGTGGCGACGTAACGTGATCGACTACTCCAACCGCGCACGGCGCTCTTGCCCCACGCTGTGACGAGGCCTACGTTCTACTCCCTACGCACACCGTCTACGTGCGTAGAACTCGGCGTTCCCGTCGCGAGGAGCAGCTCATGGCCCAAGTCGTCCGCGCCGCGCTGGTCCAGGCCACCTGGACCGGAGACACCGATTCGATGATCGCCAAACACGAGGAGTACGCCCGCCGGGCAGCCGCCGAAGGCGCGCAGATCATCGGCTTCCAAGAGGTCTTCAACGCCCCCTACTTCTGCCAGGTCCAGGAACCCGAGCACTACGCGTGGGCCGAGGCCGTCCCCGACGGCCCGACCGTACGCCGGATGCAGGACCTCGCCCGCGAGACCGGCATGGTGATCGTCGTACCGGTCTTCGAGCTGGAGAGCGAGGGCTTCTACTACAACACCGCCGCCGTCATCGACGCCGACGGCAGCTACCTGGGCAAGTACCGCAAGCACCACATCCCCCAGGTCAAAGGCTTCTGGGAGAAGTACTACTTCCGACCGGGCAACCTCGGCTGGCCCGTATTCGACACCGCCGTCGGCAAGGTCGGCGTCTACATCTGCTACGACCGCCACTTCCCCGAGGGATGGCGTCAACTGGGCCTGGCCGGAGCCCAGCTGGTCTACAACCCCTCCGCCACCTCCCGAGGCCTGTCCGCGTACCTGTGGCAGCTGGAACAGCCGGCCTCGGCCGTCGCCAACGAGTACTTCATCGCCGCGATCAACCGGGTCGGCCAGGAGGAGTACGGCGACAACGACTTCTACGGCACCAGCTACTTCGTCGACCCGCGCGGCCAGTTCGTCGGGGAGGTCGCCAGCGACAAGGACGAGGAACTCGTCGTCCGTGACCTCGACTTCGACCTGATCAAGGAGGTCCGCGACCAGTGGGCCTTCTACCGCGACCGCCGTCCCGACGCCTACGGAGGGCTCGTACAGCCGTGACCAACCCGACCCCGCTCCACAGCCGCCACCGCACCGTCCTGCCCGACTGGCTCGCCCTCTACTACAAGCACCCGATCGAGCTCACCCACGGCGAAGGCCGCCACGTCTGGGACGCCGACGGCAACCGCTACCTCGACTTCTTCGGCGGCATCCTCACCACGATGACCGCCCACGCCCTGCCCGAGGTCACCAAGGCCGTGTCCGAGCAGGCCGGACGGATCATCCACTCCTCCACCCTGTACCTCAACCGCCCCATGATCGAGCTGGCCGAGCGGGTCGCCGCCCTCTCCGGCATCCCCGACGCCCGGGTCTTCTTCACCACCTCCGGCACCGAGGCCAACGACACCGCCCTGCTGCTCGCGACGACGTACCGCCGCTCCAACCAGATCCTGGCGATGCGCAACAGCTACCACGGCCGGTCCTTCTCCACCGTCTCGATCACCGGCAACCGCGGCTGGTCCCCGACCAGCCTGTCCCCGCTGCAGACGTACTACGTCCAGGGCGCGGTCCGCACCCGCGGCCCCCTCGCCCACCTGGACGACGCCGCCTTCACCGCGGCCGCCGTCGCGGACCTGGATGACGTACTGGGCCAGGCCCGCGGGGGAGTGGCCGCCCTCATCGCCGAGCCGATCCAGGGCGTCGGCGGCTTCACCTCCCCGCCCGACGGCCTCTACGGAGCCTTCCGCGAGGTCCTCGACCGCCACGGCATCCTGTGGATCAGCGACGAGGTGCAGACCGGCTGGGGCCGCACCGGCGACAACTTCTGGGGCTGGCAGGCCCACGCCCAGAACGGCCCGCCGGACATCCTCACCTTCGCCAAGGGCATCGGCAACGGCATGTCCATCGGCGGGGTCGTGGCCCGCGCCGAGGTGATGAACTGCCTGGACTCCCACTCCATCTCCACTTTCGGCGGCTCCCCGGTCACCATGGCGGCCGGCGTCGCCAACCTCGCGTACCTGCTGGAACACGACCTCCAGGGCAACGCCCGCCGCGTCGGCGGCCTGCTCCTGGAGCGGCTGCGCGCCATCGCGGCCACCGTCCCCGCCGTACGGGAGGTCCGCGGCCGGGGCCTGATGGCCGGCCTCGAACTCACCAGGCCGGGCACCGACGAGGCCGACCCGGACGCGGCCGCGGCCGTCCTGGAGGCGGCCCGCGAGGGCGGCCTGCTGCTCGGCAAGGGCGGCGGGTACAACACCAGCGTGCTGCGCATCGCGCCGCCGCTCTCCCTCACCGTCGCCGAGGCGGAAGAGGGCTCCGAGATCCTCGAACAGGCATTGCGCAGCATCCAGTAGGGGGATCACATGAGCATCCGCACCCTGATCCGCGGCGGCCTCGTCGTCACCGCCTCGGACGAACTGCACGCGGACGTCCTGATCGAGGACGGCCGCGTGGCGGCGCTTGCCGCACACGGCTCGGCGGCGGCCGAGGTCTGGACGGCCGACCGCACGATCGACGCGACGGGGAAGTACGTCATCCCCGGCGGGGTCGACGCGCACACCCACATGGAACTTCCCTTCGGAGGCACCTCCGCCTCCGACACCTTCGAGACCGGAACCAGAGCCGCCGCCTGGGGCGGCACCACCACGATCGTCGACTTCGCCGTGCAGAGCGTGGGCCACTCCCTGCGCGAAGGACTCGACACCTGGTATGCCAAGGCCGACGGCAACTGCGCCGTCGACTACGCGTTCCACATGATCCTCTCGGACGTCAACGAGAGAACCCTCAAGGAGATGGACCACCTCGTCGGCGAGGGCGTCACCTCCTTCAAGCTGTTCATGGCCTACCCCGGCGTCTTCTACAGCGACGACGGGCAGATCCTGCGGGCCATGCAACGCGGAGCCGCCAACGGCGGGCTGATCATGATGCACGCCGAGAACGGCATCGCGATCGACGTCCTCGTCGAACAGGCCCTCGCCCGTGGAGAGACCGATCCCCGCCACCACGGCGAGGTCCGCAAGGTCCTGCTGGAGGCCGAGGCCACGCACCGCGCCATCCAGCTGGCACGGGTGGCCGGCGCCCCGCTCTACGTGGTCCACGTCTCGGCGGAGGAGGCGGTCGCCGAACTGGCCGCCGCCCGCGACAAAGGACTCCCGGTCTTCGGGGAGACCTGTCCGCAGTACCTGTTCCTGTCCACCGACACCCTGGAGGAGCCGGACTTCCAGGGCGCCAAGTACGTCTGCTCCACACCATTGCGGCCGAGGGAACACCAGGCGGCCCTGTGGCGGGGCCTGCGGACCAACGACCTCCAGGTGGTCTCCACCGACCACTGCCCCTTCTGCTTCCGGGGCCAGAAGGAACTGGGCCGCGGGGACTTCTCGAAGATCCCCAACGGGCTGCCGGGCGTGGAGAACCGGATGGACCTCCTCCACCAGGCCGTCCTGGACGGCCACATCAGCCGCCGACGCTGGATCGAGATCGCGTGCGCGACCCCGGCCCGGATGTTCGGCCTCTACCCGCAGAAGGGCACCATCGCGCCGGGCTCCGACGCCGACATCGTCCTCTACGATCCGCACGCCGAGCAGGTCATCTCCGCCGAGACGCACCACATGAACGTGGACTACTCGGCGTACGAGGGCAGGCGGATCACCGGACGCGTCGACACCGTGCTCTCGCGCGGCGAACTCGTCATCGACCAGCGCGAATTCACCGGCCGGGCCGGCCACGGGGCCTTCGTCCCCCGCTCCACCTGCCAGTACCTGTAAAGCTCAAGGAGCCGCCCCATGGACTTCGGCCTCGTCCTGCAGACCGACCCGCCGGCCGCCCAGGTCATCAGCCTCATGAAGCGCGCGGAGCGCAACGGCTTCCGCTACGGCTGGACCTTCGACTCGGCGGTCCTCTGGCAGGAGCCGTTCGTCATCTACAGCCAGATCCTGGAACACACCCGCAAGCTGCACATCGGCCCCATGGTCACCAACCCCGGCACCCGCACCTGGGAAGTGACCGCCTCCACCTTCGCCACCCTCAACGACATGTTCGGCAACCGCACCGTCTGCGGGATCGGGCGCGGGGACTCGGCCATGCGGGTCGCGGGCCGCAAGCCCAACACCCTGGCCCGCCTGGGCGAGGCCATCGACGTCATCCGGGACCTGGCCGAAGGCCGCGAGGCCTTGGTCGACGGCAACCCGATCCGCCTGCCGTGGGTCCGCGAGGGGAAGCTCCCCGTGTGGATGGCGGCGTACGGGCCCAAGGCCCTGGCCCTGGCCGGCCAGAAGGCCGACGGGTTCATCCTCCAGCTCGCCGACCTCTACCTCACCGAATGGATGGTCAAGTCGGTCCGCGAGGCCGCCGTCGAGGCCGGCCGCGACCCGGCGGAGATCACCATCTGCGTGGCCGCCCCCGCGTACGTGAGCGAGGACCTCGCCCACGCCCGCGACCAGTGCCGCTGGTTCGGCGGCATGGTCGGCAACCACGTGGCCGACCTGGTGGGCCGCTACGGCGAGCACTCCTCGATGGTCCCCGAGGAGCTCACCGACTACATCAAGGCCCGCCAGGGCTACGACTACAGCCACCACGGACGGGCCGGGAACCCGTCCACCGACTTCGTCCCCGACGAGATCGTCGACCGCTTCTGCCTCCTGGGCCCGGTCGAGGCGCACATCGAGAAGCTCCGCGCCCTGCGCGACCTGGGCGTCGACCAGTTCGCGGTCTACGACATGCACGACGCCCGGGAAGCCACGATCGACGCGTACGGCCAACACATCATCCCGGTGCTCCGCGACTGACGCCGCGCCCGGCGCGGGGCCGCGCGGGCCCGGAGGACCGATTCCGGGCCCGCGCGACGGTCAGGCCTTACGGTCAGGCCTTCCTCCGGCCACCCAGGCCCAGGCCCACCAGAACCGCCGCGGCGAGGACGATCACCGCGTCGACCGCCAGGACCGTCCGCACCCCGTCGAAGAGCGAGGCCTGCGTGGTGGCGAGGACACCCAGCATGGGGATACCGATCGTGATGCCCACCTGCTGGGTGGTGGTGACCAGACCGGTCGCCAGGCCCTGCTGCTCGTCCGGCACACCGCTGGTCACCACGAGCCCGTACGAGATGATCGCGCCGAGGTGGCACATGCTGGCCAGTGAGACGGCCACGGTCGCGAGCAGGGCGCCCGACTGCGGGCCCACGCCGAGCAGCACGGCGCCGAGCACACCCTGGCCGAGCAGCGAGCCGACCAGCGTCCGGCGGGCGCCGAAGCGGCCGATCACCTTCGGCGCGTACGACCCGGCGACGACGGAGGCGAGGCCCTGCACGCCGAAGACCAGGCCCGTCCGGAAGGACGACAGCTCCAGCGTCTCCTGGAGGTAGAGCGTCAGCACGAACACGACCGTCGACATCATCGAGAACGTCACGAGCCCGCCGACATTGCCCCAGGCGACCGTGCGCCGCTTCAGCATCGGCAACGACACCAGCGGGGCCGGGGACCTCGACTCCACCACCACGAAGGCGACGAGCAGGACCAGCCCGAGCACCAGCGTGCCCCGCACGTCCAGGTCACCGAACCCGCGGCGGGCCGCCGTCGACAGGGCGTAGATCAGCGCGAGCAGACCGCCGGTCACGGTCACGGCCCCGGGCACGTCCAGCCGCGGCCGCTCCGTGGTGCGCGACTCCGGCAGCAGCCCCGGCGCCATGACCAGCACGATCACCGCGGCCACCGTGAGCAGCCCCATCGTGGAGCGCCAGCCCAGGGTGTCGGTCATGACCCCGCCGAGCACCATGCCGACGGTGAAACCGAGGGACAGCAGGGTGCCGGAGATGCCGAGCGCCCGGTCGCGCAGCGGGCCCTCGGGGAAGGTCGTCGTCAGCAGGGACATGCCGGTGGGCACGATGACCGCCGCGCCCAGCCCCTGCAGGGCGCGGCCGGTCAGGAAGGAGGCCGGATCCCAGGCGAGGGTCGCCAGCAGGGAGGCCGCGCCGAAGAGCGCGAGGCCGGTGAGGAACAGCTTCTTGCGGCCGTACAGGTCGGCGATCCGGCCGAAGAGGAGCAGGAAGCCACCGGACGGCAGGGCGAAGGCGGTGATGGCCCACTGGAGGGCGGACCGGCCCAGCCCCAGGTCCTCGCCGAGCACCGGCAGGGCCACGTTCAGTACGGAGAAGTCGAGCGCCACCATGAACTGGGCGGCGCAGAGGACGAAGAGAACCAGTCGGGCCCGGCCGGAGAGCCGGTGGTGCTCGGGGGCCGCCGTGTGCGGCCCGTCGGTCGTTGTCTGTGTGTCGATCGCCATGACCACCACCCTCGTGGCCCGGGAATGTCCGTGCAGAGTGGGAACTTATGCTGGTGGTGGCACCAACAGGCAGCAGGACAGGGGGACTCAGTGGCCACACCGACCGCGGAACACAGGCGGCCCGAACTGCGCGAGTTCCTCATGAGCAGACGGGCCAGGATCACCCCGACCGAGGCCGGCCTGCCCGACGGCGGGGCCCGCCGCCGTACCCCGGGGCTGCGCCGTGAGGAGGTGGCCGTGCTCGCCGGGGTCGGGGTCTCCTGGTACCAGTGGTTGGAGCAGGGGCGCGACATCACGGTGTCCGGAAACGTCCTGGACGCCGTGGGCCGGGTGCTGAAGCTGACCAGTGCCGAGCGCCGCCACCTGTACGTCCTCGCCGGGCTCAACCCGCCCGCCCTGGAGGTCGCCCCGGACGAACGGGACAGGTGCGACGGCCTCAGGCGGCTGATCGAGGCCTGGATGCCGTTCCCCGCCCACATCATGGACCGGTACTGGAACACCGTGATGTACAACGACGCGGCCTCGCTGGTCTTCGGCATGCGCCCCGAGATCACCCAGAACTGCCTGATCGCCTTCTTCACCGACCCCATCTACCGATCGCGTTCCCCGCACTGGGCGGAGATCGCCCGCGTGGTGGTGGCCCAGTTCCGGGCGGCCTGCTCGGAGAGCCCCCACGACGAGGGCTTCCGGGCCGTGATCGAGGAGGCCCGGGAGCTCAGCCCGGAGTTCACCGAGCTGTGGGAGCGGGGGGACGTACTGCCCGGGGGACAGGTCGAGAAGCAGATCGAGCACCCGGTGACCGGAACGCTGCACGTGGAGTCGACGCAACTGCGCGTGCCCGCCCGCCCCGACCTGGCGATCGTCCTCCACACCCCGCTGCCGGGCACCGGAACGGCCGAGAAGCTGGAATGGCTGACCTCGCCGGAGGGCCGACGCGGATCGATGTTCCCGCTGGCCGGCTGAGTCCCCGCCCCGGTTCACCCGGTGGACACCCGGTGTCCAGGAGCCGGTACGGGAATGGCGGTGGGGTTTGTCGGTCCGGCGTGCTTTGCTGGAGGCATGATCGATGAGTTCCTGGCCCATGGCCTGTCCGATGTGGAAGAGGCCGTCCGCAAGGCGGCGGCGATCGAGATCATGCCGAGATTCAGGCAGCTCGCCGAGCACGAGGTCGACGAGAAGAACGGCCCCCACGACCTGGTGACCGTGGCCGACCGCAAGGCCGAGGAGAACCTCACGGCCGCCCTGACGCGGCTGCTGCCCGGCTCCGCCGTGGTCGGCGAAGAGGCCGTGCACGCCGACCCCGGCGTCTACGCGGCGCTGCGCGCGGACGCCCCGGTGTGGATCGTCGACCCCGTCGACGGCACCCGCCAGTTCGTGAACGGCGACCCCGCCTTCTGCACCCTGGTCGCCCTGGCCGTGCGCGGGGAGATCCTCGCCTCCTGGACCTTCGCCCCGGCGCTGGAGGAGCTGGCGACCGCCGTGCGCGGGCAGGGCGCGTACGTCAACGGCGAGCGGATCCGGTGCGGTTCGCCGGAGCCGGGCGCCGCGCTGCGGGTAGCCATCGCCCACCCGCTGTACACGAGCGACGAGAACAAGCGGACGCTGGCCCGGCTGGACGTCCCCGGGGTGGCGGCCCGTCCCTGCGGCTCGGCGGGCCTGGAATACCTGAAGGTGGCCCGCGGCGAGATGGACGCCCTGGCCTTCACCTGGCCCTCTGCCTGGGACCACGCGGCCGGACTGCTGCTGGTCGCCGAGGCCGGCGGCACCCAGAGCACGGTCGACGGGGTCCCCTTCCGGGTGGACCGAGACAACGCGCTGCCGTTCGCGGTCGGGCGTGACGAGGCCACCACCGTACGCATCCGGGAGCTGCTCAAGGGCGCCTGAGCGGGTCCGGCACGGTCCGGGCGGGCCCTGCCGGTCCGCGGGGTCCGGGCGGCGGAATATCCTGGGAGTGCAGGCGCGCCGGAGACTTAAGGAGTCGCAAGTGCCGTCTATTCTCGATGTGGTTGTGGTGGGGGCGGGCCCCAACGGGCTGACAGCCGCTGTCGAACTGGCCCGGCGCGGCTTCTCGGTGGCCGTCTTCGAAGCCGCCGACACGGTCGGCGGCGGCGCCCGGACCGAGGAGCTCACCCTTCCCGGCTTCCGGCACGACCCCTGCTCGGCGGTGCACCCCCTCGGCGCCGGCTCGCCGGTCTTCGCCACGATGCCGCTGGGGCGGTACGGGCTGGAGTGGCTGCACGCCCCGCTGCCCATGGCCCACCCCTTCGACGACGGCACGGCCGCGGTCCTGTCCCGCTCGGTCGCGGAGACGGCGGCGTCCTTCGGACCGCGTGACGCGGGCACCTACCGGCGTCTGGTCGGACCGTTCCTCGGTAAATGGGACACCCTGGCCCGGGACTTCATGTCCCTGCCGAGCACCGCCCTGCCCCGGGATCCGCTCACGCTCGCCCGCTTCGGCCTCGCCGGACTGCCCCCCTCCACCTGGCTCCTGAGCCGCTTCCGCGACGAACGCGCCCGCGCGCTGTTCGCGGGACTCGTGGCCCACGTCATCGCCCCGCTCGACGGGATCGCCACCAGCGCCGTGGGCCTGGTATTCGCGCTGGCCGCGCACACCAACGGCTGGCCGATGCCGCGCGGCGGTTCCCAGTCCGTCTCCGACGCCCTCGCCGGATACCTGCGCGACCTCGGCGGAACCATCCACACCGGCTTCGAGGTCAAGCGGCTCGACGACCTCCCGCCCGCCCGCACCTACGTCTTCGACACCTCACCGACCGCGCTGGCCCGCATCGCCCGCCTGGGACGCGCCTACGACGGCTACCGGTACGGCGCCTCCGTGTTCAAGCTCGACTACGCGCTGGACGGCCCGGTCCCGTGGACGGCCGAGGCGCCCCGCCGCGCCGGCACCGTCCAGATCGGCCCGCGCACCCGCGACATCGACGCCGCCCTGCAGCTCGCCTCCACCGGCCGGGCCCCGCGCGCGCCGTTCCTCATCACCGCGCAGCCCAGCCTCGTCGACCCCGGCCGGGCACCCGAGGGCAAGCACGTGTTCTGGGCCTACGGCCATGTTCCCGCAGGCTGGGACGGCGATCTCACCGAAGCTGTCGAAGCCCGACTGGAGCGGTTCGCCCCGGGCTTCCGCGACCTCGTGCTCGCCCGCGCCACGGCCGGCCCGCCCCAGCTCGCCGCCCGCAACCCCAACTACGTCGGCGGGGACATCGCCTGCGGGGCCGCCTCGGGCCTCCAGCTCCTGCTGCGCCCCAAGCTCTCCCTCAATCCGTACGCGACGGCCCACCCGGCGGTCTTCCTCTGCTCCTCGGCCACCCCGCCCGGCCCGGGCGTGCACGGCATGTCCGGGCACAACGCCGCCAAAGCGGTGTGGCGGCACCTGCGAAAGGGGTCCTGATGGTCCGGATCACCCTGGTCCTCGGCGACATCACCGCCGAGCGGGCCGACGCGATCGTCAACGCGGCGAACTCCTCGCTGCTCGGTGGCGGCGGCGTCGACGGCGCCATCCACCGGCGCGGCGGCCCGGAGATCCTCGCCGCCTGCGAGGATCTCCGGCGTTCGCACTACGGCAAGGGGCTGGCGACCGGCCGGGCCGTGGCCACCACGGCCGGGCGGCTCGCCGCCGAGCACGTCATCCATACGGTGGGCCCCGTCTGGTCGCGCGAGGAGGACCGCTCCGCGCTGCTGGCCTCCTGCTACCGCGAGTCGCTGCGCGTCGCCGACGAGCTGGGGGCCCGTACGGTCGCCTTCCCGGCCATCTCCACCGGCATCTACGGCTGGCCGATGGACGACGGCGCCCGGATCGCGGTGGAGACCGTGCGCGGCGCCGGTACCGAGGTCCAGGAGGTCCGGTTCGTGCTCTTCGACGACGCGGCCTACCAGGCCTTCGCGGCCCAGGTCCGCGCCGACCAGGCCTGACATACGCCCCGCGGCGACCGGGCCGCGGGTCGGCGCGGTCAGCGTGGCGAGCGCCGGGACCCGCCCGGGGCGGGGCGCGGGTAGGTCCGGGACTGCTTGACGCTGCCGAACGCGAAGCTCGATTCGATCGACGCGATCCCGGGGATCGCGTGGATGCGGTGGCGCACCAGGGATTCGTAGGCCTCCAGGTCCTCGATGACGACCCGGAGCAGATAGTCGCTGCTGCCCGCCATCAGGTAGCAGTCCTGGATGTGCTCGATGACCGCGACGTGCTCCTCGAACAGCCGTACCGCCTCCGCCGTGTGGCGTTCCAGCCGGATCCGGACGAAGACGGTGACCGGCAGGCCGAAGGCGACCTGATCGACCATGGCCGTGTAGCCGCGGATCAGACCCGCCTCCTCCAACCGCCGGACCCGGCGCAGGCAGGGCGACGGCGAGAGCCGGACGCGGTCCGCGAGGTCCTGGTTGGACAGGCGTCCGTCTGCCTGCAACTCCCTGATGATCTGCAGATCGACTGCGTCCATGGCCCCTCCTTGGCAGAATCTGCCCCAAACGTATGTCCGAGAGACAGAACTGGCAATCGGCTGCCCCGCCCCACGCTCTAGCGTTGCCCCCGCACGGACCGGATCGGTCCGGGTCTCAGAGGCTGGAGCAATTCCTTGGTCGCGACGAACACCACCCGGGCGACCCTGCCTCCCGATGCGGCGGGCCCGCGGGCCGGACACCCCGGCCGGCGCGGGCTCTCCCCACAGGCCGAGGGCATGCTGGCCCTGCTCGTCACCGTGTCGATCTGGGCGGCCTTCGCGCTCAGCGCCCGCGCCCTGAGCGGCTCCTCCCTGCTGCCCGCCGACGCGGCCCTGCTGCGCTTCGGCGTCCCCCTCGTCGTCCTGTTCCCCGCCCTGTGGCGGCGCCGGCGCGCCATCGCCGCGGTGCGGCCGGGCCCCGCGGTGAAGATCGTCTGCGGGGCCGGGGTGCCGTTCTTCCTGGCCGCGATGCACGGCGGCGCCCTGACGTCCGCCGCCTTCGTCGGCTCCATCGTCCCCGGCATGGTCCCGCTGTTCGTCTCCGCGATCATGATCCGCCGGGGCCACGGCGCCCCCAAGGGCACCCAGGCCGCCGGGCTCGCCCTGATCGCGGCCGGTGTGGTCGCCCTCGTCTGGCGCTACGTCGTCCCCGTCGACACCGACGTACTCGCCGGCGCCGGCACGCTCCTGGTGGCCAGCGGCCTGTGGGCCCTCTACACCGTCGGGCTGCGCGAGGTCGACCTCGACCCGATCGGATCGATCGGACTGCTGTGCCTGCCCTCCTTCGCGGTGATCGGGCTCCTGGTACTGACCGGGGTACTCCCCACCGGCATCGCGCACGCCGCGGGCAGCGACATCGCCCTGTTCCTCGTCGTGCAGGGGCTCGGCGTCGGCCTGTGCGCGGGCCTGCTGTACGCCTTCGCCATCCGCCGCCTCGGCGCCGAACGCAGCGCCGTCGTCGGCAGCCTCAGCCCCGTCGCCGTCGTCCTGCTCGCCGTCCCGCTGCTCGGCGAGACGCCGACCCTCGCCGTCCTCGTCGGCGTCCCCCTGATCACCGCCGGCGTCGTTCTCGCCAACCGCCGCCCCCGACCCGAGGTTCCCGCAGATGCTTGAGCTCCTCCCCACACCGCCCACCGACCCGCTGTGGGACCTGACCTACGAGTTCGGCGGCGACGAGCGGCCCGAACGCCTGAACCTCGTCCTCGGCGTCTACCGGGACCAGAGCGGCACCACCCCCGTCATGACCGCCGTACGCGAGGCCGAGATCCGCCTGGCGGAGCGCTCCGACTCCAAGGAGTACCGCGGACTCTCCGGCAACGCCGCCTTCAACCGCTCCCTGCTGGAGCTGGTCCTGGGCCAGGCCGGGCCCACCGACCGGGCCGCGGCCGTCCAGACCGTCGCGGGCTCGGGCGCGCTGCGGCTGCTGGCCGACCTGATCTGCCGGACCCGCCCGGGCACCACCGTGTGGATCAGCGACCCGGCCTACGTCAACCACCGGCCCATCTTCGAGGCCGCCGGGCTGCGCGTGCGCACGTACGGCTGGCGCGACGCCGAGGGCGGCTTCGACACGGCCGGGGTGCTGCGGGAGTTGGCGGACGCGCAGCGGGACGACGTGGTCCTGCTCCAGGGCTGCTGCCACAACCCCACCGGCGTGGACCCGCTGCTCGACGACTGGGAGGCGCTCGCCGAGTCGGCCGCCCGCGGTGGCTGGGTGCCGTTCGTCGACCTCGCGTACCACGGTCTCGGCGACGGTCTGGAGGCCGACCTGCTGCCCACGCGGATGCTGGCGGCGCGGCTGCCGGAAATGCTGATCGCGGTCAGCTGCTCGAAGAACTTCGGCCTCTACAGCGACCGCGTCGGCTGCGCCATCGTGCTCGGCGCCTCGGAGCGGGCCGTCCGGCACGCCGAGACCGCCCTGCAGAACGCCGCCCGGACCCTCTACTCGATGCCGCCCGAGCACGGCGCGGCCGTCGTGACCACGATCCTGGAGGACGAGGGGCTGCGGGCCGCCTGGCGGGCCGAGTTGGAGGTCATGCGGGGCCGGATCATGGACAACCGGGCCGACCTGGTCGCCCACCTGAGCGCGCTCGGCTGCGCGGAGCAGGCACGCTCGCTCGCCCCGCAGAAGGGGATGTTCTCGATGCTGCCGCTGTCCGCGCAGCAGATGCTCCTGCTGCGCAGGCAGTACGCCGTCTACGGCACGACCTCGGGGCGGATCAACATCGCGGGCATCCCGGCGCACCGGATCCCCTGCCTCGCCCGGGGCATCGCGGGCGTCCTGGACACGGCCGAAGCACCTCGCACGACGCCGCTTCCGCGGCAGCAGTCCGGAGCGGCCGCCGCCCTGCGGGCGTGACATGACAGTCCCCGGCAGTCCGTCGATTCCATGAGCCATCCGCCGTCGCCGATGGCTCCCCTGGTCGACAGGTGCTGCCGGGGGCCTGGCCAGAGCCTGGACAAGGGTCACGCGGGCCTGAGGACGTCTCCAGAGGGAGGTGCGGCTCTTTCCGGTTATCCGGTGTATTCATGAGTTTCCTCCCAATTCGCACCCAGTCAAGGCTTTGTTCGGACGTAGTCTGTAAAGAAATCCGCGTCGCGCTCGGCACGAGCCCGACGAAAGGTGCCGCCATGACCACACGGCCTGTTCCGCAAGCCGCCCCAGGGTCCGGCGCCACGGTCTGGACGCCCGAAACGGTCACCGCGGACCCGTACAACGCCCAGACCCCCGCCGCCGCCCTGACCGAGCCGGTCACCCCCGTCGGGGCCTTCTTCGTACGCGACCACTTCGGCATCCCACGGATCCCACCCGGCCGCTGGCGGCTACGGATCGGCGGCGCCGCGACCGCCGCCCCCTTCACCCTCGACTACGCGGAGCTGCTCGCGATGGAGCACCGCGAACTCGACGTCGTGGTGGAGTGCGCGGGCAACGGCCGCGGCCTGATGACCCCCCGCCCGCCCGGCCTGCCCTGGGGCCGGCAGGCGGTCGGCTGCGCCCACTTCGCCGGCGTCCCCTTCCGCCTCCTCGCCGAACGGGCCCTGATCGGGCCGTCCGCCGTGGAAGTCGTCTTCACCGGCGCCGACTCCGGCCCCGTGCGCGGCCGCCGGGCCTCCTTCGAGCGCAGCCTCCCGCTCGCCGCGGCCCTCCACCCGGACACCCTCCTCGTCACCCGGATGAACGGCGAGCCGCTCGCCCCCGAACACGGGGCGCCGGTCCGCCTGGTGGTCCCCGGCCGCTACGCCGTCGCCGACGTGAAGTGGCTGGTCGGAGCGCGGGCCGTGACCCGCCCCTTCACCGGTGTCTTCCAGAGCGAGCAGTACCACTACGTCGCCTCCCGCGGCACCCCCGACGGCCCGGTGACGAGCGTGCGCGTCACCTCGCTCGTCACCGAGCCCGAACCGGACACGGCCGTGCGCCGCGGCCACGAGACCCTCGTCCGCGGCCGCGCCTGGTCCGGCGGCGGGGTGCCGCTGCGGAGCGTCGAGGTACGGGCCGAGTACGAGGACGACGACCGGCACCGCGAGCGCGGCTGGCACGCGGCGCTCCTCGAACCATCCACCGGCCCCTACGGCTGGAGCGGCTGGTCGTACCGGTGGACGCCACAGCGGCCCGGGCCGTACCGGCTGGTCTCCCGCGCCACCGACGCCCACGGTGACACACAACCCCCGCACCCCCCGTGGAACGCCGGTGGCTACGGCTGCAACACCGTGGCCTGCGTCGAGGTGGTGGTCGTATGAGCGACACGACACAGAGCCCCGCGCCCCCGCCTCGGATAGGGTGAATCGGTAGGAATCAGGCCCCCCGGGGTGAGGTCGGTGCGTTGGACACTTACCAGGCGACGAGCGAGGTGCCGGACCCGCCGCCCGCGGCTGTCGGGTACGCGGGCGTACTCAGCGAGCTCCTGCCCATCGCCCTCTGGCGGGAGGACGCCGACGGACACATCGTGGAGTGGTCGCTGGCCGCCCAGGACCTGCTCGGGCACCGCCCCGAGGACATCATCGGCCTCCCCGGCAGCGCCATGCTCGTCCCCGAGGCCAACCGCGAACTCGCCGAACAACTGACCCGGCGCGTCCAGTCCGGCGAGACCGTCGTCGGCACCCTGCCCGTGCGCCACCGCGACGGCCACCGCGTCCCGATGGAGATGTGGATCGTCCCCGCCGTCGACCCGCAGGGCCGAACGGGAGCCATGCTCATCGCCGTGGAGACCTCCGAGGTGCTCCACATGCGGGACTCGCTCGCCGCACTCCAGAGCCTGTTCACCCAGTCACCCATAGGCCTCGCCACCCTCGGCACCGACCTGCGGTTCCTCCGCGTCAACGACGCCCTGGCCCGGATGAACGGCGTCTCCGCCGCCGAACACCTCGGCAAACGGCTCACCGAGGTGGTCCCCGGGGTCAACGCCGCCGCACTGGAGTCGACGATGCGGCAGGTCCTCGACCGGGGCACCGCCGTCGTCGACGTCCGCCGCACCGGGCGGACCCCCGCCGACCCGGAGAACGACCGCACCTGGTCCTGCTCCTACGCCCCGCTGCTGGACGGCGCCGGCCGGGCCCTCGGAGTGATCGCCTCGCTCATCGACATCACCGAGGGCCAGCAGGCCCAGGCCGACGCCGAACGGGCCCGACACCGGTTCGCCCTGCTCGCCGAGGCGGGCACCCGCATCGGCACCACCCTGGACCTCCACCAGACCGCCCAGGAGATCGTGGACGTGCTGGTGCCGCAGCTCGCCGACTCGGCCGACGTACAGGTGCTCGAAGCGGTACTGGGCCCAGACGAGGGCCCGGTCCCCACGGCTTCCACGCGCGGCGTCCTGCGCCGCCTCGCCGCCCACTTCCCCGACCCGACCGCCCCCACCGCCAAACTCGCCCCCGGGCAGACCTTCCAGATCCCCATGGGCACCACCTACGAGCAGGTGATCGCCGAGGGGCGACCCATGAACCTCTACCTCGCCGACATCCCGGCACTGATCACCTCCCCGCGCGCCGAGGCGCTCCGCACCTACCTCGCCACCCTCGGCTCGGCCCGCCTGGTCCCGCTGGTCGCCCGCGGCACCGTGCTCGGTGCCGTCGCCGTGACCCGCACCCGCGAGCGGGAACCCTTCGACGAGGAGGACCGCGTCCTCGTCGACGAGCTGGTCGCCCGGGCCGCCCTCAACATCGACAACGCCCGGATGTACACGCTCCAGCGCCAGGCCGCCCTGACCCTCCAGCGCAGCCTCACCAACAACGCGCTGCCCGAGGTACCCGGCCTCGAACTCACCGGGCGCTACCTGCCCGCCAGCGACCACGACGTCGGCGGGGACTGGTACGACGTCATCCCGCTGCCCGGCGACCGGACCGGGCTCGTCATCGGCGACGTCATGGGCCACGGGATCCACGCCGCCGCCGTCATGGGCCAGCTGCGGACAGCCGTACGGACCCTCGCCCGCCACGACGTGCCCCCGGCGGAGCTGCTCCGCTCGCTCGACGCCGTCGTGGCCGACCTGGGCGAGGACGAGATGGCCACCTGCGTGTACGCCGTCCACGACGCGGCGACCGGCGCCTGCGTGATCGCCCGCGCCGGCCACCCGCCACCCTCCGTCGTCACCCCCGACGGGGACATCACCTTCCTCGACGGCCCGCCCGGGACCCCGCTGGGCACGGGCGGCCAGGACTTCCGCACCGAGGAGGTACGGCTGCCCCCGGGGAGCCTGCTCGTGCTCTACACCGACGGCCTCATCGAGGCCCGGGACCGGGACCTCGACCAGGGCATGGCCCAACTCGCGGGGGCCTTGCAACAGGTGGACCAACCCCTGGAGGAACTGTGCGAGGGGATCCTGCGGCGGCTGCTGCCCTGCGCCCAGCAGGACGACGTCGCCGTGCTACTGGCCCGCACCCGGCCGGTGTGAGCCCGCGGCGACCGCCGACTCACCAGGCGAGGTCCTCCAACGCGTCCAGGTCCAGCGGGTCCGCCGGCTGCGGCTCCGAGCCCCCGGTCAGCGGCAGCTCGGCCCAGATGACCTTGCCGCGGTCGGTATAACGGGTGCCCCACCGATCGGCGTACTGGGCGACCAGGAACAGCCCGCGTCCGCCCTCGTCCGTGGTCGCCGCGTACCGCAGGTGCGGTGAGGTGCTGCTGCCGTCCGAGACCTCGCAGATGAGGGTGCGGTCGCGCAGCAGCCGCACCCGCACCGGCGCGCTCCCGTACCGGATGGCGTTGGTGATCAGCTCGCTGAGGATCAGCTCGGTGGTGAAGGAGATCTCTTCCAGCCCCCACGCGGCGAGCTGCGCCGCGCCCGCGTTCCGCACGCGCGAGACGGCCGAGGCCTCGCCCGGTACCTCCCACTCGGCGATCCGGTCGGCCTCCAGCCGCCGCGTGTCGGCGACCAGCAGGGCGATGTCGTCGCTCGGCACCGGGAACAGCATCGCGGCGAGTACGTCCGAGCAGGCCTGGTCGGGGCTGCGGCCGGGCCGCGCCAGAGCCTCGCGGAGCAGGTGCAGTCCGGCGTCGAAGTCCCGGTCGCGGTCCTCCACCAGCCCGTCGGTGAAGAGCACCAGCCGACTTCCCTCGGGGAGCGTGAACTCGGCGGCCTCGAACGGCATGCCGCCGACGCCCAGCGGCAGACCGGAAGGCAGCTCGGGGAACTCGACGGCGCCGCCGGGGCGGACCAGCGCGGGCCCGGGATGGCCGGCGCTGGCCATCCGACACCGCCCGGACACCGGGTCGTAGACCGCGTAGAGGCAGGTGGCTCCGGTGACCCCGGCCGGCTCGGCGGCCCCGTCCGGGACCTCCTCGACCGCACCCTCCTCCTCCCCGCCGGTGAGCCCGATCCCGGTGTCGTCCTGGTCGATCCGGTTGATCAGCTCGTCCAGGTGGCCCAACAGCTCGTCGGGGGGCAGGTCCAGAGTGGAGAAATTGTGCACCGCGGTCCGCAGCCGGCCCATGGTCGCCGCGGCGTGCACCCCGTGCCCGACGACATCGCCGACGACCAGCGCCACCCGGCCACCCGGCAGCGGGATCACGTCGAACCAGTCACCGCCGACCCCCGCCATCGCGGGCAGGTAGCGGTAGGCCACGTGCACGGCGTTCTGGGCGGGCAGCACCCGCGGCAGGAGGCTGCGCTGGAGCGTCACGGCCATCGCGTGCTCGCGGGTGAAGCGACGGGCGTTGTCGATGGACACGGCGGCGCGCGCGCCCAGCTCCGCCGCGAAGGAACGGTCCTCCTCGTCGAAGGACTCCGGGGTGTCGGCGGCCCGCCAGAAATTGGCCATGCCCAGGACCACACCTCGGGCCTGGAGCGGTACGGAGATCAGCGAGTGCAGCCCGTAGTCCAGGGCCGCCCGGGTGCCCTGGGCGTCCTGGGCACGCCAGCCCATGGCCGCGTTCAGATCGGCCGCGAGCACCGCGTGCCCGGCGTCCAGGGCCGCCGCCATCGGCGCGGTCGGGACGACGAAGCGGATGATGTCGCCGACCGGCTGGAGCGGCGAATCGGCCCGTACCCCGGTGATGGCGGCCCGGCGCATCTCGGTGTAGACACCCGTGCCCAGCGAGGGCTCGTCCCCGTGCAGCACCGGCTCCAGCAGCTCCACCGTCACGAAGTCCGCGAACCGCGGAACGGCGACCTCCGACAGCTCCTCCGCGGTCCGCACCACGTCCAGGGTGGTACCGATCCGCACGCCGGCGTCGTAGAGCAGCTGCAGCCGGCCCCGGGCCACCTCGGCCCGGCCCGAGACCGCGGCGAGCTCGGTGGAGTCGCGCAGGGTCACCACGCTGCCCGTGGACAGGCCCCGGTGCTCCTTGGTGGGCCGCACATTGACCGCGAGCAGCCGGTCACCCGCCAGGTGCACGTGGTCCGTCACCACCCGACCGGAGGCCAGCAGCTCCGCCGTACGCGGGTCGAGTCCGAGGTCGGTGACGTGCCGGTTCTCGGGGTCGGGCGGCAGGCCGAGCAGCCTGCGGGCCTCGTCGTTGGCCAGCACGAGCCGCTGCTCGGCGTCGATGATGACCACGCCCTCACGGACGGCGTGCAGGACGGCCTCGTGGTGCTCGTTGATCCGGGACATCTCGGCGGCGCCCAGGCCCCGGGTCTGGCGCCGCAGCCGACCGCTGACCAGGGCGGCGCCGCTCGTGCCGAGCAGCAGGGCGCCCGCGGCCGCGCCGAGCAGGAGCGGGAGCTGGCCCTCGACGACCTGGGAGACGTTCTCCACCTCTATGCCCGTACCGACCAGACCGATGACGACACCGTCGGCGTTCCGTATCGGGACCACGGCCCGCACGGCGTCGCTCGGCTGGCCCCGGAAGGTCTCCGTGAAGGCGTGCCCGGCGAGGGCGCGGCTGAGGTCACCGGTGGCCCGTCGGCCGATCAGCTCGGGCCGTGAGTCGGTGTACCGGACCCCCTGGAGGTTCATGACGGCGATGAAGTCGACTCCCGAGCCCTCGCGAGCGGCCTCCGCAAGCGGCTGGAGCCGGGCCGTCGGATCCGTCGAGAGCAGCGCCGCCGCGATACCGGGGGAGTGCGCGAAGGCCTCGGCCGCCGCGAGCGAACGGTGCCGGGCGTCGCGCTCGCTGTCGTACCGGGCCTGGAACACCAGGGCCGAAGCGGCCGCGGCGATCAGCAGGAGCACGATCATCGCCTGGAGGGCGAAGACCTGACCGGCGACGCTGTGTGCCCACCGGGACAGGCGCGCGGACAGGCGCGAGCCCCACCCGGTCGGCTGGCGACCAAAACGTCCGGTCATGAGCCCTTTCTAACACTGTCCGGAGGGTTTGGTGCGGCTGCCGATGCGCAGGAGGCGGCACGGTACGCCCGAGGACCGAGACCGACGTACGCGGTGAAGTGCTGGCGGAAGGTGACCTCACTCGCGAAACCGGCCCGCCGGGCCACCTCCGGCACCGGATGGTCGGTGCGCTCCAGCAGCTTGCGGGCCGCGTCCAGCCGGTGCCCCAGCAGCCACCGGTGCGGGGTGGTGCCGGTGGCCGCGGCGAAGTGCCGGGCGAAGGAACGCGGGGACATCCCGGCCCACCCGGCCATCGTCGCCACGGACAGCGGCTCGTGCAGCGAGCGCAGCGCACGCGCCCGTACGGCGGCCAACGCCTCGGCCGTCCGGTCCGCGGCCGGGACGGGCCGGTCCAGGTACTGGGCGTGGTCCCCGGTACGGAAGGGGCCCGTCACCATGGACCGGGCGATGGCGGCCGCGGCCTCGGCGCCGTGCGCCTCCCGGACCAGGTGCAGACACAGGTCGATCCCGGAGGCCACGCCGGCGGAGGTCCACAACCCGCCGTCCTCGACGTAGAGCGGGGCGTCCTCCACCACGATTCCCGGATAGCGGGCGGCGAGCTGCGGGGCCAGCCACCAGTGGGTGACCGCCCGGCGGCCCTCCAGCAGACCGGCCTCCGCGAGGACGAACGCCCCCGCGCACAGGGCGGCGACCGGCACGCCCCGTCGGTGCGCCTCGCGCAGGGCGGCGAGCACCGGGGCGGGCGTCGGGTCGGCCGGCTCGGCGAGCGCCGGTACGACGACCAGGTCGGCCGTGGCCAGCCAGTCCAGCCCCCGGTCGGGGGCAAGGGTCAGCCCGCCGGGCAGCGGGATCGGACCGGGCTCCAGGGCGCACCGGCGCAGCTCGAAGCCCGGCACCCCGACACGGCTGCGATCCGGACCCCAGACCTCGGTGATGACGGCGAGGTCGAAGCTGCGGATACCGGGCTGGACGACGATCGCGACACGGCGCATCGGGCCAGTCTGCCAGGGGGCCAGGACTGCCGGCCTGGCAGGATCCCATCGGTACGAGGCTTCGCGGCCGCTGTCGGGCCCGCGGTCCGGCCGACAGCATGGAGCCATGACGAAGACCGCGATCGAGATCGCCCCCGACAGTGCCCTGCTGGTCATCGACGTACAGAAGGGCTTCGACGAAGAGTCCTTCTGGGGGCCCCGCAACAATCCGGCGGCCGAGGACAACATCGCGGCCCTGATGGACGAGTGGCAGGCGGCCGGCCGGCCGGTCGTGCTCGTCCGGCACGCCTCCGTGCAGCCCGGCTCCGTCCTCGCCGCCGACCACCCCGGGCACGCCTTCAAGGACCTGGTCGAGAAGCGGAGCCAAGGGGCCCTGGTGGTCACCAAGACGGTCAACTCGGCCTTCTACGGCACCCCGGACCTGGCGGACTGGCTGAGCGCCCAGGGCATCGGCCAGCTGGTGCTGGTCGGCATCCAGACCAACATGTGCGTCGAGACCACGGCCCGGATGGCCGGGAACCTCGGCTACGACGTGCTCGTCCCGCTCGACGCCACGCACACCTTCGACCTCGCCGGTCCGGGGGGCCTCGCGCTGACGGCGGACGAGCTCGCGACCGCCACCGCGGTCAACCTCCAGGGCGGCGGCTTCGCCCGAGTGGTCACCACGGCCGACCTGCTGCGCTAGCTCCCCCCGGGTCATCCGAGCCTCGCCGGCGTTGGAGGAGCGGGCCCGGCCTGATCCAGCCTCGGCCCGGCCGATCCAGCCTCGCCGGCGTTCGAGGCAGGGGGCACCTCCCAGCGGTAGCTGGGGGAGGGCCCGGCCGGAGCCCGGTGCCCGGCGGAGCCGGGTTTCCTGGGGCGCCGCCCCAGACCCCGAGCCTCGAATGCCGGCGAGGCTGGGGGTGGTCCGGCGGGGCCGGAAGTGGGCCGGCGGGGCCGAAGGGGGCCGGCCAGGCCGGCGGTGGTGGAGCCGGCAGGGCCGAGGGCCCCGGCCCGGTCGAACGGGTCGGGGCCCCGACAGTGGCGGCCGGGTCAGAGGACGTCGGCGGCGATGTTCGCGGCGACCCGCTCCAGCAGGGGACCCGCGTTCGGGATGGACTTGGCCGGGTCGGGCTCCAGGTCCGTGAGCGGGTACGCCTTGCGGATGCCGGCCCCCTCCAGGGCCTCCTGGGACAGCAGCAGCCGCCCGCAGACGGCGACCACCGGCTTGCCGGCCGCGCGGGCCGCGGCCGCGACGCCCGCCGGAGCCTTGCCGTGCAGGGTCTGCTCGTCCAGGGAGCCCTCACCGGTGATCACCAGCGTGGCCCGCTCCAGCGCCGGGGCGAAGCCCAGCACGTCCAGCATCAGCTCGATGCCGGGACGGAACGTCGCGCCGAGCAGCAGGGCCCCGTAGCCGATGCCGCCCGCGCCGCCCGCACCCGGGAGCACCGCGCACTCCGCGGCCTTCGCACCGATCGACTTCTCCAGCACCACCGCGAAGTGCGCCAGCGCCGCGTCGAGCGTCGCCACGTCCTGCGGCGAGGCACCCTTCTGCGGGCCGTACACCGCGGCGCAGCCCTTCGGGCCGGTCAGCGGGTTGTCGACGTCGCTCGCGAGGACGAACTCCACCTCGGCGAACCGCGGGTCGACCCCGGACAGGTCGGCCGAGGCCAGATCGGCCAGCGCGCCACCGCCCGGACCGACCGGTTCGCCGTTCGCATCCAGGAACACCGCGCCCAGCGCGGCCAGCATGCCGGCGCCGCCGTCGGTGGTGGCGCTGCCGCCCACGCCGAAGACGATCGTGCGCGCGCCCGCGTCCAGCGCGGCCTTGAGCAGCTCGCCCGAGCCGTACGTGGTCGCGGTCAGCGCGGCGAAGGTGCCCGCCGGCAACAGCTGCAGCCCGGAGGCCTCCGCCATCTCGACCACCGCGGTGCCCTCGCGCAGCGCGAAGGCTGCCGTGACCTGGTCGCCGAGGGGCCCGGTGACCCGTACCTCCCGCCGTTCGAAGCCGGCTGCGACGGCTGCCGCGACCGTTCCGTCGCCGCCGTCCGCGACGGGGAGGGTCTCGATCTCCACGTCCGGCACGGCCCTGCGAAGGCCGGCCGTCACCCGCTCCGCGACCTGAACGGCCGTGAGCGAGCCCTTGAATTTGTCCGCGGCGATGAGCACGCGCGCGGCCTCGTTTACTGCTCCGTCCGTCACCTTGCTATTCCCTTGCTATCGAACAGTGCAGTCGCGCCGCCATGAGCTTATCCGGAGGATCCTCCTATGCCCATGAGTGGCCTGGGCCACACCCGGCGCGCCATGGCCCTAAATGGGGATATACGCCTGCATAGTGTGGCCGCATGAGCGCGGAATCACGGGAACGGCCACGTCCGGACACCCCGGGAGGGGGATCCGACGGTCCGGTGGACGGCGCACCCGACCGCGCCGTCGTCACCGTGGGCGTGCTCGCCGTGCTGGCCGTCGTCGCGTGGGCGGCCCTCGGCAAGGACTCCTTCGACACGGCGTCGGCCACCGCGCTCTCCTGGGTGCTGAGCAACTTCGCCTGGCTGTTCGTGATCGCCGCCGACGTCTTCCTCGTCATGTGCGTCGTCCTCGCGATCAGCCGGTTCGGCCGGATCCGTCTGGGGGCCGACGACTCCGAGCCCGAGTTCACCAACCTCGCGTGGATCGCGATGATGTTCAGCGCCGGCATGGGCATCGGTCTGATGTTCTACGGGGTGGGGGAGCCCCTCACGCACTACCTGGCGCCGCCCCCGGCCTCCGGTGCGGCCCCCCGCACCGGCGCCGCCGCGCTCGCGGCCATGGAGTACTCCTTCTTCCACTGGACCCTCACCCCCTGGGCGATCTACGGCATCGCCGGCCTCGCCCTGGCCTACGCGACCTTCCGCAAGGGCCGCGGCAACCGCCTGAGCTCCGCCTTCGTCCCCCTGATGGGCGAGGAACGGGCGGCCGGACCGGCCGGCAAGGCCATCGACCTGCTGGCCGTGTTCGCCACCGTCTTCGGAACCGCCACCAGCCTCGGCCTCGGCGCCCTCCAGGTCTCCAAAGGGCTCGACCTCACCACCGGCATCGAGGACTCGACGACCGTCGAGCTGATCATCATCGGCTCCTTGTCGGCGGCCTTCGTCCTCTCCGCCTTCTCCGGCCTGCACAAGGGCGTCAAATGGCTCAGCACGATCAACCTCGTGCTCGCCGCGATCCTGATGCTCTTCGTCTTCGTACTCGGCCCGACCGTCTACATCCTCGACGTGATCCCCTCGAGCGTCGGCGGATACCTGAGCGAGCTGGTGCCCATGGCCAGCCGCACCGGCGCCTTCACCGACTCCAAGTGGCTCGGCGCGTGGACGATCTTCTACTGGGCCTGGTGGCTGTCCTGGGCTCCCTTCGTCGGCACCTTCATCGCCCGCATCTCGCGCGGCCGCACCATCCGCGAGTTCCTCATCGGCGTGCTGCTCGTCCCCAGCGGGGCCACCGTGATCTGGTTCTGCGTCATGGGCGGCACCGCGATCCGCCTCGACTCCACCGGAGCCGTCGACTTCGCCGTCAAGATCAAGGACGGTACGGAGGCCTCGCTCTTCGCGATGCTGGACGCCCTGCCGCTCTCCGCGGTCACCTCGTGGGTCGCCATGGTCCTCGTCATGACCTACTTCGTCACCAGCGCCGACTCGGCCTCCCTGGTGATGGGCTCGCTCACCAGCCGCGGCTCCCTCAATCCGCCGACCTGGCTCGTCGTCACCTGGGGCGTACTGATGGCCGCCGTCGCCGCCGTGCTGCTCGTCGCGGGCGGCCTGAAGTCCCTGCAGACCGCGACCATCCTGGTCGCGCTGCCCTTCGTCATCGTGATGCTGCTGCTCTGTTGGGCCCTGGTGAAGGAACTCCGTACGGACCCGGGCGCCGGACCCGCCCGCCACCACCCCCTGCACGGGATGCGGGACGCGGTCCGGGCCATGGTCGGCGATGCCATCAGCGAACAGGGCGCGGCCCGTGGCCGGCGTGGACCCGCCGAGTCCGGGGAACGGCGGGAGGGGTACGGCGAAGGCCCGGGGTCCCCGACGGCGTGACGCCTCGGGGCCCCCGGGCCCCTGTCCGGTGGGTGTCGCGGACCTGCCCGGTCAGGACAGCTCGTACACCGCCATCCGACCGTTGTCGTAGACCTTCTTCGCGAGATCGGCCAGCAGCGGCGACTCGGCGCCCGACGGGCGGTGCGCCACCACATAACGGACGTGGTGCCGGTCGTGCAGTCGGCTCAGGATCTCGGCGGTCGGCCGGTAGACGGCGTCCTCGTTGAGTCGGAACAGTTCCTGGTCCCAGAAGGGCCCGTTGTAGGCGGCCGAGCCACCCGACAGCGCCATGGCCCGCGGCGCGTACGCCCAGCCCTCGATCAGCACCGACCGCTCCGAGTACGCGCTGAGCCACTGCGAGCGGACGTTGTCGCACGTCGCCCCCGCCGGCAGCGGGCCCTCCAACTCCCAGCAGTGGCTGTTGGTGGCCAGTACGTCCGACGGCTCGCTGTGGGCGCGGATCCAGCGCGCCGCCTCCACCTGCGAGCCGGGCATGACCCACGAGTACGACCACAACTCCTGCCGGGACTGCAGGACGTCGTGGAAGAGCCCCGGGACGCCGGCGGTGAGGGCGGCGGTCAGCAGGACGATCGCGCCGCGGCCGCGCAGCGCGGGCCACACCCGGCCGCCGAGCCGCCACAGGACCGCCCCGACCAGAGCGGCCAGGGCCAGCGCGGCGGCCAGGCCGAGCGCGGGCAGCAGCACGGAGTACGTGGCCGCGTGCCGCTGGTCCCCGGCGAGCCGCAGTACGTACGCCGACCAGCGGCCGGAGTAGCGGTAGATCCCGAAGGTGAGCAGTGCGGAAAGGACGACCACGCCGAGGGCGAGCGCGACCTTGGCCCGCCTGCCGAGCGCGGCGCGCTCGAAGGTCTCGCAGAAGCCCCAGGCCGACAGCACGGCCCCGAAGGGCAGCGCGGCGAGGGTGAAGTAGCTGGAGTTGTAGCCGTTGACGGCCAGGTAGGCACAGGGTCCCGCCACGGAGGCGCCGAGCAGGAACCACTGGACCGGCTCCAGCCGGAACCGCCGCTTGGAGATCAGAGGGATCGCGCCGAGCAGCTTCAGCTGGTGGTTCAGCACGAAGGCGACCATGGTGCCCACCACCACAAGCGCCTGGAACGCCGGTGAGCGCAGCCCGTCGGCATCGGCCCAGTAGCCCCGGACGTTGCCGAACGGGATGATCTCGAGGCCGTAGCTCTCGAAGTTGAAGATGACGGCAGTGGCGAAGAGTTGGGCACCGCCCAGGATCGCGCCCAGCCCGACCACGTGCCAGGGGATGCGCCGGGTGGTGATCAGCAGGACGAGGCCGGCCAGGGCGAGGCCCGCCAGGGTGACGGGCAGGGTGCTCGCCTTGGCCGCGGTGGAGGCCAGGGCGAACATCGCGACGAGGACGTACACGCCGCGGCCGAGGAGCGGGGCCCGGTCCTCGCCTTCGCCGTCCGTGACCGCCTCGCCGTCCCGGCGGCTCCTGCGCAGCGCGTCGCCGACGACCCCCATCAGCGCGATCAACAGCGGCTGGCTGTAGGTCTGCGAGAGGCTCGACCAGGACATCAGCCGGACGGCCGGGGCGCCGAAGGTCCAGGTGGGTACGGGGTTGGGATAGGCGGCGGTGAACTCCGCGACCGCGAAGACCAGCAGCGCGGCCAGCGGACCCGCCCAGGCCCGCCCGATGAGGCGCCGGGCCACCACGGCGGTGATCACCATGCCGAGGGCCGCCAGCGCGGGGACCATGAGCCGGGACTCGATCACGGCGAGGTCGAGATGACCGACCATGTCCGTCATCGCCATGTGGGCGAAGGTGAACCAGTGGTAGTACAGGGGTTCGCCGGACGCCTGGGGCAGGGTCAGCGGGACGTTCTGCTTCGCGTTCGCGGCGAGCGACAGCATGTACGGCATGTCGCCGAACAGCCGACTGCCCTCCTTGTCCGGGAGCACCGGGTACAAGGACAGGAAGACCTGGTGGAAGTAGACGCTGCTGAGCATCACCGTCCCCGAGACCGACCAGGACCAGCCCAACGAGGGGCTGGTGTACCCGCGCGGACGCCAGTGCCGGCGGAGCTTGGGCAGGGCCGCGAAGGGGACCACCACGGCGAGCGGCCACGCGAGGGCGAACGCCTGGGCGCCGGTCCCGACGAGGACCGCCCAGGCGACCAGCTCCAGGGCCAGACCGGTGACCGCGCCGAAGGCGAGGTCCTCGACCAGCGAGTGCGGCCGGCGGCGAAGGGCCCGGAAGACCAGGGTGCCGGGGAGCAGAACGCCCCAGAGCACGTAGAAGGTGTACCGGGCGATGTCGCCGATCGGGGTGTCCGAGGCCAGCAGCAGGGAGACCAGCAGGAGGTACGCGGCGGCCGCCGGCAGGAAACGCCAGAACGCGTGCGGTCCGGGCCGGTCGGTCGTGCGGGACGGGGACGCGCCGCTCAGCGGCCGTGCCCGGAGGTCGGTCCGCTCGGGCGTGGCGCTGCCAGTTGTACCCATATGTCTTGTTTCTTCCCTACCTGCTATGCGTCGGCCGCCCCCGACGGGGGCGGCCGGGAGCGCCCCGTACCGGGGCGCCCGGAATCAGGCCGCGTACTCGGAGACCCGCTGGTCGCGATCGGCGACCGCGGTGTCCTCGGCGGAGTCGTACCCGACGAAGTAGGCGGGCCGGGCCTGGACGGCGGAGTAGATCCGGCCTATGTACTCGCCGAGCAGGCCCACGCAGATGAGCTGGACACCGCCGATGAACAGCATCCCGATGAACAGCGAGGACCAGCCGGGCACGGTCGAGCCGAACGCGTACTGGAGCGTCGTGTAGATCGCCAGGCAGAAGCAGACGAGGAAGCTGAGCAGACCGAGCCAGGTGGCGAGCCGCAGCGGGCTGGCCGAGAAGTTCGTGATGCTGTCGAGGGCCAGGCGGACCATCTTGGACAGCGGGTAGTGGGTGCTGCCGGCGACCCGCTCCTCACGGACGTAGACGACCTCGCCGCTGCTGAAGCCGAGCCACGGCACGAGCAGCCGGTAGACCGGCTGGTGCTCGGGCAGGGACTTGAGCGCGTCGACCGCGGCCCGGCTGAGCAGGCGGAAGTCGCCGGCCTGGTTGGGCATGTTCTTGCCGACGAGCTTGCGCATCAGCCAGTAGTAGACGCCGGCCGTGCGCCGCTTGAAGAAGGTGTCGGTGCCGCGGTCGCCGCGGACGCCGTAGACGATGTCCAGGTTCTTCTCGCGGGCCAGCTCGTACATCTCGACGATCTTCTCCGGCGGGTCCTGGAGATCGGCGTCGATGCTCACGACGTAATCGCCGTAGGCCCGGTGGATGCCCGCGGTCAGCGCGGCCTGGTGCCCGGAGTTGCGGGCGAAGCGCACGATGCGCAGCTCGGGCCACTCCTGGCGGATCTTCTGCATGATCATCGGAGTGGCGTCGGTGCTGCCGTCGTCGATGCCGACGACCTCGTAGCTGATCCCCATGCCGTCCAGGATCGGGCGCAGGCGCGCCACGGTCAGGGGCAGGGCCTCCTGCTCGTTGTAGATCGGGATGACGACGGACAGCACGGGTGCCGGCCGGTCGACTGCGTCACGTGCCGGGGCTGCTGCGTTCTGCATGGAGGGGCTTGTCTTCAATCTCCGAGTGCGGAAGACCGCCGGCGGATGCCTGACGATCTGACCTGCCGAGAGCGGTTACGTCGGCAGCGGACCACCAGGCCGACCACGCGGAGGCGCACCAGCTACCGGAGCCCTTGGCGCCACAGGGCGGAAGCGAGTGACCCGGGCGAGCGGTAACAATATCATCCGTAAAGCAATCATCATTTGGTCGCCTTCGATCCCGGAACGGACCGAACGCCCCGTGCTGACCGGCCCCGAAAGTGGCGGGGGACACCTCGCAGGGCTCGCGGCGGAGCAACTAGGGTTGCGGCGTGACCACCGCAGACGACTACGCCACGTACATCGCGAGCCTGCCCCGGGTGCTGGCGGGCGCGGCCGCCCTCTATCGGGACGCCGACGGTCGGGTCCTGCTGGTCGAGCCCAACTACCGCGAGGGCTGGGCCCTGCCGGGCGGCACGATCGAGTCGGACCGGAACGAGTCCCCGCGCACCGCGGCCCGGCGGGAGAGCGCCGAGGAGATCGGCATCGACCTCCCGCTCGGCCGCCTCCTGGCCGTCGACTGGGTGCCGGGTCCCGGCCGCCCGCCGCTGGTCGCCTATGTCTACGACGGTGGGGTGCTCGACGAGACCCAGCTCGCCTCCATCACGCTGCAACAGGAGGAGCTGATCTCCTGGCGGCTCGTCGAGCCCGCCGAACTCACCGCATACCTCCCCGAACCGCTCGGCCGGCGCATCCAAGAGGCGTACCGGATCGCGCAGTCGGGCGAGGGTGCCGCGGAACTGGAGAACGGCCGCCGCCCGGTGGCCCCGTAGGTAGGGCGCGCCGTAACACCGGACTTACCTCGACCAGGACAGAATCAGCAGATGATCACGATGTACGCCTGGCCCAGCACCGCCGACGGGCCCGACGCCCTCCCCATGGTGCACTTCACCACCGACCAGCAGGCCGGTGGTGAAGTCACTCCGGAGGGGACCCCGGTCTGGCTCTTCGACACCGCGATACGCGAGGGCGGCTGGGCGCAGTTCACCGATTTCGAGGGCTGGTCCGTCCCGGCCGCCGACTGGCAGGCCTTCTACCGCCGCGAGGACGACCTCCTCGCCGTCACCGGACCCGGCTCCTGCGAGGGCTGGTACCAGGGCAACCTCGGCGCCGACGCCGACTGGGTGGCGGCCGCCGCCGCCCAGCAGAGCGTGGTCCTGCTCGCCGCCCCGGTCCAGCACCCCTCGCTGTACAACTACGCGGTGGAGGCCGGAGCCGCCTTCGCGCTGCTCGTTCCGCTCCTCGTCGTCTGAACGGACCCGGACCCGGTCACGCCAGGAGCTTGGCCTTGGCGCGGTCGAACTCCTCCTGGGTGATGTCGCCCTTGTCCTTGAGCGCGGCGAGCTTGTGCAGTTCGTCCGCACTGCCGCCGGTGCCCGCCGTCTTCTGGACGTAGGACCGGAAGGCGGCCTCGTTCTCCTGGACCTGCTTGATGTCCCGCTCACCCATGCTCTTGCCGCGGGCGATGAGGTAGACGAACACGCCCAGGAAGGGAAGGATGATCACGAAGATCAGCCATCCCGCCTTCCCCCAGCCGCCCAGGCTGTGGTCACGGAAGATGTCCGTGATGATCTTGAAGAGCAGGAAGAACCACATGATCCACAGGAACAGGTACAGCATCGTCCAGAAGATGTTGAGAAGCGGATAGTCGTCCATGCCCGACTCCGATCATGTAGCGGTATTCCATTCATACAACCGCTGCAAAAAGACCGCATTTCGGAATGGGGCCGGGGGTGAGCCCCATGTCAGAACAGGACGCGGACCCGTTCCCCGGACTCGAAGGCCAGCAGCCGCACCTTGCGGTCGAGCCCGCCGCCGTAACCGGTCATCCCGCCCGACGCGCCGATCACCCGGTGACAGGGCACGATGATGCCGACCGGGTTCTTCCCGTTCGCCAGGCCCACCGCGCGCGAGGCGTTGGGCTTGCCCAGCCTGGTGGCGAGCTCCCCGTACGACCACGTCTCGCCGTACGGGATCCGCATGAGCTGATCCCAGACGCTGCGCTGGAAATCGGTGCCCTCCAGGCGCAGCGGCAGGTCGAACTCGGTGAGCTCCCCGGCGAAGTACGCGGTCAACTGGCGCACCACCTCCGGGAAGGGCTCCTCGGCGGCCGCCACCCGCTCCCCGAAGGACTCCTCGGCCGGCCGGTGCCGCTGCTCCGTCATGTAGAGGCCGCTGAGCACCCCGTCCGTGGCGACCAGGGTCAGCGGGCCGTAGGGGCTGTCGACGACGGTGTGCGTCTTGGTGCTGTTCAGGGGGGATCGCATCGCTGGTGCTCCTCAGACGGGCAGGTGGTTGATCGGGTGGGCGTCCGTGGCCCACAGGTACTGGACGGCGTACGCCCGCCAGGGACGCCAAGCGGCCGCGCGGGCGGTGAGCGCCGAGGGGGTGGACGGCAGCCCGAGCCCCTGCGCCGCCCGTCGGATCCCCAGATCCGACGGCAGGAACGCGTCCGGGTCGCCGAGCGCCCGCATCGCGATCACCTCGGTGGTCCACGGACCGAAGCCGGGCAGCGCCGAGAGCTGAGCCCGCGCCGCCTCCCAGTCGCTGTCGAGGCCGAGCGCCAGCGAACCGTCGGCGAGCGCCGAGACCAGGGTGGTCAGCGTGGCGCGCCGAGTGCGGGGCAGGGCCAGGGCCTCCGGATCCAGCCCGGCGAGGGCCTGCGGAGAGGGGAAGAGGTGGGTCAGCCCGCCCAGCGGGTCCTCGATCGGCTCCCCGTGCGCGCTGACCAGCCGGGCCGCGTGCGTACGCGCCGCCGCGGTGGAGACCTGCTGGCCCAGTACCGCCCGTACGGCGAACTCCGGCGCGTCGACCGTACGCGGGACCCGGCGCCCGGGGGCCTTGTCCACGAGCGGGGCCAGCATCGGGTCGGAACGCAGCTGCTCGTCGACCGCCTCGGGGTCGGCGTCCAGGTCGAGCATCCAGCGGCAGCGGCTGATGGCGATGGTGAGGTCGCGCAGGTCGGTCAGCGCGAGCCGGCAGCCGATGTGGTCCGGCTGCGGGGTCAGGGCGACCACGCCGGTGCCGTAGGGCAGGCGGAGGGTGCGACGGTAGGCGCCGTCGCGCCACTCCTCGACCCCGGGGACGGCGGTCGCGGCGAGGTGCCCGAAGAGGTTGTCGGGGTTCAGCGGGGCCCGGAACGGCAGCCGCAGGCTGATCGTCCCGGGGATCCGGGGAGGGGCCTTCCGGCCGCGGCCGGCCTTGACGGCCCGCTCCCGCAGCTCGCTCGGGGACAGGCCGAAGACCTCGCGGACCGTGTCGTTGAAGGTCCGGATGGAGGAGAACCCGGCGGCGAAGGCCACGTCGCCCATCGGGAGCTCGGAGGTCTCGATGAGCAGCCGGGCGGTCTGGGCGCGCTGGGCCCGCGCCAGGGCGAGCGGACCGGCCCCGAGCTCGGCGTTCAGCTGACGCTCGACCTGGCGGGCGGAGTAGCCCAGCCGGCCGGCCAGACCCGGCACGCCCTCCCGGTCCACCACGCCGTCCTGGATCAGCCGCATGGCGCGGGCGACGGCGTCGGCCCGGGCGTTCCACTCGGGCGAACCGGGACTCGTGTCGGGGCGACACCGCTTGCAGGCCCGGAACCCGGCCTGCTGGCAGGCGGCGGCGCTGGGCAGGAAGGTCATGTTCTCGACCTTCGGCGGCACCGCGGGGCAGCTGGGGCGGCAGTAGATGCGGGTGGTCAGGACGGCGGTGAAGAACCAGCCGTCGAAGCGGGCGTCCTTCGACTGCACGGCCCTTACGCAGCGCTCGGTGTCGGTGTGCATGGCTCTAGGATCCGGTGTCGCGGAACCGCCGGCTGGCGGTTTTCCGACATCAAGCCTAGCCGGGCAGCGGCGGGGTGGGGGCGGGGCCGGGTCCGGCGGCGGGGCGGGGGTCGTCCGGGGTAGGCATGATTTATGGCCCCTCGGCCCGATATCGAGGTGCCCGGCGGTCCGGGCCAACAAATCACGTTTTACACCCCGGACGACCCCCCCCCCCCCCCCCCCCCCCCCCCCCCCCCCCCCCCCCCCCCCCCCCCCCC
>NZ_JBICYT010000056.1:0-35603 GCF_043201215.1 Streptomyces sp. NPDC048331 | reverse complement strand
CGCCGGCGCCGTCTCCGCGCTCGCCCCGCCGGCGCGCGCCCGCCGCCCGGGGGGGGGGGGGGCGCGGGCCCCGGGGGGGGGGGCGGCCCCGCCCCCCCCCCCCCCCCCCCCGGCGCCACGTCCGGGCGCCGACGGTTCACCGGCGCAGCCAGACACCCACCGGGTGGCCGTCCAGCAGGGCCGCCACCTCGGCCGAGCCGCTGTGCGACGCGGTGCGGTCCCCGGACGGGACGAGGCGGGTGGCAGGGGCGAGGCGGGTCCAGGTGCCGGGAGGCAGGTGCAGGCGGGTGTCCCGCCAGCCGCCCGACGCGGCCAGCCGGTGGGACAGCCGGGTGGCCGCCACCAGCAGCCCGGGGGCCCGGGTGAAGGCCAGCAGATGGTCGGCGGCCGGGCCCCGGGCCAGGACCGGCGCGTAGCCCCGGAACAGCTCCGGCCGGTCCCGGCGCAGCCGCAGCAGGGTCGCCGTGAGCCCGAGTTTCTCCTCGGCCGGGTCCTCGGGGGCGGACCCGCCGTCCAGTCGGGCCAGGGCCCCGCGGGGGAAGTGGGCCGGACGCCGGTTGTCGGGGTCCACCAGCGCCCGGTACTCCGTCTCCGCGCCCTGGTAGACCTCCGGGACCCCCGGCATCGCCAGGTGCAGCAGGGTCATGCCGAGCAGGTTCGTCCGGGCCGCCCCGGCCAGCTCCGCCGGGAGGTCGAGCAGGTCCTGGACGTAGCCGGCCACGCCCGCCTCGTACGCCTCGTCCGGCTCGGTCCAGCTGGTGTGCAGGGCCGCCTCGCGGACCGCCTTCAGCAGGGCGTCGGCCAGCCGGGGCCCGGCCTCGGGGACCCGGCCGAGCCCCAGCGCGGTCTGCCGGGCCACCCAGGCCAGCTGGGGGTCGGGACCCTCGGGGCGGCCCATCAGTTCCGGCGCCTGGGACAGCGCCGCGATCCGGGCCCGGACGTCCGCGCTGCGCTTGGTGTCGTGCGTGGACAGGACGGTCCCGGCCGCGGGCCACTCCTCGGCCAGGGCGGCGCAGTACGCGTGGAACTCCGCGACCGACACGGCCGGCCGGCCCGGCTCCCCGCCGACCTCGGTGGCCGACAGCAGCGGGGCGTACCGGTAGAAGGCCCGGTCCTCCAGGGACTTGGCGCGCAGGGCCGCCGAGGTCTGGGCGAAGCGGGCGGCGAAGGCCGGATCCCGCAGCAGCAGCTCCCGTACGGCGGCCACCGCGCCGGGACCGGCCGCCGCGGCCGCCTGCTCCAGGGCCCGGGGCGGCAGCTCCGGCTCGCCGGGGTACGGCCGGTAGACCGGAAAGGCGATGAGCAACTCCCGCACCGTCGGAGCCAGTTCCACTCCGGCCAGCCGTTCCAGTGCGCCCAGCTCGGCGGCCAGGTCGCCGGTCAGCACCTCCCGCGCGGACGCCCGGGCCGTCTCCGGCCAGCGCGGCAGCCCGGTGCTCTCCCCGTACCGGGCCGCCAGTTCCGCGGCGCCCTCGGGGTCGGTGAACACCCCGTCCACCCGGTGCAGGGCGTCGTAGCCGGTGGTCCCCGCCACCGGCCAGGCGGACGGCAGCCGCTCCTCGCGGGCCAGGATCTTCTCGACCACCACCCAGCAGTCCTCGCCCGCGGCCGCCCGCAGCCGTCGCAGGTACTCCTCCGGGTCCGCCAGGCCGTCCACGTGGTCGATCCGCAGCCCGTCCGCGACCCCGTCCCGGACCAGCTCCAGCACCTTCGCATGGGTGGCCGTGAACACCTCCGGGTCCTCCACCCGGACCCCGATCAGGTCCGAAATGGTGAAGAAGCGGCGGTAGTTGAGCGCGGTGCGGGCCTCGCGCCACCAGGCCGGCCGGTACCACTGCGCGGCGAGCAGCTCGGGCAGCGCCAGCCCCGCGGTCCCCTCGCGCAGCGGGAACTCCTGCTCCCCGTAGCGCAGCACGTCGCCGTCGGCCTTCAGCTCGCAGGTCTCCACCGGCCCGGCCAGCACCGGCAGCAGCACCTGCCCGTCACCCGCCTCCCAGTCGATGTCGAACCAGCGGGCGTACGGCGAGGCCGGGCCGTCCCGCAGCACCTCCCACAGCGGCCGGTTCAGCCGTAGCGGGGTCGGTACCGCCATGTGGTTGGGCACGATGTCGAGGACCAGGCCGAGGCCGTGCGCCCGGGCGGCCCCGGCCAGGGCCCGCAGGCCCGGCTCGCCGCCGAGCTCGGACCGCACGCGGGAGTGGTCGGTGACGTCGTACCCGTGGGTCGAGCCGGGGGCCGCCTCCAGGACGGGGGAGAGGTGCAGGTGCGACACGCCGAGCGAGGCGAGGTACGGCACGGCTGCCTCGGCCGCCGCGAAGGGGAACTCCGGGCGCAGCTGGAGGCGGTAGGTCGACGTCGGAGTGACTGGTGTCGGAACGTCAGATTCCGATTCGGGGGTCGCGCGCGGCTGGCTCATGAGAACGTACGTACCCAACCTGCCGGATTCCGTGCCATTACCCAATGCATCCGAGTGACTGCACCGGGTTAATGTCGATCAAGTGGTTGGAACCGTCAGCACCTATCGAAACGTCATCGCCCTGACCGGGCCCCTACTTCCGCTCGTCTCTTTCCTCGCCCGACTGCCCGTCGCGATGTCCCAGTTCGGCAGCTTCCTGCTGGTCGCCCGGACCAGCGAATCCCTCGCCGTCGCGGGCACGGTCGGCGGCGCCCTCTCCCTCGGGCAGGTCCTCTTCGGACCCGTCCTCGGCCGGCTCGCCGACCGCCACGGGCAGCGCCCCGTCGTCCTGGCCGCGGCCGCCGTCAACGCCGTGGCCACCGCCGCCCTCGTCGCCGGGGCCCTCACCCACCTGGCCACCGTCCCGCTCGCCGCGATCGGCGCCCTCACCGGCGCCTCCGTACCGCTGATCGGACCGCTCGCCCGCACCCGTTCGGTGGCCCTGGCCCACCGGGCGAAGTCCGACGAGAGCGTCGTCGGAGCCGTCCACGCGCTCGAAGGCACCCTGGACGAGGTCTCCTTCGTCTTCGGGCCCGCCCTCGTCGGACTCGCCGCGCTGCTCGCGCACCCCGCCGTCGCCCTCGTCGGCGCGGCCGGCCTCGTCGCCGTCTTCGGCGCGATCTACGCCCTGCACCCGACCGCCGCCGTCACGGCCGGGTCGCCCGCCCCCGAGCGGGCCCCGGGGAGCCGGGTCAGGTCGCCCGGGGTGGTCCACGCCGTACGGTGCTCCCTCGCCCTCCAGGGCGTGATGTTCGGTGCCTGCCAGGCGGGCATCACCGCGCTCACCATCCGGCTCGGCGTGCCCGACCAGGCCGCCGTCGTCTACTCCGCCATGGGCGTCGTCAGCGCGGTCGTCGGCATCTCGCTCGGCGCGCTGCCCGCCCGCTTCGGGCTGCGGCTGCGCTGGCGGGTGGCGACCGGAGCGGCCCTGGTGCTCTCGGTACCGCTGCTGTTCACCGACAGCCTGTGGCCGCTGTATGTCGTCGTCACCGTGCTGGGCGCCGCCTACGCACCCCACCTGATCACCGCGTTCGCGCTCACCGAGCGGGCCGTGGAACCGGCCCGCCTCTCCACCGCCATGGCCGTCGCCGCCAGCTGCCTGGTGGCCGGACAGGCCACGGCGCTCCTCGTCTGCGGGCGCCTCGCCGAGGCCCACGGACCCACCGGAGCCTTCGCCGTGGCCGTCGGGGCTGCCGCGCTCTGCCTGCTCCTCGCCCTCGTCACCCAGGCGCCCGCCGCCCGGACGCACACCGCCGAGGCGCGCGTCCCGGGTCCGCGGACCGGCCCGGGGGTCGGACCGCGGACCGGCGCCTCCCCGGCCGCGGACGGGAGCGGCGCCGCCTACGCCGGGCGCTGAAGCACCACCAGACACCGCCCCGTCAGCGCCACCCGGTCACCCGCCGCGTACTGCGGCCCGGTGCCGGGTGGCAGCACGTCCGCCCGCGCCGTGTCCACCACCAGCCGCCACTGCGCGCCGTGCCCCGCCGGAACGGTGAAGTCCTGGGACTCCGCGCCCGCGTTGAACATCAGCAGGAACGAGTCGTCGGTGATCCGCTCCCCCCGGGTCCCCGGCTCGGAGATCGCCTCACCGTTCAGGAAGACGGTCAGCGCCTTCGCGTGCTGCGCCTGCCAGTCCCGCGCCCGCATCTCCTCCCCGTGCGGGGTGAACCAGGCGATGTCGGACAGCTCGTCGTGCGTGCCCTCCACCGGCCGTCCGTGGAAGAACCGGCGCCGCCGGAAGACCGGGTGGTCGCGGCGCAGCCACACCATCCGCCGGGTGAACTCCAGCAGCGAGGGCGCCGGTTTGCCCGGCTCCGGCCAGCGCACCCACGACAACTCGTTGTCCTGGCAGTAGGCGTTGTTGTTGCCCTGCTGGGTGCGCCCGAACTCGTCGCCGTGGCTGAGCATCGGCACCCCTTGCGACAGCATCAGGGTCGCCGTGAAGTTGCGCATCTGGCGTTCGCGCAGTTCCAGGATCTCCGGATCCTCGGTCGGCCCCTCCACCCCGCAGTTCCAGGAGCGGTTGTGGGTCTCCCCGTCCCGATTGCCCTCCCGGTTGGCCTCGTTGTGCTTCTCGTCGTAGGAGACCAGGTCGTTCAGGGTGAAACCGTCGTGGCAGGTGGTGAAGTTGATCGACGCCAGCGGGCGTCGCCCGTCGTCCTGGTACAGGTCCGAGGACCCCGTCAGTCGCCCGGCGAACTCCGCGAGCGTGCGCGGCTGCCCGCGCCACAGGTCCCGTACGGTGTCCCGGTACTTGCCGTTCCACTCGGTCCACAGCGGCGGGAAGTTTCCCACCTGGTAGCCGCCCTCGCCCAGGTCCCACGGCTCCGCGATCAACTTCACCTGGCTGACCACCGGATCCTGCTGCACCAGGTCGAAGAACGACGAGAGCCGGTCCACCTCGTGGAACTGGCGGGCCAGCGTCGCCGCCAGGTCGAAGCGGAAACCGTCCACGTGCATCTCGGTGACCCAGTAGCGCAGCGAGTCCATGATCAGCTGGAGCACGTGCGGCGAGCGCATCAGCAGCGAGTTGCCGGTGCCGGTGGTGTCCATGTAGTGCCGCGGATCGTCCGCCAGCCGGTAGTACGAGGCATTGTCCAGCCCCCGGAAGGACAGCGTCGGGCCCAGGTGGTTCCCCTCCGCCGTGTGGTTGTAGACCACGTCGAGGATCACCTCGATACCGGCCTCGTGCAGGGCCCGGACGGCCGACTTGAACTCCAGCACCTGCTGGCCGCGGTCACCCGACGCGTAGCCGTTGTGCGGGGCGAAGAAGCCGATGGTGTTGTAGCCCCAGTAGTTGCTCAGCCCGTCGTTGACCAGCCGGTGGTCGTTGACGAACTGGTGGACCGGCATCAGCTCCAGCGCCGTCACCCCGAGCTTGGTGAGGTGGCCGATGACCGCCGGGTGCGCCAGCGCCCCGTAGGTGCCGCGCAGCTCCTCGGGGAGGTCCGGATGGTGCATGGTCAGACCCTTGACGTGGGCCTCGTACAGCACGGTGTGGTGGTACTCGTGACGTGGCGGTCGGTCGTTGGCCCAGTCGAAGTACGGGTTCACCACCACCGAGCTCATCGTGTGCGGGGCGGAGTCCAGGTCGTTGCGGGAGTCCGGCCGGCCGAAGTGGTAGCCGTACACCGCCTCGTTCCAGCTGACCCGGCCGCTGATGGCCCGCGCGTACGGATCCAGCAGCAGCTTCGCCGCGTTGCAGCGCCGCCCGCGCTCGGGCTCGTACGGCCCGTGCACACGGAATCCGTAGCGCTGGCCCGGCATGACGCCGGGCAGGTAGGCGTGACGGACGAAGGCGTCCGTCTCGCGCAGCTCCACGGCGGATTCCGACCCGTCGTCGTGGAGGAGGCACAGCTCGATGCGTCGGGCGGCCTCCGAGTAGACCGCGAAGTTGGTGCCGGCGCCGTCGTACGTGGCACCCAGCGGATACGCCTGTCCCGGCCAGACCTGCATAGATAACGACTCTTCCCTCGTTGCCCGAAGATGTCCCGGCCGACCCGGCATGGACCACGTCCCTGCCAGATCTTCCCCGAAAGAGGGGCCGCAAGCGCGGACTTGGCAGGGGTCCTATTGGGTGACCCGCAGAGCTGATATGCGGGTCAGCGGACTGTGTGCGCATCGGATAATGGGTCAACGGGCGGTGCCGGTAAGGGCCGTCGGGCTGCACCGGGCCGCGCGCGCGGAGTACCCTTCCGTGATCACTGGAGACGGGCGTCCAGACGCAGAAGGCGGTGCACGGGTGAGCTCGGGAGGTCTGGAGCTGCCCCCTGGTGACAGCAGTCACGAGGGTGGCCCGGCGGACGCCCCAGGGGGTGTCCCCGGCGGGACGTCCGCGGGGATCCCGGCCGGGGCGGTCTCCCTGGCGGGCGGACCGGCCGAGGCCGGGGACGCGGGGACCGGCGTGGAGCTGGACTGGGGCGCGGAGGCCTGGAGCGAGGTCCGGACCCGGGCACAGCGGGCCGGCCGTGCGTACATCTGGCTGAACCTCATCGAACAGCGCTTGCGCGCGGTGGTCGGTGCGGTGCTCCGACCGATCTACGAACCGGTGCACGGCACCGACGACTGGGTCGTCGCGGCGGCCGGACCCGCCGGGCAGGAATGGGTGCAGCGGGCCGTCGCCGTGCGCGAGGTCAGCCGGCGCAAGGGCTACCTGCTCGACTCGGCCGACGACAACGTGCTGAGCTTCCTGACCCTGCCCCAGCTGCGCGAGCTGATGGTCCAGCACTGGCCGTGCTTCGAGCCGTACTTCGACGACCGGCGCGAGATCGAGCTGGCCCTGGACGAGCTGGAGGTCACCCGCAACGTCGTCTCCCGCAACCGGGCCCTGTCCCGACCCGTCCTGGAGCAGGCGGAGCGGGCCTCGGCACGCCTGCTGGAGGTACTGGGCGGGGTCTCCGGCAGTCCCTCGGCGGAACGGCTGCCGATCGACGCCGTCGAGGACCTGGTGGGCGACCGGTACGCGGACGTCATCTCGGTCCACCCCGACCGGGTACGGCTGCAGCGCCAGCTCCCCGCAGAGGACCTTTTCGGCGGCGCGCGGCGGCTCGACGCCATCGGTATAGGGCTCAACCTGCTGGTCCAGAACTTCTCGGGCCGAAGACTCGTCCGGCTCACCGAGGCCGGTTGCCGGGTGCGGCTGCTGTTCCTCAACCCGGCGAGCAGCGCCGTGAAGCGGCGCGAGCGGGAACTGGGACTGCGCAAGGGCGAGCTGAGCCGCTCGGTCGAGATGAACATCCTGCACGTCCGCCGGGTCCGGGCGGGACTGCGGGACCCCTCCCGCTTCGAGATCCACGTCTTCGACGAGACCCCGCGGTTCACCGCCTACCTGGTGGAGGGTCAGTCCTCGGGCATCGCGGTGGTCCAGTCCTACCTGCGGCGGGCGCGCGGCATGGAGTCCCCGGTCCTGGTACTGCGGGGCGGCGGGCGCGGGGTGCCGAAGGACGCTGACCACGGGCTGTTCACGACCTACCGGGAAGAGTTCGAGTCGATGTGGGAGGACTCCCGGCCGGTGTCCTGACACCGGGCCCGAGGGGCCGGGCGCGCCCCCGGCGGCCTGGCTGTCAGTGCCCCGTGGCAGGCTGAAACCCGTTGACCGAAGGTGTACGGGGGAGGGGCACGGGGTGGAGGACTGGCACGGCATGGGGGACTGGCACGGCGGTGTGCTGATCGGATTCGACCTGGAGACGACCGGCACGGAGCCGGGGGAGTCGAGGATCGTGACGGCGGCCCTGGTCGAGGTGCGCGACGGTGCGGTGCGCGAGCGGCGCGGCTGGCTCGCGGACCCGGGGATACCGATTCCGGACGGGGCCTCGGCGATCCACGGGATCAGCACGGAGCGCGCGGTCGCCGAGGGACGCCCGGTACGGGAGGTCGCGGACGAGGTCGCCGAGGCCCTGGTCGGACACTGGCGCACGGGCGCGGTGGTGGTCGCGTACAACGCCGCCTTCGACCTGACCCTGCTGAGCGCCGAGCTGGCCCGGCACGGGCTACCGTCATTGGCCGACCGACTGGGCGGGGCGCCGACCGGTCCGGTGGTGGACCCGCTCACCATCGACCGGGCCGTGGACCGCTACCGGCGGGGCAAGCGGACCCTGGAAGCGGTCTGCGGGGTGTACGGGGTCACCCTCGACGACGCGCACGACGCCGGGGCCGACGCGCTGGCCGCGGTCCAGGTGGCCCGCGCGATAGCCGAGCGGCATCCGGAGGTGGCCGGACTCAGCCCGGCCGACCTGCACGCGCGGCAGAGCACCTGGCACGCCCGCTGGGCCCGCGACTTCCAGTCGTACCTGCGCCGCCAGGGCACCCCGGACGCGGTGATCGACGAGGCCTGGCCGCTGCGCGGCCTGATCCCGGCCCAGATCGGCCCGGTCCGGACCGGCACGGTCTAGAAGGGACGCCAGCGCGTTTCCCGGTCGCCGTTCCTGAGGGAGGCCACGCGGCGGCGGAATTCGGCCAGGGCGTTGGGGTCGGTGGGGGCGTGCTGGGCGACCCAGGCACAGCCGGCCGTCTCCCGGGCGCCGCGCAGGACCGCGCAGCCCTCCCAGTCGCGCACGTCCCACCCGTACGCCGCCACGAAGGCCTCGTATTCCTCGGCGGGCATGCCGTACCGGTCGCGGGAGAGCGCCATCACCACCAGGTCGTGCTCGCGCAGATCGACCGACACGGTCTCCAGGTCGACCAGGGTCGGGCCGTCCGGGCCCACATGGACGTTGCGGGGCAGGGCGTCGCCGTGGATCGGGCCCGGGGGCAGCCGCGGGGTCAGGGCCGCCAGCTCATCGGCGTACGCGTCCCGGCGGGCCCGCAGATAGGCCGCGTCGGCCGGGTCCACGGCGTCGGCCGCCAGCCTGAGCCAGCGCTCGACCCCGGCCAGCAGGTTCCGCGCGGGCAGCGGGAAGGGTGGCTCGGGCAGCGCGTGCACCCGGCGCAGCAGCGCCGCCAGGTCCTCGGACCCCGCCGGCCGTACCGCGTCCGGCAGCCGGTGCCACAGGGTCAGGGGGTGCCCGTCCACCAGCCGGGGCTTCGGCTCGGCCGCGCGGACGGCGGGGATCCCGGACGCGGCGAACCACGCGGACACCGCCAGTTCCCGTTCGGCCCGCTCCAGCAGCGCCGCCTCCCGCCCCACCTTCACCACCAGGTCGCCGACGGCGAAGACCGCGTTCTCGCCGAACGCGAGGAGCACCGCGCCACCCGCTTCACCCACCGCACCCGGCGCACCCCTGGTCAGGCCCGCCGTCGCCAGTACGTCCCGTGCCCGCGCCTCGTCCATGCCGTCGCTCCCGCCCCTCGTCGTCGATCGGCTCCCGCCCGCCAGTATGTGGTGGCTTCCGCCAGGTGGCCCGATCCTGGAGTCATGTGCGCCGAACCTGCCGGACGCGCCGACCGCGGACCCACGGTCGTGACGCGGCGCGCCCTGCGCACCACCCTCTCCGCGTGCACCTCGTTCTTCGTGTGCCTCTACGCGCTGGACCGGCCGGTGGCGGCGACGTACGCGCTGTTCGGCGCGGTGTCGATGGCCGCCCTCTCCCACATCCCCGGCACCGGCCGCCAGCGGGCCGCGGTCATGGTCAAGGCGACCCCCGCGGCCTGGCTGCTGCTGACGATCGGCACCTACCTCGCGATCCGGACCTGGAGCGCCGTGGTCGGCATGCTCCTGATCGGCTTCGTCCTGGCCTTCGTGGCGGCGGCCGGGCCCCGCGCGGCGGGCGCCGCCCCCGGACTGCAACTGCTCTACATCCTGCCGTGCTTCCCGCCGTACGCTCCGGACACCCTCCTCGAACGGCTCGCGGGGGCGACCTTCGGCCTGCTGCTGCTCGTCCTCGCCGAGGCCTTCGTACTGCCGGAGCGGCGCGGGCCCACCTACCGGCGCCTGGCCGCCGACGCGTCCGACACCGCGGCCCGCTGCGTCGCCGAGCTGGGCCGCGCCCCGTACACGCTGTCCGTCGCCTCCGCGCGGACGGCCACGACGGTCGGCGGGTCACTGCGGCCCTTCCGGATCGACGAGGCCGACCGCCCCGCCGGGCCGGGCCTGCGCGACCGCGCGCTGTCCCACACGGGCCTGGCCGCCCGCACGCTCCTCGCCCGCCTGGTGAACCTGCCCCCGGCACCCCCGCCCCCGGGCCCGGTGCCGATGGAGCAGGAGGCCGAGATCCTGACCGCCGTCGGCCGGGCCGTCACCGAGACCGCGGACCTGCTGGACGGCAGGGCCGCCACGACCGAAGCGGCCGATGTCCTGCGGCGCGTACGGGAGGAGGCCGCAGCCTCGGCCGCGCGGGAGGCGCCCACGACCGCCGCGCGGGGCCGCAGGCGGGCGGCGGTGCTGGAGGTGACGGACGCGGCCGTGGCCCTGGCGACGGCCGCCGAACTGGTGGTTCGGGGCCGGCACGCGCGGTTGCCGGAGGGCGTCGACTCGGGCCGGTTCTGGTACGCGGGCAAACGCGCGCCGCGCCTGTGGTGGCACCGGCTCGCGGCGCACGCCGGCCCGCGCTCCGTGTATTTCCAGAACGCCGTCCGGATCAGTCTCGCGCTGGCGGCCGCCCGCACGATCGCGGGCGTGGACTCGCTGCCCCACGGCTTCTGGGCGATGCTGGCCGTCCTCAGCCTGACCCGGACCACCGCCGCCCAGACCCGGGCGACCGTACGCGTGGCGATCACCGGCACCATGCTCGGCGCCCTCGCCACGGGGCTGCTGCTGGCCCTGATCGGGGGCCACACCACCGTCTACGCGATCATCCTGCCGTTCGTGATGCTCACCGCGTTCCGGGTGGGGCCGGTCAAGGGCGTGGGCTGGGCCCAGGGCATGTTCACCCTCGTGGTGGCCTTCGTCTTCGCCCAGCTGGCGCCCGTGACCTGGCAGCTGGCCGAGGTCAGGATCCTGGACGTGATCATCGGCAGCCTGATCGGCGTGGTGTTCGGAGTGCTCGCCTGGCCGCGCGGGGCCCAGCGGGAGCTGCACCGGGCGGTCGCCCTGCTGCTGACGACGGAGGCCGAGACGGTCGAGCGCACCACGGCCGCCGTGGTGGAGGGCGGGCCGGGGCACGTCCCCGACGACCGGCCGCTCCTGCACGCGCTGACGATGGCGGAGTCCGCGTTCGCCCAGCACCAGAGCGAGCCACGGACGACCGAGGACCCGACCACGGACTGGCAGGCGGCCATGATGTCCGGCCACCACGTGCTGTGGGGCTCGCGGCGGCTGTTCGTCCGCGGCGGACCGGCCGTAGGACCGGCGAACAGCGCCCGGCTGGACCACCGGGCGACCGGGGTGGCCACCCGGATGCGCGAGGCGGCCGAGTGGGCGGGGGCGGGGGCGGGGGCGGGAGCGGCGGCCCTGGATCCGCGGAGCGTGTCGCCGGCGACGGGCGGCTCCGCCACGGACGGTCCGCCGGGGGTCTCCTCGCCGCGGTTCTTCGCCGCGCTCGCCTGGCTCAACTCCCTCGACGTCGACGTCGACCGCATGACGGCCTCGGATCACCCGTCCGGCCCAACAGGTCCGAACGGCTCCTCGGGGCCGTCCTGAAAACACTTGCACGAGACGTCTCGTCTCGTTTACCGTTCGATCATGACCACAGCGAAGCCCGCCCACATCGCCATGTTCTCCATCGCCGCCCACGGGCACGTGAACCCGAGCATCGAGGTGATCCGCGAGCTCGTGGCGCGGGGTCACCGCGTCAGCTACGGCATCCCCGCCTCCTTCGCCGAGAAGATCGCGGAGACCGGCGCCACGCCCGTGATCTACACCTCCACCCTCCCCACCGACGACGAGCCGGAGGCCTGGGGAACCGAGCTGATCGAGAACCTGGAACCGTTCCTCGCGGACGCCGTCCAGGCGCTCCCGCAACTCGCCGCCGCCTTCGAGGGCGACGAGCCCGACCTCGTCCTCCACGACATCACCTCCTACCCCGCGCCCGTGCTCGCCCACCGATGGGGCGTCCCCGCCGTCTCGCTCTCCCCGAACCTGGTCGCGTGGGAGGGGTACGAGCAGGAGGTCGCCGAGCCGCTGTTCGCCGAGCTGAAGGCGTCCGAGCGGGGCCAGGCGTACTACGCGGCCTTCGCCGCCTGGCTCACGCAGAACGGCCTCGGCGGGGACGTCGACCGCTTCCAGGGCCGCCCGCGGCGCAGCGTCGTCCTCATCCCCCGGGCGCTCCAACCGAACGCCGACCGCGTCGACGCGTCCGTGTACACCTTCGTCGGTGCCTGCCAGGGCGACCGCGGCACCACCCAGGGAACGTGGCGGCGGCCCGCGTCGGCCGAGGGGAAGAAGGTCGTCCTCGTCTCGCTCGGCTCCACCTTCACCAAGCAGCCGGCCTTCTACCGCGCCTGCATCGAGGCCTTCGCGGACCTGCCCGACTGGCATCTCGTCCTCCAGATCGGCAAGTTCACCGACGAGGCCGAGCTGGGTCCGGTCCCCGCCGGTGTGGAGGTCCACCGCTGGGTCCCCCAGCTGGACATCCTGCGCCAGGCCGACGCCTTCATCACCCACGCGGGCGCCGGTGGCAGCCAGGAGGGGCTCGCCACCGCCACCCCGATGGTCGCCGTCCCGCAGGCCGTCGACCAGTTCGGCAACGCCGACATGCTCGTCTCCCTCGGCGTGGCCCGCCATGTCCCGATGGCGGACGCCGACGCCACCACCCTGCGCGAGGCGGTCCTCGAACTGGTCGCCGACCCCGAGGTCGCCGCCCGCGCGGAGGTCGTCCGCGCCGGGATGGCGACCGAGGGCGGCGCACGTCAGGCGGCGGACCTCATCGAGGCCGAATTGTCGTAGGCGGGTTCTAGGGTGCGCCCATGACGAAGACGACGAAGTCGACCACGCGCATGTACGCGGCCCTGCTGCGCGGGATCAATGTCGGCGGGAACAAGAAGGTCCCGATGGCGGAGCTGCGTGCGCTGCTGGACGGGCTCGGCCACGGCGACGTGCAGACCTACCTGCAGAGCGGCAACGCCGTCTTCAGCAGCGCGCGGCAGGATCCGACAGCCCTCGCCCGTGAGCTGGAGGTGGCCATCGAGGGGCACTTCGGCTTCCGCGTGGCGTGCCTGGTGCTGGACGGCGCGTACCTGCGCGCCGTCGCCGAGGCCTGCCCGTTCCCGGCGGCGGAGTTGGAGGGCAAGCAACTGCACGTCACCTTCTGCTCCGCGCAGCCCGGGCCGGAACGCTTCACCGCGCTCGACGAGGCGGCGTACCTCCCCGAGGAGTACCGGATCGGCGAGCGCGTCATCTACCTCCACGTCCCCGAGGGCCTGGGCCGCTCCAAGCTCGCCGAGGCCCTCGCCAGGCCCGCTGTCGTCAAGGGCCTCGACGTGACCACCCGCAACTGGAACACCGTGGCCAAGCTCGTGGAGCTGACCTCGGCCTGACCTCCACACCCCGTCGACTTCGAGTCGACCGGCGCCCGGGCGATCCGCGCGCAGACCTTCGAGCGCCAGGCGAGGACGGAGTACACGCTCGCGTTCAAGGACGTCAGGCTGGGGGGCGACGGCTCCGAGCGCCCCGTCAACGCCCTGCGCGCGGCGCTCGACGGGCAGAAGTTCGCCGAGTACCACGCCGTGCCGATCGACAACCGGACCGCGGTCGAATCGTCGTGCGGCTTCACCACGGAGCGTCTGCTCGAACTCGCCGAGCAGGTGCCCGAGGAACTCCGGGGGCTCTGCTTCGAGGAGCGACTCGCCGAGGACCTCTTGATCCTCGTCCGGACGGATCCCGCCGGTCGGCAGAAGTGCCTCGCGTAGGGCGCGCCCCCGACCGCACGGCAGTTCGCCTTGCCCCGACGGCGACCCGGGCGGCCGGATGTGCCAGGCTCGGGGCATGCGTTACATCATCATCGGCGCGGGCGCGGTCGGCGCCACCATCGGCGGACGGCTCGCGGAGGCGGGCGGCGAGGTCGTACTCGTCGCCCGTGGCGCGCACGCGCAGGCCCTGCGGGCCGAGGGGCTGCGGCTCACGACGGCCGACGGGACCCGGGTCCACCGGCTGCCCGTGGTCACCGCACCGGACGAACTGGGCGAACTGCGCCCCGACGACGTGCTGTTGCTGTCCGTGAAGACCCAGGACGCCATCGCCGCGCTCGACGCGTGGGGCGACGCGGAGGTCGCCGGTGGCGGTACGGCCGCACAGCGGCTGCCGGTGCTGTGCGCGCAGAACGGGGTGGAGAGCGAGCGGCTGGCGCTACGGCGCTTCGCGCGCGTCTACGGGGTGTGCGTATGGCTGCCCGCCACCTTCCTGGAGCCGGGCGTGGTCTCGGCGCTGTGCGCGCCGCTGACCGGCGTCCTGCACGTGGGCCGGGCGGCCGGCGGCACGGACGACCTCGCCCGGGCCGTCGCGGCGGACCTCGCCAAGGCCGGCTTCGGGGCGCCGGCGGCCCCGGACGTGATGCGTTGGAAGTACGCGAAACTGCTGGGGAACCTGGGCAACGCGATCCAGGCGACCACCGGTCCCGAACCGGACCCGGCGAAGGCGGCCTTGCTGCTGCGGGCCGTCCGCGAGGGCAAGGCCGCCTTCCGGGCCGCGGGCGTCCCGTACGCCTCGGACGCCGAGCAGGCGTTGGCACGCGACGGCAAGGTGGAGCAGCCGGCCGGCGTGCGGGGCGGTTCCTCCTGGCAGAGCCTGGCCCGGGGCACCGGCTCGGTGGAGGCGGACTACCTCAACGGGGAGATCTCCCTGCTGGGCCGGCTGCACGGGGTCCCGACACCGGTCAACGACGTCCTGCGGCACGCGGCGAACATATTCGCCCGGGAGGGCCTGCCGCCGGGCGCGATGTCGATCGAGGACCTGACGGCCCTCGCGGACGAGGCGACGGCCCGCCTCTGACCGATTCCCCACCGGGCGCGCCGCTACCGGGCGCGCCCCCGCCGTGCCCCGGGATACGCCGTGCCCCGCGCTACCCACTGCGGGAGCGCGTCGCCGTTCGGCGGCCACGGCGGCCACGGCGGGCGGGGCGGGGGTGACCGGGGATACGCTGAAGAGGAGTCTCTCCGTCCGCCGGTCCTCGCCGCAGTGCTTCGACCGCAGCGGCCGTCTCCCGCCCGGGCCGGACCCGGGCCCGGACCCGGGATTCACCCCCGGGCTCCCGCGCGCACCGGTCGCCGGCGGGCGGTCCGTGACACGACCGCCGTCGTGAGGGAGATCGATCCCCGTGGACCTCAACACGATCACCGAAGTCGTCCGGCGCCCGCCGGACCGGCCGGGCGCGGACTGGCGCGAGGGCGACGCCTGGCTCGCCGGCGGGACATGGCTGTTCTCCGCGGAGCAACCGGACCTGCGCCGCCTCGTCGACCTGACCTCCTTGCGCTGGGCCCCCCTCGTGCCGGCGGACAAGGGCCTGGAGATCGGCGCGACCTGCACCGTCCGCGACCTCTACGCCTTCGAGCCGCCCGCCGACTGGACCGCGGCCCCGCTCATCGCGACGAGCTGCGAGGCGTTCCTCTCCTCGTTCAAGGTCTGGAACGCGGCGACCGTCGGAGGCAACATCTGCATGTCGCTGCCGGCCGGACCCATGATCACGATGACGGTCGCGCTGGAGGCCCGGTACGAACTGTGGGCCCCCGACGGGACGACCCGCACCGTCGACGCCCTCGACTTCGTGACCGGCGACCACCGGAACGTCCTCACGCCCGGCGAGCTCCTGCGGCGCGTCGAGATCCCCGCGCACGCCCTGCGCAAACACGCCGCGCACCGCCGGTTCACGCTCACCCGCCTCGGCCGCTCGACGGTGTTCCTCATCGGCACGCGCACGCCCGGGCGCAGCGACCTGCTGCTCACCGTCACCGCCGGCACCACCCGGCCCGTGCGCATGGTGTTCGACACCATGCCCGACGCCCCGACCCTCCAACAGAGCATCGACGTCATCCCCGCCGACGTCTGGTTCGACGATCCGAACGGCACTCCCGGCCACCGGCGCCATCTCACGCGGTACTACGCCGAGGAGATCCGCCGTGAACTCTCCGCAGGGGGTAGGTCATGACGTACCGGGTGAACGGCAACACCTTCGACGAGGAGCCGGCCCCCGGCCAGTGCCTGCGCACCTTCCTCCGCTCGCTCGGCCACCACGGTGTCAAGAAGGGCTGTGACGCCGGAGACTGCGGTGCCTGCACGGTATGGCTGGACGGCGCTCCCGTGCACAGCTGCATCACTCCCGCCTTCCGCGCGGACGGCCACGAGGTGACCACCATCGAGGGCCTGGGATCGCCCGGCGGCCTGCACCCCGTGCAGCGGCAGTTCCGGGACGCCCCGGGGTTCCAGTGCGGCTTCTGCACCGCAGGGATGATCATGACCTCGGCGACCTTCACCGAGGCCCAGAAGGCCGACCTGCCCCGGGCCCTGAAGGGCAACCTCTGCCGCTGCACCGGATACCGGGGGATCGAGGACGCCGTACGGGGCGTCGTCGGCGTGGAGAGCGCGGAGCCCGGGAGGGCGGTCGGAACGAGCGTCGGCGCACCCGCGGCCGACGACGTGGTGACCGGACGCGCCGAGTTCACGATGGACACCCGGATGGACGGCATGCTGCACCTCAAGGTGCTGCACTCGCCGCACGCCCACGCCCGGATCCTCTCGGTCGACAAGACAGCCGCCCTCGCGGTCCCCGGCGTGCGACGGGTCTACACCTGGGAGGACGTACCGCGCAGGGCCTTCACCACGGCGATCCACACCGACCACCTCGTCGACCCCGACGACACCTACATCCTCGACCACACGGTGCGCTTCGCGGGCCAGCGCGTCGTCGCGGTCCTCGCCGACACACCGGGGGCCGCGGAGGAGGGCTGCCGGAAGGTCGCCGTCGAGTACGAGGTGCTCCCCGCGGTGTTCGACCCCGAAGCCGCCATGGCCGACGGGGCCCCACAGATCCACGGTGCGGACGACCCCTTCGTCCGTGACCCCGTCCGCAACATCCTCCTCGAAATCCATTCGCACATCGGCGACGTCGACGCGGGGTTCGCCGAGGCCGACGTCGTCCACGAAGCCACGTACTCCTCGCCGCGCGTGCAGCACGCGCACCTGGAGACGCATGGCTCGATCGCCTGGATGGAGGACGGCCGCCTCAACGTCCGCACCAGCTCGCAGTCACCCTCCATCGCCAAGGTCAAGCTCGCCCACCTGTTCGCGCTGCGCCCCGACCAGCTCCGGGTGTTCTGCAAGCGCGTGGGCGGCGGGTTCGGCGGCAAACAGGAGGTCATATCGGAGGACCTGGCCGCGCTCGGCGCGCTGGACACCGGCCGGCCCGTGTGCTTCGAGTACACGCGCGAGGAGGAGTTCACCACGGCCTCGCCGCGGCACCCGATGACGCTCACCGTCAAGCTGGGCGCGAAGGCGGACGGCACGCTCACGGCGTTCCAGGTCCGCAACGTGTCCAACACGGGCGCCTACGGGAACCACGGCGGGGAGACCCTGTTCGCGGGCGGCGCGGCCGTCATGATCTACCGCTGCCCCAACAAGAAGTACGACGCGTACTCCGTCTACACCAACACCGTTCCGAGCGGGGCGCTGCGCGGGTACGGGATGACCCAACCGGCCTTCGCCGTGGAATCGGCCATGCACGAACTCGCCCTCGCCCTCCACATGGACCCGTCCGAACTGCGCCGCCGCAACATCGTGCGGCCGGGCGACCCGCTGGTGGCCATGCACGACGGTCCCGACGACGTGATGTTCACCGAGGACGGCCTCGCACGGTGCATCGAGCTGGTGGACCGGGCCATGGCCCGGACGGCGGACGAGGATCCGCACCTCGGCCCGGACTGGCTCGTCGGCGCGGGCGTCGCGGCTTCCCTGCACGAGACCGCGCCGCCGACCGAGCACATCTCCGAAGCCTGGGTGACGCTGGGCGACGACCTCATGTACGAGGTCGCCGTCGGCACGGTCGAGTTCGGCGAGGGCACCTCGACCGCCCATGTCCAGATCGCGGCCCAGCAGTTGGGCACCACCCCGTCGAGGATCCGCCTGGTGCAGTCCGACACCGACCGCACGGGATTCGACACCGGGGCCTTCGCCAGCGCGGGGCTCTTCGTGTCCGGCAACGCGGTCCTGCGGGCGGCGGGAGCCGTGCGCGACCGCATCGTGGAGTTCGCCGCCGCCCGGACGGGCATCCACCCCGTCATGTGCTCGATGGACGACGACGGCGTCGTCTGCGGGGACCACCGCGTCTCGCTGGCCGAACTGGTCGCGACGGCACGATCGCGCGGCATCCGTTTCACCGCCGCCCGCAAGGCCTACGGATCACCGCGCAGCGCCGTCTCCAACGCGCACGGGTTCCGGATCGCGGTCCACCGGGTGACCGGTGAGATCCGCGTCCTGCACAGCGTCCAGGCGGTCGACGCCGGCGTCCTGATCAACCCCGCCCAGGTACGCGGCCAGGTGGAGGGCGCCGTCGCCCAGGGAATCGGCTTCGTGCTGACCGAGAACTTCCGGGTCGACGCGAACGGGGTCATGGTCAACCCGAACCTCCGCAACTACCGCATCCCCACCTACGCCGACGTCCCGCGCACCGAGGTGCTCCTGGTGGACTCGGCGGACTCCGTCGGGCCGATGCGCTCGAAGGGGATGGCCGAATGCTGCATCAACCCGGTGGCCCCCGCCCTCGCCAACGCCCTGCAGGACGCCACGGGGGTCCGCTACCGGTCGTTGCCGCTGACACCCGACCGGATCTACAGCCGGCTCGGCGAGAAGCAGCCGCTCTCGAAGGCCTGAGCACATGAACACCGAGAACAGCCACGCAGCGGACGCCGAGGTCACGGCGATCATCGCGCAGAAGGTGCTGCCGGGCCGGGAGCGGGAGTACGAGGAGTGGCAGCAGGGCGTCAACGCCGCCGCCTCCGGCTACGACGGGTACCTCGGAGTCGAGGTCGCCCCGCCCACGTCCCTCCAGCCCGAGTGGGTCATCGTCTACCGTTTCGACTCGGTACCCCACCTCCAGGCGTGGATCAACAGCTCCACCCGGCAGCAGCTCCTGGAAGTCGGGGACCGCTACCTCGACGGACCCGGAACCCAGCAGGTCGTGAGCGGCCACGCCCCGGCACACGACGCCTCGGTGACCGTCGTCATCACCCACCGCGTGCACCCGGAGCACGTCGAGGACTTCCTCGCGTGGCAGCGCCGCATGACCGAGGAGGAGAGCAGGTTCGAGGGCTTCCGCGGCAGCGAGTTCTTCCCGCCCGTCGACGGCCTCCAGGACGAGTGGACCACCTTGTACCGCTTCGACAACGCCCAGCATCTCGACGCCTGGCTGAGGTCGGACCGCCGGCGCAAGGTCCTCGCCGAGGGGAAGGACTTCGATTTCGACCTGCGCACCGTCGACAACTCCTTCGGCAGCTGGTTCGCCTTCGAGGAGAACGGCCGGGAAGGACCCCCGCCCTCGGTCACCAAGACCGCCGTCGCGGTCTGGGTCGGCCTCTATCCGACCGTCGTCCTGCTCGCGCTCGCCACGTCCCCGCTGAAGATGCCCCTGTGGCTCGGACTGCTCGTGGGCAACCTGCTGTCGAGCTTCGTCATGAGCTTCGTGACCATGCCCTACTACGTGAACCCGCTGCTCAGAAGGTGGTTGCGCCCGACGCCGGACGAACCGGCGACCAGGACCAACCTCATCGGCCTCGGCATCGTCGTCGCCCTGCTCGCCTTCTGGGTGCTGGTCTTCTACCTGGTGACCACCCAGATCTGGCACCTGCCCTGACGCCGGTGGCGCCGCATGGCCCATCGGGACTGACCCGGGGGCGTCGGTGCCGGGAGTGGGGACACGGCAACGGCTCGGTGCTCTGTTGGGCCTCCTACGGTCCGACCTGGCCGAGGCCGTCCGCGAGCCCAGCCCGACGTGCCGGCGGGAGGTGTCAGGCGGACAAGGCCGGCCGGCGGGACGGCGTCGTCGCGGCCGCGTCGAAGCGGCGCAGCAGCAGTCGTGCCAGTTCCGGGGACGCGCCCAGGACGTCCGCGACGACGTCCGCGCCCGCGGCCTCGGCGCCGGCCGCGATCCGGTCCGGGAGGCGGCCCGGGGCGATGACGTACGGGGCCACCGCCACCCGTTCGAAGCCCTCGGCGCGCAGGGCCCGTACGGCGTCCTCCGTACGGGGGAGAGCAGCGGAGGCGAACGCAGGCCGCACGGCACACCAACCGGTGCGCCGCCACTCCCGCGCGGTTTCAGCGATCACTGCGATCGCCTCCGGGTCCGTGGAGCCGGCGGACGCGATCACCACGGCGGTGGTGGCGCGGTCCGCCGGGGTGAGGCCGGCTTCGGAGAGCCGGCGCTCCAGGGCGGTCAGCAGGAGCGGGGACGGCCCGAGGACGTCCGCCACCCGCACCGACAGTCCCGGCAGGCGCGAGGTCGACTCGGCGAGCGCCGCCGGGATGTCGGACTTCGCGTGGAAGGCGCGGGTCAGCAGCAGCGGGAGCGCCACGACCTCCCGCGCGCCGGACAGGTAGAGCGAGGAGAGGGCCTGCCCCACCGTCGGGGTGTTGAAGTCGAGGAAGGCCGTCTCCACGCGCAGCCCCGGTCGCAGCGCCCGCACCCGCCCCGTGAGGGCGTGCACGGTCGCCGCGTGCCGCGGATCACGGCTGCCGTGGGCGATGACCAGGAGGGCGCGGGACATGGCGATCAGCTCTTCGCCAGGAGGCCGCGGCTGCGCAGCACCCACCGCTCGACGGGGCTGAAGATCAGCAGGTCGATGGCGATGCCGACCACCAGGATCAGGATGATCGCGAGGAACACGCCGGGCAGGTCGATGTTGTTGCGGCCGTTCTCCAGGAGCTGGCCGAGGCCGAGGCCCAGGTCGGGGGAGGAGGCGATGATCTCGGCGGCCATCAGGGAGCGCCAGGAGAAGGCCCAGCCCTGCTTCAGGCCCGCCAGGTAGCCCGGCAGGGCGGCCGGCATGACGATGTGCCGGGCCCCGCGCAGGCCGGTGGCACCCAGGGTGCGGCCGGCGCGCAGGTACAGCGGCGGGATCTGGTCGATGCCGGAGACGAGGCCGTTGGCGATGGACGGGACGGCGCCCAGCAGGATCACCGTGAACATCATGGCGTCGTTGAGGCCGAACCAGAGGACGGCCGGCGGCACCCAGGCCACCGACGGCAGCGACTGCAGGCCTTGGAGGATCGGGCCGATCGCGGCGCGGACGAACTTGACCCGGGCGACGAGCAGTCCGAGCGGCGTGCCGATGGCCAGGGCCAGCAGGAAGCCGAGCAGGCCGCGGGAGACGCTGGTCCAGATGACCTCCAGCAGCGTGCCCTTGAGCCACATGTCGGACAGGCTGTCCCACACCGCGGACAGCGCGGGCAGTTTGGTCTCCTCGGTGACGTGCGTCGCGACGAGGACCTGCCAGACCACGAGCACCAGGCTCACGGCCAGGACGGGCGGGAGGACCTTCTTGACGAGGATCTCGCGGATCGGGGTGCGATGGGTCTGGACCGCGTCGAGGGCGTCGAGACCCGCCTCCAGACCGGCCAGGTCGTCGGCCTTGCCCGTGGCCTTCGAAGTGATGTCAGTGCTGGCCATGGCGGCGGATCTCCCCACGCAGGTGTTCAGTGATCTCCAGGGACAGTTCCGCGACGTCCGCGTCCTCGATGCGGCGCGGCTGCGGGATGTCCACGGTCCATTCCTTCGCGACCCGGCCGGGCCGGGAGGAGAGCAGGACCACGCGCTGGGCGAGCCGGACGGCCTCGCGCACGTTGTGGGTGACGAACAGGACGGACAGACCACCCGCGGCGGAGCCGCTCGCGTTCGATTCCGCCCAGATGCGGGTGAGTTCGCCGTGCAGCACGTCGCGGGTGATGGCGTCGAGCGCGGCGAACGGCTCGTCCATCAGCAGCAGTCGGCTGTCCTGGGCGAGCGCCCGGGCCAGGGCCACACGCTGGCGCATGCCGCCGGACAGCTCGTGCACGCGCTTGCCGTACGCGCCGCCGAGGCGGACCAGGTCCAGCAGGCGCTCGGCCTCCGGGCGGCGCTCGGTCTTGGTCACCCCGCGCAGGCGCAGGGCGAGTTCGATGTTCTTGCCCGCGGTCAGCCACGGGAAGAGGGCGTGCTCCTGGAACATCAGGGCCGGCCGGCCGCCGGGGGTCTCGATGGACCCCGCGGTCGGCTTGTCCAGACCGGCGACCAGGTTCAGCAGCGTGGACTTTCCACACCCCGAGGCACCCAGGATGGTGACGAACTCGCCGGGAGCGACATCGAGGCTGATGTCGTCCAGGACGAGCTGCGATCCGGCCGGGCCGGAGAAGGACTTCGAGACGTGCTCGATGCGGGCGGCGTGCGTGCGCTCCGCGACGGAGCCCTCGGCAGCCTTGGCAAGCGTGGTGGCCATGGTCGTCACCTCCTGGGATTGCTGGATTGCGGGATTACTTGGCGCCGAGACCGGCGTCGGAGACCTCGGGCTTGCCTTCGGCCTTCAGCACCTTGTTCAGGAGCGTGAGGTCGTAGATCCCGGCCAGGTCGGGCTCCTCGATGAGCTTGGCCTTGACCGCCCACTCCGACTGCGTCTTCAGCGTCGAGGCCAGCGGGTCGTCGGTGATCGCGATGCTGGGCCACGCCGGGTCGATGATCTTGGCGTCGAGGGGCTTGCCGCTGTCCGCCTCCAGCTTGGCGTTGGCGGAGGCCTTCGCCTTGTCCTGGTTGGCGTGGATCCAGTCGTTGGTCTTCACCGTGCCGCGCAGGACGGCCTCGACGACGTCCGGGTGCTCCTTGAGGAACTTCTGCGACACGATGATGTTCGTGATCACGAACTTCTTGTCGGGCCACAGGGCGGTCTCGTCGAGCAGGACGGAGCCGCCGTCGGAGACGAGCTTGGAGGCCGTGGGCTCGGGCACCCAGGCACCGTCGATCGAGCCCTGCTTGAAGGCGTCCGGGGTCACCTTGTTGTCCGTACGGACGACGGAGACGTCGCCCTTGCCGGATTCGGGGTCGACCTTCCAGCCCTTCTCGGAGATCCAGTTGAGGAACGCGACGTCCTGCGTGTTCCCCTTCTGCGGGGTGGCGATCTTCTTCCCCTTGAGGTCGTCCAGGGTCTTGATCTTGTCCGGGTTCACGACGAGCTTGACGCCGCCGGAGGCGGAACCGGAGATGATGCGCAGGTTCGAGCCCTTGGACTTCACGTAGGCGTTGATCGACGGCGAGGGGCCGATGAAGCCGATGTCGAGAGAGCCGCCGTTGAGGGCTTCGATCTCGGACGGGCCGGCGTTGAAGGACTGCGGCTTGATCTTGGTGCCGTTCAGTTCCTTCTCGATCAGGCCTTCCTGGAGGCCGACCAGCGCGGTGGCGTGCGTCAGGTTGGGGAAGTACCCGATGCGGACCTCGGAGGCGGAGAGCTTCTTGCCCGCGTCGGCCGCGTCGGCGGCCTTCGGCTCGGCCTTCTCGGCCTCGGAGCCGTAGCCGCAGGAAGCGAGCGCACCGATCAGGAGCGGCAGGGCGGCGACGACGATGCCGCGGCGGAGGGTGGTGCTGGCGGTGGCAGGCACGGGAGGACTTCCTCTCGTGACGGCGTCATCTCATGACGCGCGTCTTCGTTTGCGTGGTGATGGCGGGTACGGCTGGTGGGGGGTGTGGGCGCGCATGCGGTGCGCGTACGTCATCGCGCACATCGCGCAACCCCTCCCTGGCCGCTGCCGAGGGCGCCGCTGCCTACGCGGCCGCCCTCCTTCGCGAAGGTGGAGTAGATGTCGGGAAGCATGAGCTAGAAGTCCCAACCTTCCTCGTCCGCCTGAACGGTCGTCTCGGCCTTGGAGGCGAAGGACTCGCCCGCCATGCCTGCCGCCAGGGTGGTTCCGTCGGCCGGGTCGATCAGCAGGAAGGACCCGGTACGGCGTGAGTCGGCGTACGCGTCGAGCGCGAGGGGCTCGGCGGTGCGGACGACGACGCGGCCGATGTCGTTGGCCACCAGCTGCCCGGGGTTCGGGTGCTGGGACAGGTCGTCCAGGGTCAGCCGCGAGGGGATCTCCTTGACGATCGCCTTGACCGTGCGCGTCGTGTGCTTGATCAGCACCCGGGCGCCGACGGCCAGCGGCTGGTCGGCCACGTGGCAGACCGTCGCCTCGACGTCCTGCGTGGTGGCCGGGGCGCTCGCGGACGGCGCGATCAGGTCGCCGCGCGAGATGTCGATGTCGTCCTTCAGCCGCAGCGTCACCGACTGCGGGGCCCAGGCGATGTCCACGCTCTCGCCGAGCGCGTCGATGCCCTCGATGACCGAGGTCCGGCCGGACGGCAGGACGGTCACGGCCTCGCCGACACGCAGCACGCCGGAGGCGATCTGGCCCGCGTAGCCGCGGTAGTCGGGGTGCTCGGCGGACTGCGGGCGGATCACGTACTGCACCGGGAAACGCGCCGGGCAGGCCGTCAGGTCGTGGCTGACCGGGACGGTCTCCAGGTGCTCCAGGACCGTCGGGCCGCCGTACCAGTCCATGTGGGCGGAGGCGTCGACGACGTTGTCGCCGGCCAGGGCCGAGATCGGGATCGCGGTGATCTCCGGCACGCCCAGGTCGGAGGCGTACGCGGTGAACTCCTCGGCGATGGCCGCGAAGACGGACTCCTGGTAGCCCACCAGGTCCATCTTGTTCACGGCCAGGACCACGTGCGGGACGCGCAGCAGCGCGGCCACCGCCGCGTGCCGGCGGGTCTGCTCGATCACACCGTTGCGGGCGTCGACCAGGACCACGGCCAGGTCGGCGGTGGAGGCGCCGGTGACCATGTTCCGGGTGTACTGCACGTGCCCCGGGGTGTCCGCGAGGATGAACCGGCGGCGCGCGGTGGCGAAGTACCGGTACGCGACGTCGATGGTGATGCCCTGCTCGCGCTCGGCCCGCAGGCCGTCGGTCAGCAGCGCCAGGTCGGGGGCCTCCTGGCCGCGCTGGGCCGAGACGGCCTCGACGGCCTCCATCTGGTCGGTCAGGACCGACTTGGAGTCGTGCAGCAGCCGGCCCACCAGGGTGGACTTGCCGTCGTCGACGGAACCGGCGGTCGCGAAGCGCAGCAGGGTGGTCGCTGCGAGGTCGGCCAAGTTGGCGACCTGATCGGTGGTGCTGGTCATGTCTAGAAGTACCCTTCGCGCTTGCGGTCTTCCATCGCGGCCTCGGACATCTTGTCGTCGGCGCGGGTCGCGCCCCGTTCGGTGAGGCGGGAGACGGCGATCTCGGCGATCACGGCGTCCAGCGTGGTGGCGTCGGAGTCGACGGCGCCGGTGCAGGACATGTCACCGACGGTTCGGTAGCGGATGAGCCGCGTCTCGGGCGTCTCGCTCTCCTTCGGGCCGCCCCATTCGCCGGCCGTCAGCCACATGCCGTTGCGCAGGAACACCTCGCGCTCGTGGGCGAAGTAGATCTCCGGCAGCTCGATGCCCTCGCGGGCGATGTACTGCCAGACGTCCAGCTCGGTCCAGTTCGAGAGCGGGAAGACCCGCACGTGCTCGCCGGGGGCGTGGCGGCCGTTGTAGAGCTGCCACAGCTCCGGGCGCTGGCGGCGCGGGTCCCACTGGGAGAACTCGTCGCGCAGGCTGAACACCCGCTCCTTGGCGCGGGCCTTCTCCTCGTCGCGGCGGCCACCACCGAAGACCGCGTCGAACTTCAGCTGCTGGATCGCCTCCGTCAGCGGCACGGTCTGCAGCGGGTTGCGGGTGCCGTCCGGGCGCTCGCGCAGCTTGCCCGCGTCGATGTAGTCCTGGACGGACGCCACGTGCAGGCGCAGGCCGTGCTTCTCGACCGTACGGTCGCGGTACTCCAGCACCTCGGGGAAGTTGTGACCCGTGTCGACGTGCAGCAGCGTGAACGGCACCGGCGCCGGCGCGAACGCCTTCAGCGCCAGGTGCAGCATGACGATGGAGTCCTTGCCGCCGGAGAACAGGATCACCGGCTTCTCGAACTCGCCCGCCACCTCACGGAAGATGTGCACGGCCTCGGACTCGAGGGCGTCGAGGTGCGACAGCGCGTAGGGCGCGTCCGTCTCGTCGTGGACGTGTGCGACGGTCGTCGTCATGCCAGACCCCTCTCGGTGAGCAGCGCGTGCAGGGCCGAAGCCGACTCCGACACGGTCTGCGTGTGCGACTCGATACGGAGGTCCGGGGACTCCGGCGCCTCGTACGGGTCGTCGACCCCGGTCAGACCGGAGATCTCGCCCGCCGCCTGCTTGGCGTACAGGCCCTTGACGTCACGTTCCGAGCAGACCTCGACCGGGGTGGCCACGTGGACCTCCAGGTACGAGGTGCCCTCGGCGGAGTGCCGCTTGCGGACGGCTTCACGGCTGTCCGCGAACGGTGCGATCACCGGCACCAGCGCCTTGACCCCGTTGCTCGCGAGGAGCTCGGCGACGAAGCCGATGCGCTGCACGTTGGTGTGGCGGTCCTCGCGGGTGAAGCCCAGGCCCGCGGAGAGGAACTCGCGGATCTCGTCCCCGTCGAGCACCTCCACCCGGTGGCCCTCGCCGCGCAGCCGCTCGGCCAGCGCGTAGGCGATGGTGGTCTTGCCCGCGCTCGGCAGCCCGGTCAGCCACACGGTGGCGCCCTGGTCGCTCACGCTCATCTGCTCTGTCTCCGTAAGTTCTTCGCCGGTCGTCGTCATCAGCCGTGCAGTCCGCACTCGGTCTTGCCCGACCCGGCCCACCGGCCGGCCCGCGCGTCCTCGCCCTCGGCGACGCGCCGGGTGCACGGGGCGCAACCGACGGAGGCGTAACCGTCCATCAGCAGCGGGTTGGTGAGTACGCCGTGCTCGGCGACGTACGCCTCCACGTCGTCCTGGGTCCAGCGGGCGATCGGGGAGACCTTGACCTTCTGCCGCTTCTCGTCCCAGCCGACCACCGGGGTGTTCGCCCGGGTCGGGGACTCGTCGCGGCGCAGGCCCGTCGCCCACGCGGTGTACGCCGTCAGGCCCTCTTCCAGCGGCTTGACCTTGCGCAGCGCGCAGCACAGGTCGGGGTCGCGGTCGTGCAGCTTCGGCCCGTACTCGGCGTCCTGCTCGGCGACGCTCTGACGCGGGGTCAGCGTGATGACGTTGACGTCCATCACGGCCTCGACCGCGTCACGGGTGCCGATGGTCTCCTCGAAGTGGTAGCCCGTGTCGAGGAAGACCACGTCCACACCGGGGAGGACCCGCGAGGCCAGGTGGGCGACGACCGCGTCCTCCATGGAGGAGGTCACGGCGAACGCCGTGCCGAAGGTGTCGACCGCCCAGCGCAGGATGTCCGACGCCGAGGCGTCCTCCAGGTCCCGGCCCGCCTGCTCGGCCAGCGCCTTGAGCTCCCCGGCCGTGAGACGCACGTCTTGAGTGGTGGTCATATCCCGTCCCCTCCCGCTGATTCCGCTGTTTCCGACTGAACGCCCCGGGCCAGCAGCCCGAGGTACTTCAGCTGGAAGGCTCGGTTGCAGGCCCTGCATTCCCACGCGCCGTGACCCGTCTCGTTGGGAAACAGGTCCTCGTCGCCGCAGTACGGGCAGTAGAACGGTGCGGCGCGCTCGCTCACGAGAGGCTCTTCTCGTCCGCGCGGGCGACCCACGCCGCGAAGCGCTCGCCCTCCTCGCGCTGCTCCTCGTAGTGCTTGACGACCCGCTCGACGTAGTCGGGCAGACCCGCCGAGGTGACCTTGAGACCGCGGACCTTGCGGCCGAAGCCGGCCTCCAGGCCGAGGGCGCCGCCCAGGTGGACCTGGTAGCCCTCCACCTGGTTGCCGTCGTCGTCCAGGACCAGCTGTCCCTTGAGACCGATGTCCGCCACCTGGATACGGGCGCAGGCGTTCGGGCAGCCGTTGATGTTGATGGTGATCGGCTCGGCGAAGTCCGGCAGGCGGCGCTCCAGCTCGTCGATCAGCGAGGCGCCGCGCGCCTTGGTCTCGACGATGGCCAGCTTGCAGAACTCGATGCCGGTGCAGGCCATCGTGCCGCGGCGGAACGGGGACGGCTTGACCCGCAGGTCCAGCGCCTCCAGCGCCTCCACCACCGAGTCGACCCGGTCGGCCTCGATGTCGAGCACGATCATCTTCTGCTCGGCGGTGGTGCGCAGCCGGCCGGAGCCGTGCTGCGCGGCCACGTCCGCGATCTTGGTCAGGGTGGCGCCGTCCACGCGGCCCACGCGGGGCGCGAAGCCGACGTAGAACTTGCCGTCCCGCTGCTGGTGGACACCGACGTGATCGCGCCACTGGCCGCTCGGCTGCGCGGGCGCCGGACCGTCGGTCAGCTTGCGCTTCAGGTACTCGTCCTCCAGGACCTGGCGGAACTTCGCCGGGCCCCAGTCGGCGACGAGGAACTTCAGGCGGGCGCGGTTGCGCAGCCGGCGGTAGCCGTAGTCGCGGAAGATCGAGATGACGCCCTCGTAGACGTCCGGGACCTCGTCGAGCGAGACCCAGGTGCCCAGGCGCACGCCCAGCTTGGGGTTGGTGGACAGACCGCCGCCGACCCAGACGTCGAAGCCGGGACCGTGCTCGGGGTGGTTCACGCCCACGAACGCGATGTCGTTGATCTCGTGCGCCACGTCGAGCAGCGGCGAGCCGGAGATCGCGGACTTGAACTTGCGGGGCAGGTTGGAGAAGTCCTTGTTGCCGACGATGCGGCGGTAGATCTCGTCGATGGCGGGGGTGCCGTCGATGATCTCGTCCTGGGCGATGCCGGCGACGGGCGAACCGAGGATGACGCGGGGCGTGTCACCGCAGGCCTCGGTGGTCGAGAGGCCGACGGCTTCCAGTCGCCGCCAGATCTCCGGGACGTCCTCGATCCGGATCCAGTGGTACTGCACGTTCTGGCGGTCGGTGAGGTCGGCGGTGCCGCGCGCGAACTCCTCCGAGATCTCGCCGATCACGCGGAGCTGCTCGGTGGTCAGCCGGCCGCCGTCGATGCGGACGCGCAGCATGAAGTACTCGTCGTCCAGCTCCTCCGGCTCCAGGATCGCGGTCTTGCCGCCGTCGATTCCGGGCTTGCGCTGGGTGTACAGGCCCCACCAGCGCATACGGCCACGCAGGTCGTTGGGGTCGATCGAGTCGAAGCCGCGCTTGGAGTAGATCGTCTCGATGCGTGTCCGCACGTTGAGACCGTCGTCGTCCTTCTTGAACTGCTCGTTGCCGTTGAGGGGCGTGTGGTGTCCGACGGCCCACTGGCCCTCGCCGCGGTGACGGCCGGTCTTGCGGCGCGCGGCGGCTGCGGGTGCGGCTGCGGGCGTTTCGGGGGTGGCGGCCATGGCGGTACGTCCTTCTTCGGCGGCTCGAGGCAAGGGCAGGGGGAGGCGGCGGCGCTCCCCTGCGGGCTCGGCGACTCCGAGCGGGTGTGGCTGATTCCCGCTCCGCGCCGGGGTTGCCGGCGGGCAGGGCGGTACTACGACCTCAGGGGGCTAGCGGGTGATCGGCGCGTCCGCGGCGGCGGGGACGACGGCGATGTGCGGCGTGGCTGGTTCCGTCAGCGGGCCGGACAGATGGCGCTGGACATGCGGCCGAGGTCGACGTGCCGCCGACTCACCAAGGCAATTCCAGCTCCATTCATGGCGGAAGCGTGTCATGTGCCGATTGGAGGAGTCCACTACTGTCCATGATTCGGACGAACTCGTCTCGAAATATGGGACGACGTGACGGGGGTCACGTGTCGAACACCGGGGAGCGTGGGCATTGCGGCCTCCCCGGTGTTCGAAGCGCGAGGTCCGGGACGGAGCCCCGGATCCCTGCGGAGCCGGGCTCGCTGCGCTCGACGCGCGGAGTCGGGCGCGATGCGCTACGCGCCCGGCCACGGGCCGGGAGTCGGGGTCTCTTCCTTCTCTTCCGTCTCCGTCTTGAAGATCGTGAAACCGCGCCGCTGGTAGTTGCTCATCGCCGTCGGCCCGTCCTGGCTGCAGGTGTGCACCCACACCCGCCGGGTCGGCTCCAGCTCCGGCCAGCGCTCCGCCAGGGACCACGCCCGCGCGATGCCCACCGACAGCAGGTGCCCGCCGATGCGGCGGCCGCGGAAGTCGGGGAGGAGACCGAAGTACATGATCTCCACCACGCCGTCGTCCTGCGGGTCGAGCTCCACGTACCCGGCCGGCGTGCCCCGGTCGTACGCCACCCAGGTCTCCACGCCCGGCCGGGACAACTGCTCCACCCACTGTGCGCGGGTCAGCGCCAGCCGGTCCGTCCAGTGGATGTCGCCGCCCACCGACGCGTACAGGAAGCGGCTGAACTCGGGGGAGGGGACCTCCGCCCGCGCGATGGATATCTCCGGGCCCGCCGGAGCCGCCGGGACGAGGTCCGCGGGAGAGGTCATCTCCAACGACCAGGTGGTGAGAGTGATGGTGCTCATGCAGCTCAGGGAATCATGCCGGGCCCCGTCCGGCCCAGGCGGGCCCGGACCACCGCGGGCGCGGTGGAGTGCGGGAGCAACGCGGCCGGGTCCTCGGGGCGGATCAGCTCCACCTCCACGTCCTGCGCGAACCGGTACGGCCGGTGGGTGAGGACGCCCGCGAGGTGGCGGCGTACGCGGGACAGCTCCGCGCGGACCGTCACCGTGCGCGTAGGGTCCCCGAACAGCTCCCCGGCCAGCTCCGCCGCCGAGCGCCCCCGCGGGCTCTCCGCCAGCAGGAACAGCAGCTCCGCGTGGCGCGGGCTCAGCTCCTGCGACCAGCTCCCGGAGGGGCCGTACACCGTCGCCGACCAGCACCCCGCCCGGCTGAGGTCCAGAACGATCCGCGTCGCCGCCGCCGTGTCGCGACCGCCCCGGTCGACCCGCAGCAGCCAGCCGCCGGGCAGCGGCTCCACCACGCACTCCCCGAGCCGCGGCACCCACGCCCGGCCCGGCCCGAAGGCCTTCGGCAGCGGGATCCGCTCCTCGGGAGCCAGGCCCGTCACCGCCGCCGTCCAGCCGTTCGGGTCCACGGCCAGCGCCTGCCCCGGCAGCCGGGCCAGCAGCGGGGCCGCGACCGTACGCAGCCGCTCCAGCGACTCCAGGTGCCGCAGCCGGAGCTCCCGCTCCGCGAGCCGCGCCACCGAGGTCACCCACGCCAGCGTCGCCGGGTGCATGGTGGCCAGCGGCCCGCTGACGTCCACCACGCCCAGCAGCCGCCCGTCGCGGGGGTCCCGTACGGGCGCCCCGGCGCAGGTCCAGTCGTGATGGCTGGAGACGAAGTGCTCGGCCGAGAACACCTGCACCGGGCGCCCGGCCACCAGGGCGGTGCCCACGCCGTTCGTGCCGACGACGGCCTCGTCCCAGTCGGCCCCGACGGCGAAGCCGAGCCGGTCCGCCTTGCGCAGGATGGAGGAGTGGCCCTCCCGCCACAGCAGCCGCCCGTCGGCGTCCGCGACGACCATGATGTGCAGGGCCTCGTCCAGGGCGGGCAGCAGCCCTTCGCGCAGTACCGGCAGGATCTCCCGCAGCGGCGACACGTGCCGCCGCTCCTCCGTCTCGGCGGCCGACAGCATCCGCGAGCGCGCGTCCCGGTCGGGGTGCACCCCGCCGGCCAGCATCCGGCGCCAGGACTCCGCGATCTCCGGCCGGGGCGCGGCCGGCGGGCGGTCCCCGGCCAACGCCGCCGCCCGTACGCCCTTGAGCAGACGCGCCGCCGCCCGCGCGTCCATGGCCGAGATGCGTGCCACATCGACCGTGCTGCCTGTGGTGTCGGCCACCGGAACCTCCCCGTGCGAACAGGACGTACGACGCGAGCCGCCCGGGAGGTCCGCGCGCGCGTGGCGCTTCCCCAGGCACCCCGACGGACGGCTGCCGACTCAAAGGTTGCAACGGTATGCAACTCTCGCCAAGTCCCGGTCGGGCGACCGAAACTGTCCGGACGCCGCAGAGCGGCGTGCCGGCTCCTCCTCGGGGCTTCGGATCAGGGGTGGCGCCGAGTCGGCGCGGCGCCACCCCTGAACCGGTGATGGGCCCGGATCCCGGCTGGGAGCGGTTTGGGGACCGCCGTGGAGCCCGACGGGGGCTCTCTCCTAGACCGTGATCCGCGCCCGTTCCACCACCGCGCGCAGATCCAGGCTGTGCGGCAGCGTGCCGAAGGCCGTGCCCCAGTCACCGCCCAGCCGCGAGGCGCAGAAGGCGTCCGCCACCTCCGGCGGGGCCCACCGCACCAGCAGCGATCCCTGGAGCACCAGCGCCATGCGCTCCACCACCCGGCGGGCCCGCGCCTCGATGCCCTCCAGATCGGCGAGATCCGTCAGCAGGTCCTTGATGGCCGCATCCAGCCGATGGTCCGCGCCCCGGGCCTGACCGACCTCCTGGAGGAAGGCGTTCAGCGCCTGCGGCTCACGCTGCAGGGCGCGCAGTACGTCCAGCGCCTGCACGTTGCCGGAGCCCTCCCAGATGGAGTTCAGCGGGGACTCGCGCAGCAGTCTCGGCAGGCCCGACTCCTCTACGTAGCCGTTGCCCCCCAGACACTCCAGGGCCTCCGCCACCATCGGCGTACAGCGCTTGGTCACCCAGTACTTGGCGGCGGGCACGGCGAGGCGCAGGAAGGCCTTCTCCTGCTCGGTCCCGGCGTCGTTGGCGGCCGCCAGGCGCAGGGTCAAGGTGGTGGCGGCCTCCGACTCCAGGGCGAGGTCGGCGAGCACGTTGCGCATCAACGGCTGGTCGATGAGCGGTGCTCCGAAAGCGGAGCGGTGCTCCGCGTGGTGCACCGCCTGCGTCAGGGCCTGCCGCATCAGCGAGGCCGAGCCGATGACACAGTCCAGCCGGGTCGCCGCGACCATCTCGATGATCGTCCGCACCCCGCGGCCCTCCTCACCGACCCGGCGCGCCCAGGTCCCGTCGAACTCCACCTCGCTCGACGCGTTCGACTTGTTGCCCAGCTTGTCCTTCAGCCGCTGGATCGCGAAGACGTTGCGCGTACCGTCCGGCAGCACCCGCGGCACCAGGAAGCACGTCAGCCCGCCCGGAGCCTGCGCCAGCACCAGGAAGCCGTCGCACATCGGCGCCGAGCAGAACCACTTGTGCCCGGTCAGCAGGTACTCGCCGGACGTGTCCAGCGGCACCGCGGCCGTCGTGTTCGCCCGTACGTCGCTGCCGCCCTGCTTCTCCGTCATCCCCATGCCGAAGAGCACACCGCCCTTATCGGCGGCCGGCCGCAGCCCCTGCTCGTACACGTGCGAGGTCAGCCGCGGCTCCCATTCGGCGGCGAGCACCGGATCGGTGCGCAGCGCCGGCACGGCCGCATGGGTCATGGAAACGGGGCAGCCGTGCCCCGCCTCGGCCTGCGACCAGATGAAGAACCCGGCGGCCCGGCGCAGATGCCCGGCCGGGCGCCCCCAGGCGTCCGTCAGCCCGGAGGTCACCGCGTGCCCCAGCAGCCGGTGCCAGGACGGGTGGAAATCGACCTCGTCGATCCGGTTCCCGTAGCGGTCGTGCGTCCGCAACGTGGGCGGATTCTCGTTCGACTGCACACCCCATTCCTGGGCCTGCGCGGAGCCCGCCGCGCGCCCGAGGTCGGTGAGCTCCTGCCGTACCTCGCCGAGGAGTTCGGGATCCGCGGCCGCGAGGTGACGCTCGACGCCCTCGGTGAGGGCCCGATCGCCGCCGTAGACGTCGTACCCCACCAGGGGCGGGGCCTGGTTGCTGACTGTGTGGGTGGTGGCTGCCATGCGGATACCGTAAGGACGTGCAGCCAGCAAAAGAAACACCCGAGCGGACCCCAGGACGGCTCCACCGGGCCCGTGCCCTCTACCGCAACGTCTCGATGCGGAAAATGGGCTGGCTGCTGCTGAAGGACACCGTCAACTCGTGCATCGAGTACCGGATCCTCGGGCTCGCGGCCGAGGCGGCGTTCTTCACGCTGCTCTCGCTGCCCCCGCTCTTCCTCGGCCTGCTGGGTCTGCTCGGCTACGTGGACGGCTGGACGGACACCCGCACGGTCGGAAGCATCGAGGAGAACATCCTGGCGGCGGTCGGCACGGTCCTGTCCGACCGGGGCGTCAACGACATCGCCAGACCCCTCCTGGACGACGTCACCCGCAGTGGTCGCCCCGACCTGATCTCGCTCGGTTTCGCCTTCGCCCTGTGGTCGGGATCGCGCGCCGTCAACGTCTTCATCGACACCATCACCGTGATGTACGGGCTCGACGGCCACCGCGGCATCGTCAAGACCCGTCTGCTGGCCTTCCTGCTCTACATCATCGCGCTGCTGATCGGTGCGATCGTGCTGCCGCTGATGGTGGTGGGGCCCGACGCGGTCGTCCGGCTGGTGCCCTGGGGCACCGAAGTGATCGCGGTCCTGTACTGGCCGACCGTGACCCTGCTGTCCATCGCCTTCCTCACGACGCTCTACCACGTGTCCGTGCCCGTGCGCTCGCCGTGGATCGAGGACGTGCCCGGGGCGCTGGTGGCCCTCGCCATGTGGGTGCTGGGCTCGTTCCTCCTGCGGATCTACCTCACCAACACGGTGGAGGGCCCGACGATCTACGGATCATTGGCCGCGCCCGTGGCCGTACTGCTGTGGATCGGCATCTCGGCCTTCGCGGTGCTGGTCGGGGCCGCCGTCAACGCGGCGATCGACCGCGTCTGGCCGTCGGTGGCCACGGCCGCGGCGCGCGAGGCGAACGAGCGGGCCCGGGAGGCGGAGGCCGCCCAGCTGATCGCGCGGGCCGCCGCCTGGCGGGCGATGGCGGAGGGGGAGTCGGAGGACGACGAGGACGACGGGATGCCGTCGGAGTTCCCCGAGCGGTGGTCGAAGTTCCTGCCGCCCGAGGACTACCACTCCCGGCTGCGCAAGCACTGACCGAGGGCGAGGGTCGGGCGGGGTGCCCGGCCCGGTGGGCCCGGTCGCCGGGCCCGGCCTCATTCCGGGGCCTTCACGCCCCAGGCGGTGAGCAGGCCGGGGGAGAGCGCGGCGCAGTCCGGCGAGTCCAGGTACCGGATCGCGGCGTCGATCGTCGCGTCGTCGACCAGCCCGGTGCCCGTCATCGGCACCCGGGCGCGCTCCCAGGTACCGGCCCAGAACCGGCTGATGGGGCTGCCGGGCAGCAGCGGCGGTACGAGGATCTCGGCCCCCACGGACAGCAGACCGGCCTCCCGCAGGTGCGCGGGATACTCCGGCACCCAGGAGACATCGGTGCCCAGGCTGTCGCCCAGCCCCTGCCACATGGCCCGCATCACCCGGCCGTACGTGGTCGTCGGCGCCGCGGGGGTGGTCAGGTCGACGGCGTCGCCGAGGACCAGGACACCGCCCGGGGCGACCAGGGAGGCGAGCTTGCCGATCATCCGCGGCCAGTTCCGCAGGTGCATCAGCACGAACCGGGCGTGCACCAGCTGGAACCGCCCCGGACCGAAGTCCAGGGCCGTGATGTCCGCCTCCAGCGGGGTGAGCCCGGGCGCCGGGTGCGCCGCGAGGAAGGAGGTGTCCCGATCGACGGCCACGACCTCGCGGACCCCGGCCCGGTCCAGGAGGAGCCGGGCGACCGTGCCCGTTCCCGCGCCCACGTCGAGGCAGCGCCAGCCCGGCCCGACTCCCAGCGCGCGCAGCCGGGCCAGGGTGAAGTCGTCGTAGGCGAGCGCACCGAGGTCGATGCGGTCGTCCTCGCCCGGCAGATCCGGCCGGAACACCGCCTCGCCGTAGCGTCCGCCGGCCCCGCCGTCGGGGCGCGGCGCCGGTTCGTCGTCGGGGAGATTCACGTCCGGACCTCTCACGGGGCGGGAAAGGGGCTGCGGCGCACACGGCGGGTGGGCGGTACGAGGGCGCGGGGGGGGGGGGGCCCCCCCGGCCCCCCCCCCCCCCCCCCCCCCCCCCCCCCCCCCCCCCCCCCCCCCCCCCCCCCCCCCCCGCCCC
>NZ_JBICYT010000055.1:0-36214 GCF_043201215.1 Streptomyces sp. NPDC048331 | reverse complement strand
TCCCCCCCCCCCCCCGCGCCCCCCCCCGGGCCCCGCCCCCCCCGGGGGGGGGGCCGGGGCGGGCCGGGGCGGGGGGGGGCCCCCCCCCCCCCCCCCCCCCCCGCCCCTTTTCGCCGTTCCACGGGGCACTGGCCCCCGGCCCGCTACGACCAGGCCGCGACGAAGTACCCCACGCCGTACGGCGCGTCCTCGTACAGCAGGCGCCCTTCCAGTTCCGCGCCCGCGGCGGCGCCGGCCAGCACCTGCCAGGGGGCCCGGCCGGCGACCTGGAGTTCGGCCGCGAGAGCGGCGTCCATCCCGGCCAGCGCGGCCACGTCGGCGGCGCCCAGCGCGCGGGCCGCGGCCGCGTCGAAGGCGGCGGCGCGCTCGTCGAGATAGCCGGGGGCCTTGAGGGTGCGGCAGGCGCTGCCGTCCCCGAGGACCAGCATGGCCACCCGTTCGGCGGAACCGCCCAGGTCCGCGCCGAGGAGGCCGCAGCCGCTCGGGGCGAGGTCCGCCGCGACGGCCGCGCCGGCGACCGGGGCGGCCGCCCAGCGGGCCTGCCCGAGCAGCCAGCCCGCCACCGCGAGGGACGTCGGGAGGGTGACCCCGGTGGCGTGGCCGCTGGGCGGTTCGTCCAGGTCGGGGCCCAGGGTGACGGTCAGGTCCACGCCGAACCCGGCGAAGCTGCCGGGGGTGCCCTGGTCGTACGCGCCGCCCTCGGCGGCGGCACCGACCACGACCAACAGGTCGGGCCGGGACGCGGCGAGCACCGCCAGCGCGTCGGAACAGGCGGTGCGGGCATCGCCGAGTTCGGCGGCGGCCCCCGCGGCGACCTCCGGCACGAGCAGCGGCGGGGCAGGACAGACGGCGGCGGCTACGAGCATGATCCGCAGCCTAGCCGGACACGCCGACGGCGCGGGAGGGGCGCCGCCGCGCCCTCACCTCACCGCGCCCCGCATCCCGCGTCCCGCACCCCGCGGCCGGTGCCTCAGGAGGAGGCGGGCACCGAGCAGCCGGAGGTGACGGACGGCAGAGGGGCCGGGACGCCCAGCGTCGGGATGCCGAGCATGACGCCTGCCGGCTGGGCGGGGGCGGCGTTGCGCTTCTCCCAGGCGTCGCCGGCGCGCGTGCGGCGGACCGTCAGCGTCGGGCCTTCGGCCAGCAGATGGTGCGGCGCGGCGTAGGTGATGTCCACGGTGACCACGTCACCGGGGCGGACCTCCTGCTCCGGCTTCGTGAAGTGGACCAGGCGGTTGTCGGGCGCGCGGCCGGAGAGGCGGTGCGTGGCGCCGTCCTTGCGGCCCTCGCCCTCCGCGACCATGACCTCCAGCGTGCGGCCGACCTGCTTCTTGTTCTCGTCCCAGGAGATCTCCTCCTGGAGGGCGACCAGGCGCATGTACCGCTCCTGGACGACCTCCTTGGGGATCTGCCCCTCCATGTCGGCCGCCGGGGTCCCGGGGCGCTTGGAGTACTGGAAGGTGAACGCGTTCGCGAAGCGGGCCTCGCGCACCGCGTGCATCGTCTGCTGGAAGTCCTCCTCCGTCTCACCGGGGAAGCCCACGATGATGTCGGTGGAGATCGCCGCGTGCGGGATGGCGGCGCGGACCTTCTCGATGATGCCGAGGAAGCGCTCCTGGCGGTACGAGCGGCGCATCGCCTTCAGGATCGTGTCCGATCCGGACTGCATCGGCATGTGCAGCTGCGGCATCACGTTGGGGGTCTCGGCCATCGCCGCGATCACGTCGTCCGTGAAGTCGCGCGGGTGCGGGGAGGTGAAGCGGACCCGCTCCAGGCCCTCGATCTGGCCGCAGGCGCGCAGCAGCTTGCTGAAGGCCTCGCGGTCGCCCAGGTCCGAGCCGTACGCGTTCACGTTCTGGCCGAGCAGGGTGATCTCCGAGACGCCCTCGGCGACCAGGGCCTCCACCTCGGCGAGGATGTCGCCGGGCCGACGGTCCTCCTCCTTGCCGCGCAGGGCCGGGACGATGCAGAAGGTGCAGGTGTTGTTGCAGCCGACGGAGATCGAGACCCAGGCGGCGTACGCGGACTCGCGGCGGGTCGGGAGCGTGGAGGGGAAGGCCTCCAGCGACTCGGCGATCTCGACCTGCGCCTCTTCCTGGATGCGGGCGCGCTCCAGCAGCACGGGGAGCTTGCCGATGTTGTGCGTGCCGAAGACGACATCGACCCAGGGGGCCCGCTTGACGATGGTGTCGCGGTCCTTCTGCGCGAGGCAGCCGCCGACGGCGATCTGCATGCCGGGGCGCTTCGTCTTCATCGGGGCCAGCCGGCCGAGGTTGCCGTACAGCTTGTTGTCGGCGTTCTCGCGGACCGCGCAGGTGTTGAAGACCACGACGTCGGCGTCGCCGTCGGCGCCCTCGGGCGCCCGGACGTAGCCGGCGTCCTCCAGCAGACCGGAGAGCCGCTCCGAGTCGTGCACGTTCATCTGGCACCCGTAGGTGCGCACCTCGTAGCTTCGCTTCACGTCCACTGCCTGGCTCCGGTCGCTGCTGGTCATGCAACAAGGGTAGGCGGTACCCGGTGGCCCTCCGGTCCCCCGTTCGGCCGACCCGGGGGAAGGCGGCGGCCGAAGAGGACGAGCAGCAGGTCCTGGGCTCCCCCGTACACCTGGGTTCCCTCGCCGTAGGACCGGTCGAGGTCCTGTGCGCGCAACTGGACGCCGGTCAGGTCCACGCCGAAGAAGCGCAGGGATGTGGGGGTGACCGCGTCGAGGAGGAGCCGCAGCCGGTCCTCGGTGACGCGGCGCGGGTGGCCGAGGACGACGGTGATGTCGAGGCCGTGGACCACATCGTGGGTGAGGGCTCCGGTGGGGCCGGCGGCGGGCGGCTTCCCGGGGTGGGCGGCGTTCTCGCGGAGCAGGGCGGCGAGCTCGCGCGCGGTGAAGGCGGCGGCGTCGCGGCGGGCCGTGCGGTCGGTCTGAGGGCCCGCGCCGTGACAGGACGGCGGACGGGTGGCAGGATCGCGGCCATGCCTCTCGTACCGCCCCGGATCAGCAGGCGCCACGCCCTGCGGGTCCTGGTGGCCGTACTCGCCGTGCTCGGCGTGCTGACGTGGTGGCTGAAGCCCTTCGGGGACCCGGAACTCCAGGGCGAGCTGACCTTCAGCACGGGCGCGCGGGCAGGGGTCTACCACCGGTACGGGGAGCTGCTGGAGCAGGCGCTCAAGCGGGACATGCCGGGCGTCGACGTGCGGCTGGAGACCAGCGAGGGCTCGCAGGAGAACCTGAAGCGGCTGATCACCGGCGAGGCGGACTTCACGGTGGCGACGGCGGACGCGGTCGCCAAGTACCAGCTCGACAAGCGGGCGGACGCGGACCGACTGCGCGGGGTCGCGCGGCTCTACGACGACTACGTGCAGCTGGTGGTCCCGGCCGACTCCCCGGTGCAGTCGGCCCGCGACCTGCGCGGCAAGCGGGTGGCGATCGGTCAGCCGGGGTCCGGGGTGCGGCTGGTCTCGGAGCGGCTGCTGAGGGCGGCCAAGATCGACCCGGTGCTGGACATCACGTCGGTGTCGATCGGCATCGACACCATGCCGAGCGAGCTGGAGGCCGGCCGGATCGACGCGTTCTTCTGGTCCGGCGGGCTGCCGACGAACGCCGTGCGGGAGCTTTCGGAGCGCTTCGACATCCGGCTCGTGCAACTCGGCGACCTGGTGGAACAGCTCCAGGAGAGCGGCTCACCGGCGCGCTATTACCGGACGGCCGTGATGCCGCAGGACACCTACGCGCGGGCGCGCAACACCAGCGCCGTGTCGACCCTGGCCGTGCCGAACCTGCTGGTGACCATGGAGGGGACCGACCCGCAGCTCACCGAGCAGCTGACGCGGACGGTGATCCTCAGCCGCGACCGTGTCGGGCGTGAGGTGCACGCGGCGCAGCTCGTGGACCTGCGGACGGCGATCTACACCGACCCCGTGGACCTGCACGAGGGCGCACGCCGGTACTACCGGTCCGTCAAACCCTGACCACAGGGGTCCCGGGGGTCCCGGAGGTCCCGACGGCCTCCATGTTCACGACGCGGACGGCCCCGGCGACGGCGAAGGCAGCAGCATCGTCGCCGCCGCGGCCGCGCCGATCAGTCCCGCATGGGTGCCCAGCATGGCCGGCACCACCTGGATGTCCTTGACGAACGAGAGCGTGGCGTAGGCCGCGAGGTGGCTGCGGATCGGGGCGAAGAGGGTGTCGCCCGCAGCGGCCACCCCACCGCCGATGACCGCGATGTCCGTCTCCACCAGGGTCGCGGTGCCCGCGATGGCGGCGGCCAGGGCGCGGCCCGCCCGGTCGAAGGCGGCCAGGGCGATCGGGTCGCCCTGGACGGCGGCGGCGGCCACCCCGGCGGCCGTGGCGTCCCGCCCGCCGGCCGCGCCGCCTTCGCCGCCCGCGCCGTTCACTCCTCCGCCGGCGTCCGCGGTGCCCGACGGGGTCCAGCCCTGGTCCCGGGCCCAGCGGGCGATCGCCGTACCCGAGGCGATCGACTCGACGCACCCGTGGCCCCCGCAGACGCACGGCTCTCCGTCGAAGGCCACGCTGATGTGGCCGATGTGTCCCGCGTTGCCGGTGGGGCCGGGGTGGAGCTGGTTGTTCAGGATCAGGCCGCCGCCCACGCCCGTGGAGACCACCATGCACAGCGCGTTGGCGTGGCCCCGGGCCGCGCCCAGCCAATGCTCGGCGGCGGTCATCGCCACTCCGTCGCCGGCCAGCACGGTCGGCAGGTCGGCCCCGCGCGCCGCGAGCTCCGCCACGACCCGTTCCTGGACCGGGAAGTCCCGCCAGGCTCCGATGTTGACCGGGCTGACCGTGCCCCGGGACGTGTCCACCGGGCCGGCGCTGCCGATCCCGCAGCGCTCCGCCGAGGCCCACAGCGGCGACGCCGAGAGGTCGGCGACGACCTCGGCGACCGCCGCCATGACACCGTCGGCGTCCGCCCCGCGCGGGGTGGGGCGGCGCGTGGTGGCCGTCATCGTGCCGTCGGGGTGGACCAGCGCACCGGCGATCTTCGTGCCGCCGATGTCGATCGCCACGGTCGGCCCGGAGGCCGCTGCGGCTGCCCGCCGTACGGAGAACGGGGCGCTGGGAATGATCACGGTGGCGGCTCCAGGAAGGGTTCAGGGTTCAGTATGCGCCGGGGGCGGCGCCGTGCTCTCGCGAGGCTCCAGCCGGGGCCGCTCGCTGATCCGCACCCCGGGCGGGTCGCCCGCGAGAACGGCGAGCAGTTCCTCGGCGGCCAGCCGGCCGAAGCCGGCGGTGTCCCGTACGAGCGCGGTGAGCCGGGGATGGGTGACCCGGCAGAGCGCGGAGTCGTCCCAGGCAACGATCGACAACCGGCCCGGGACGGGGATGCCCAGCTCGGCGGCGACCCCGCTGCCGGCGACGGCCATCACGTCGTTGTCGTAGACGAGCGCGGTGGGCGGCTCCGGCTCGGCGAGGACCCGTCGGGTCGCCGCCGCGCCCTCGGCGTCGGAGTAGTCGGTGAGCACCGAGCGCACCTGGTCCGGGCCGAGCCCGCGCCGCGCGGCCTCGGTCCGTAGGGACTCCATCCGGCGGACGGTGTGGGCGAGTCCGGGGAGCCCGGCCACGTGCACGATCCGGCGGTGGCCGAGCCCGTGGAGGTGCTCCAGGACCTGCGCCATGGCGCCGGCGTCGTCGGCCCGGACCGAGGACAGGACCGAGGACGGGGCCGCGGACGGGACCGAGGACGGGACCAAGGACGGGAGCGCCGGTCGAGCCGCGGCCGGATCGGCCCCGCCCCCGCCCCCGTCGCCGTCACCGCCCCCGTCGCCGTCACCGTCCGCCGGGGACTGGGCCTCGCCGATGGTGACCGCGGGCAGGGCCAGTGCCTCCAGGAGCGCCGGTCGCGGGTCGCTCGTCCGGGGGTCCACGACGAGGACGCCGTCGACCCGGCGCTCCGCCCACCAGCGGCGGTAGACCGCGCATTCGGCGTCGATGTCCTCGACGACCTGGAACAGCAGGGCGGTCCGGGCGGCGGAGAGGACTTCCTGGATGCCGGAGACGAGCTGGAGGAAGAAGGACTCGACGCCGAGCGTGTGCGCGGGCCGGGCGAGGACCAGGCCCACGGCTCCGGAGCGTTCGCCGGACAGGGCCCGGGCCGCGCTGTTGGGCTGCCAGCCGAGCTGCTCCGCGACGCGTCGGATCCGGGCCCGGGTGTCCTGCGAGACGCCCGGCCGGCCGTTGAGCGCGAAGGAGACGGCGCTCTCCGACACGCCGGCCTGCCGGGCGATGTCCTTGATCGTGGGTCTGCGGGCCATGGACTGTCTCATTCGTCCTTCGGGTGCGTCACACGTGGCGGAATACGGATGGCGATGGCGATGGCCGGACCGTACGCGATCCTGCCCTGACGGGACGCTTTCATGACGATCCGCAGGGTGGACGACGGCCCGGCGGCGAGCGGAGGCGTCGGGCGGGTGCGCCGGGGCCCGTGTCGGCCCGGCGCCACCGAGCGGGCCGGAGCAGCGATCGACCTGACCGAAATACCTCTGTCCATTTCCACCCACCCCTCACCGCCAGCCATGACTAAAGCGCATTAGTTCCTTCAGGGTCTTCGGCCCACAACCCTTGTGTCAACTGAGCTGAAGCGCATAAGTACACGCCTGTGCGGGCGATCGTTCGCCCTGTTGACTTTCCCCATCCGCACCGGCAGGTTGTGGCGCATCCGGTGAATTCGTCCAGTGCTCATGTACTCCGGTACGCGAGTACTCCAGAACTCCAGGACGCCCCGTGCACGATGACGCGCTCCGCTTCGGTGCCAACTACACGCCGGCCCACGGCTGGTTCCACCACTGGCTGGACTTCGATCTCGACGAGGTGCGGGCCGACCTCGACTCGATCGCCGCGCTCGGGCTGGACCACATCCGGGTCTTCCCGCTGTGGCCGGTCTTCCAGCCGAACCGGACCCTGATTCGGCCGCGCGCCGTCGAACAACTCGTCGCGCTCGCCGACGCGGCCGCCGAGCGCGGGCTCGCCGTCAACGTGGACGGCCTGCAGGGGCACCTGTCGAGCTTCGACTTCCTGCCCGCCTGGACCCGGACCTGGCACCGGCGCAGCATCTTCACCGACCCGGACGTGGTGGCCGCGCAGGAGGTGTACCTGCGCACGCTGGCCGCGGCCCTCGCCGACCGGCCGAACTTCCTGGGCATGACGGTCGGCAACGAGATCAACCAGTTCTCCGGCGCCCCGCACCCCGATCCCGACCGGATCACCCCGGACCAGGCCACCCGCTGGCTGGAGCGGATGCTCGCCGCCTGTGAGGAGGGCGCGCCCGGGCGGCTGCACCTGCACGCCGAGTACGACGCCGCCTGGTACCAGGACGGGCACCCCTTCACCGCGGCCCAGGCGGCCCGGCTGGGTGGGGTCACCGCCGTGCACTCCTGGGTGTTCAACGGCACCGCGCAACGCCACGGCCGGACCGGGACGGCGACCGAGCACCATGCCGCGTACCTGATCGAGCTCTCCAAGGCCTGGGCGCTGGACCCGCACCGCCCGGTGTGGCTCCAGGAGGTCGGCGCCCCGGCGCCGCTGATCCCTCCCGAGCACGCGGCGCGGTTCACCGAGGCGACCGTCGCGAACGCCCTGGACTGCCCGGACCTGTGGGGCGTGACCTGGTGGTGCTCGCACGACGTGTCCCGGGAGCTCGCGGACTTCCCGGAGCTGGAGTACGGCCTCGGCCTGCTCACCAACGACCGCCGGACCAAACCGGCCGGCGCCGCCATCGCCCGCGTCACCGCGCGGTGGCGGGGCCGCGCGCACCGCCCGGCCCCGCGGTCCACCGCGCTCGTCGTGGAAGTCGGCGCGGGCCCGGACGGCGACGCGGGCGAGGTGGTCGGGGGGCCGGCGCGGGCTGCGGGGCGCTCGTCGTGCGCGCCGGGCGGGGCCTTCTTCGAGGCGTGGGCCTCGCTGACGGCCCAGGGGGCGCGCCCCGCGGTGGTCCTCGCGGAGCGCGCCGCGGATCCCGCCCATCTGGCCGCGCGCGGCATCACCGAGGTGGTGCGCGTGCACGACGTGACCTGACCCGATCCCCCCGTCCCCCGTCCCCCGATGCACCCGATCCCCCCGTGAGGAGCTCCGCATGCCCGAGACCGACAACGGCGTCGATCCGCGTACGCCGCCCGCCGCGGTACGTCCGACCCGGCGCAGGGTGCTGGCCGCCGGGGCCGGGGCCACCGCGTTGCTGGGCCTGGCGGGCCGCGCCCGGGCCTCCACCGCGCCCGCGCCCTTATCGGTGGGAGCGCCCGCCGACGCGGCACCGGCACCGGCCGAGGCCGCGGCACCGGCCCCGGCCGACCTGGCCCCGTACGCCTCGTACTGGTTCCCGGACTCCCTCCCCTCGGGGACCCCCGGCCCCGGGATCGTGTGGCGCTCGCTCAGCCGGTGGACCCCCGAGAGCGACCCCGACCTGGCCCACAACACCTCGACCGTGCCCCTGGCGGAGCGCTTCACCCCGGTCCCGGCGAACCGGACCGCCCGCGCCAGCCAGGCCCGTATCGCCTCGCTGGTCTCGTTCGGGCCCACGGCCGGGAACCCGTCCCAGGGCTCCCCGACCGCCGACCACTACGCGCTCACGCACTGGGCGTACATCGACGAACTGGTCTTCTGGGGCGGGTCCGCCGGCGAGGGCATCGTGCTCGCCCCCAACGCGCCCGTGGTCGACGCCGCCCACCGCAACGGGGTCCGGGTGCTGGGCAACGTGTTCCTGCCGCCCGTCGCCTACGGCGGTGACCTCCGGTGGACCCGCGACCTGGTGCGGCGGGACTCCCGAGGTCGCTTCCCGATCGCCGACAAGCTCGTCCAGGTGGCACGGACGTACGGCTTCGACGGCTGGTTCGTGAACGCCGAGACCGACGGCGGCGACAGCGCCCTCGCCACCCGGATGCGGGAGTTCCTGCGCGCCCTGCGGGCGGCCGGCGAGCCCCATGGTCTGCGCATCACCTGGTACGACGCCATGAACAGCACCGGGCGGGTGGGGTGGCAGGGCGCCCTCAACGCGCTCAACCAGGAGTTCTTCGAGGACCGGGCCGGGAAGGTCTCGGACACGATGTTCGTGGACTTCCGCTGGACGCCGCAGACCCTGGCCGCCTCGGGAGCGCTCGCCGACCGTCTCGGCCGCTCCCGCCACGAGCTGTGGGCCGCCGTGGACACCGAGTCCCGCGGCTGGGACTCCGTCGTGGACTGGGACGCGATCGTCCCGCGCGAGCGCGATCACGTCGTCGGCTACGGCTTCTACCGGCCCGAGTGGACCCGCAACCATCTCACCGACCGCTCCCCCGGCGCCTTCCACCGCGCCGACGACCGGTTCTGGACGGGCGAGTCCCTGGACCCGTCCCGGCCCGAGTCCTCACCCGCGCCCTCCCCCTCGCCCGCGCCCGCCCCCTCGCCCGCGCCCGCCTCCGCTTCCGACGCCGGCTGGCGGGCTCCCGCCACGGTCGTCGCCGACCGGTCCACCGTCACCGGGCTCCCCTTCGCCTGTTCCTTCAACACCGGGCACGGGCTGCGTTGGTACGACGGCGGCCGGGTGGTCTCGGACACCCCCTGGAACCACCTCGGGCTCCAGGACCGGCTCCCGGGTCGCCGCTGGGCGGTGGACACCGCCGGAGCCCGGCCCTCGGTCACCCTGGACTTCGCGAACGCCTGGCGCGGCGGCTCCAGCCTGTTGGTGGAGGGCGCCCCGACCGCGCCGGTGACCATCGGGTTGCACGCGACGCGGCTGCCGTTGACCCGCGGGGCCGTACTGGAGCTGGTGCACTCCACCGCGTCGGCGGAGCCGGTCACGGTGGAGGTCGGCGTGGCCGTGCGCGAGCCGTCCGCCCCCGGCGAGCCGGTCCCGTACACGTGGCTGCCGGCCCGGACCCGGGACAGCGGGCAGGGCTGGCGCACGACGCGGGCCGGGCTGGCGGCACGGGCGGGCAGCACCGCGTACGGCCTCGCGGTACGGATCACCGCGCTCGGGAGGAAGCCGGTGGTGTGGCGGATCGGCGCCCTGTCGGTGCGCGACGAGACCCGCACCCGGCGCCCGGCCCCGCCCACGGCTCCGGTCGTGGACGCCTCGGCCCGGCAGGACGGCCGGGCCTGGCTACGCCTGTCCTGGCGGGCAGCGGCCGGCGCCGACGGGCGGCCGCGCCACTACGAGGTGTGGCGGGTGCTGCCGGACGGCACCCGGCGCTTCCTCGGGGGCACCTGCGGCACCGCCCTCTACCTGCCCGCCGTCCCGCGCGCCGGGCGGGAGCGGGCGGCGGCATTCGAGGTCCGGGCCGTGGACGAGCTGTACGCGGTGTCGGAGGCGGCCCGCACCACCCTCACCTGGTAGCCGGAGCCGCCCGAGCGGGTCGGGGCTCAGGTGCCCTGGGGGTCGGTGCGCGGGACGGCCACGGTCACCCGCAGCCCGTGCGGCGGGTTCTTCTCGTAGGAGAGGGAGCCGCCGCCGGCGGCCAGCAGGGCGCGGGAGATCGACAGGCCGAGCCCCGATCCCTTGATGTTCTGGTGGCGGCCGCTGCGCCAGAACCGGTCGCCGACGCGGAGCAGCTCGTCCTCGGTGAGGCCGGGGCCGCGGTCGGCGACGACCACGCGGACGGAGCGCCCCGCGGTGGAGACGGACACCTCGACCTCCTCACCCGTGGGGGTGAATTTGAGGGCGTTGTCGATGACGGCGTCGAGGGCGCTGGACAGGGCGATGGGGTCGGCCCAGCCGGTGATCGCGGTCCGGCCCGTCTCGGTGATCCGCACTCCCTTCTCCTCGGCGTACGGGCGCCACGCGGCGACCCGTTCGGCCGACAGGGCCCCGATGTCGGTGAGGCTGATCTCGGCGGAGGCGTGCTCGGCCAGCGCCAGGTCCAGCAGGTCGTCCAGGACCTGGGTGAGGCGCTTGCCCTCGGTGCGCACGGAGGCGATCTCCTCGTTGCCCTCGGGCAGTTCGAGGGCGAGCAGCTCGATCCGTAGGAGCAGTGCCGCGAGCGGGTTGCGCAGTTGGTGGGAGGCGTCGGCGACGAACGCCCGCTGCTGTTCCAGGACCTCTTCGACGTTGTCGGCCATCTCGTTGAACGAGTGGGCCAGGCGTTGGAGTTCCGGGGGCCCACCGGCGGCCGCGACGCGCGAGTTCATCCGTCCTGTGGCGATGCCGTGGGCGGCCGCGTCCAGGGTCCGCACGGGCTTGAGCACCCAGCTGGTGAGCCTGAGGGCGGCGCCGAAGGCGACCAGCATGGCGGCGGCGAGCCCGCCCGCGATCAGCAGCCAACCCCTGAGGATCCGGGCGCGCATCTCGTCGGTCGGGGATTCGGTGGCGACGACCGCGACCACGTCGCCGTCGAGGACGACCGGGGAGACGACGAGCAGTTTGCCGTCGGTCTGCCAGGGCCATACCTGGGGCGGATCGTGGCTGCGCCGACCGGCCAGCGCGTCCACCAGGGCCCGGCGTCCCTCGCGGGACTGCGGGAGGGTCCACCAGCTCGGCGATCGGACGAGGGCGTTGTCGCCGCGGAAGAAGATGCCGGCGCGGATCCCGTACAGGGTCTGGTAGCGGGCGAGTTCCTTCCCGAGGGTCTCGCGGCGCTCGGCGGCGCCGGTGGATCCGGATCCCTCCGCGTCGATGACGAACTGCGCGAGGGCGGCGAAGCGGGCGCTGTCGTCGATCCGGTCGACCACCACCCGCTGCTGCTGCCCGGCGGCCAGACTCACGGCGAGCGGGAAGCCGAGAGCGAGCAGCGTGCCCGCCATCAGGATGATGAGCAGGGGGAGCAGACGGGCACGCACGGCGGAGCGCCCCTAGGGAGCGGCCGGGGTGACGAGCCGGTAGCCCACCCCTCGGACGGTCTCGATGAGGGCGGGCATGCGCAGTTTGGAGCGCAGCGAGGCGACGTGGACCTCCAGGGTGCGCCCGGTCCCCTCCCAGCTGGTGCGCCACACCTCGCTGATGATCTGCTCGCGCCGGAAGACGACACCGGGCCGCTGCGCGAGCAGGGCCAGCAGGTCGAACTCCTTGCGGGTGAGGGGTACGTCGGCGCCGTCCACGCTGACCCGGCGGGTGGGCAGCTCGATGCTGACGGAGCCGAGGTGGACCGTGGCGGGCGCGCCGGCGCCGGGGGCGGCGTCCTCGGCCGCGCCGGTGCGCCGGGCGACGGCGTGGATACGGGCGAGGAGCTCACCGGTGTCGTAGGGCTTGACCACGTAGTCGTCGGCGCCCATGTTCAGGCCGTGGATGCGGGAACGTACGTCGGCCCGCGCCGTCACCATGATCACGGGCGTGGCGGTGCGCTTGCGGATCTTGCCGCACACCTCGTAGCCGTCCTGGTCGGGCAGGCCGAGGTCGAGCAGGATCACACCGTAGGGCTGGGGACCGGTCGGCGCGCCGACGGGCAGGAGCGCCTGCAGGGCCTCTTCGCCGTTGCGGGCGTGGGTGACCTGGAAGCCGTGGCGGGCGAGGATCGCGGACAGGGCTGCCGCAACGTGATCGTCGTCCTCGACGAGCAACAGTCTCATGCCGTCCCCCTCTCCTCTTCACCCACTCGGATTTCACCACGCATGGTCACACGTGGGACCGCACTGAGGGCCACCATGCATCCACGCCGATGCGGAGTCCCACGTCAAGGGGGTCCCGCCCCGGCGCGCCTTCCGTTATGCACCCGGTACGCGGACATGATCGACCACACGGGGACCGCGCACGGAGCGTATCCGGAAGAGGCCGGATCGTTATCCTCAATTCTCCCTCAGATGTGATGACGTTGTGCTCGTCACGTCACTACTGTCCTCCCAACCGAGGAGGACGGAGCAAGAAGCCGATGAGCGGAGTATCAGTGACCAAGGACGTGCAGGACGCGGCCGGTGCCGCAGACGACCTGGTCGTACTGAGCAACGTCAACAAGCACTTCGGCGCGCTGCACGTGCTTCAGGACATCGATCTGAGCATTGCCCGCGGTGAGGTAGTCGTGGTGATCGGTCCCTCGGGATCGGGTAAGTCCACGCTGTGCCGGACCATCAACCGCCTGGAGACCATCGACTCGGGCACCATCACGCTCGACGGCAAGGAACTGCCCTCCGAGGGCAAGGAACTGGCCCGACTGCGCGCCGACGTCGGCATGGTCTTCCAGTCGTTCAACCTCTTCGCGCACAAGACGGTGCTGCAGAACGTGATGCTGGGCCAGCTGAAGGTCCGCAAGACCGACAAGGCCGCGGCGGAAGCGAAGGCGCGGGCACTGCTGGAGCGGGTGGGCGTCGGCACTCAGGCCGACAAGTACCCGGCGCAGCTCTCCGGTGGTCAGCAGCAGCGTGTGGCCATCGCCCGGGCGCTGGCCATGGAGCCGAAGGTGATGCTCTTCGACGAGCCGACCTCGGCCCTGGACCCGGAGATGATCAACGAGGTGCTGGAGGTCATGCAGCAGCTCGCCCGCGAGGGGATGACCATGGTGGTCGTCACGCACGAGATGGGCTTCGCCCGCTCGGCGGCCAACCGGGTCGTCTTCATGGCCGACGGCAAGATCGTCGAAGAGGCCACCCCCGAGCAGTTCTTCAGCAACCCGCGCAGTGACCGCGCCAAGGACTTCCTGTCGAAGATCCTGCACCACTGAGGTTCACGTCTGGTAGTCATCCGTATGCGGATCGCCGCCGGATCGTTCCTGTCGGCCGCGCGGGCGCCGTAAGCCTCGCTCGTCGTTCAACAACGTCTCATCCGAGGGAAGTTCACCATGAAGATCTCCAAGACCGCTGCGGCCGCGGCCGTCGCCGTCGCCCTTGCCCTGACCGCGACCGCGTGTGGCGGCAGCAAGCAGGACGCCGCCGCCGACGGCGGTGCGTCCAGCGGCTCCGGCAAGGACAAGATCGTCGTCGGTATCAAGTACGACCAGCCCGGCCTGGGCCTGAAGACCCCGGACGGCAAGTTCACGGGCTTCGACGTCGACGTCGCCACGTACGTCGCCAAGGAGCTCGGCTACGAGCCGAACCAGATCGAGTTCAAGCAGGCCCCCAGCGCCGAGCGCGAGAACCTGATCTCGAACGGTGACGTGAAGTTCGTCGTCGCGACCTACTCGATCAACGACAAGCGCAAGGAGAAGGTCGACTTCGCCGGCCCGTACTTCCTCGCGCACCAGGACCTGCTGGTCCGCGCCGACGACACGAGCATCACCAAGGCCGAGGACCTGAACAAGAAGAAGCTCTGCTCGGTCACCGGCTCCACGTCGGCGCAGAACGTCAAGACCAAGCTCGCCCCCGAGGCGGACCTGCTGGAGCAGGGTGGCTACTCCGAGTGCCTCACCGGCCTGGAGAACAAGGCCGTCGACGCCCTGACCACGGACAACTCGATCCTGGCCGGCTACGCGGCGCAGGAGAAGAACAAGGGCAAGTTCAAGCTGGTCGGCCTGAACCTGAGCAACGAGAACTACGGCATCGGTCTGAAGAAGGGCGACAAGGAGCTCCAGACCAAGATCAACGCCGCGCTCAAGAAGATGGTCGAGGACGGCAGCTGGCAGAAGGCCGTGGACAAGAACCTCGGCCCGGCCAACTTCAAGAGCGAGCCTGCCCCGCAGATCACCGAAGGCAGCTGATTCATCGGTGAGGGGCGTCGCCGCCCGCCTGCCGCGGGCGGCGGCGCACCTCACCGGCCATCCTGGGGAGAGCGCAGGGCATCGTGTTCGATTTTCTTGATTCCGGGCAGTACGACGTGCTCGGAGCCTTCTGGGTGACGGTTCAGCTCACCCTCTACTCGGCGGCCGGATCCCTGATCTGGGGCACCGCCCTGGCCGGGATGCGGGTCAGCCCGGTCCCGCTGCTGCGGGGCTTCGGCACCGCGTACGTCAACCTGGTGCGCAACACCCCGCTGACGTTGCTGATCATCGGCTGCTCGCTGGGACTCAACCAGACCCTCGGCATCGCCTTGGGCGGCAGCACGTTCAAGGAGATCGGCTTCCGGCTCGCGGTCCTCGGGTTCATCGCCTACACCGGCACCTTCGTCTGCGAGGCCCTGCGCTCCGGCATCAACACCGTGCCCGTCGGCCAGGCCGAGGCGGCCCGCGCGCTGGGACTGAGCTTCTTCCAGGTGCTCACCCTGATCGTGCTCCCCCAGGCCTTCCGGGCGGTCGTCGCACCGCTCGCCAACGTACTGATCGCTCTCACCAAGAACACCACGGTGGCGGCGGCCATCGGCGTGGCCGAGGCGGCCCTGCTGATGAAGGAAATGCTCGAGAACGAGCCGCAGGCGCTCTTCGCGGTCTTCGCGATCTTCGCCCTCGGTTTCGTCCTTCTGACCCTGCCCACCGGTCTTCTGCTGGGCTGGGTCGCCAAGCGAGTGGCGGTGAAGCGATGAGCTCCGTGCTGTACGACACCCCCGGCCCCAAGGCCAAGGTGCGCAACTGGATCTACAGCGGGATCTTCGTCGTGCTGTTCGGTCTCGTCATGTGGTGGGCGCTGTCCCTCATGGGCGAGAAGGGCCAGTTGGACGCCGACAAGTGGACGCCGTTCGTCACCGACAGCCAGGTCTGGACCACGTACCTGCTGCCAGGTCTGCTGGAGACGCTCAAGGCCGGCGCCCTGTCCATGTTGATCGCCCTCCCGTTCGGCGCGCTGCTGGGCATCGGCCGACTGTCGGACCACGCGTGGGTGCGGGGGCCGGTCGGCGCGTGGGTGGAGTTCTTCCGTGCCATCCCGGTGTTGATGCTGATGCTGTTCGGCAGCGCGCTGATGGCGCCGCGGTTCCTGGACGTTCCGTCCGACACCCGGCCCTTCTGGGCCGTGGTCACGGGCCTGGTCCTCTACAACTCGGCCGTCATCGCCGAGATCGTCCGGGCAGGCGTGCTCTCCCTGCCCCACGGCCAGAGCGACGCCGCCAAGGCGATCGGCATGCGCAAGGGCCAGACGATGGTCTACGTGCTGATCCCACAGGCCGTGACGGCGATGCTGCCGGCTCTGGTCAGCCAGCTCGTGGTGATCCTCAAGGACACCGCGATCGGCGGCGCCCTGCTGGGCTTCGCGGAACTGCTGTCGGCGAACCGGCAGATCTCGGCCAACTACAGCAACACCATCCCGACCCTCGTGGTGATCGCGCTGATCTACATCGCCGTGAACTTCGCCCTCACCTCGTCCGCCTCCTTGCTGGAAGGCCGGCTGCGGAAGTCGAAGAAGAGCACCGGTGCGGTGGTGGGCGTCAACGACGTCAACGACATGGCCACGGGAGCGAACTCGGGCGGGATCTGACGACCCTCCCGGACCACCGGCCCTCCGGGGTCCGACGTACGGTCGGTCATATTGCGCAGCCTGTGTGGTGCGGCGGAACTCATCCGCCGCACCACATTGCTTTGCAAGTACCGGGCGATCCGGTCCGCTCATAGGGCCTGGTGATGATGCCGCCGCTCCTTGACGAGGTGAACGGTGGGCAGGGCATGAAGGAAGGCTCACCCTTGCCCTGCCATTCCGCGGAATGCACGGTGACGTCGCCGGCACCGTCGGAACGCGTGCGGATGACAGCGGCATTGTCATGTCCGCCTTTACTGTCACCACACGTGGCCAACCAGCCCTGACCGGTCGAGGACGGGCCGTCGGTGCACCCGGTCGGCCGGCCCGTAGGGATCGCCGTCGCCCTCCCTTGAAGTCCGAGAGGCGCCGGCGCCACAGGGGCGAGCACCGCCACTACCGCTCCTTCGTCATCGCCATCCCTTTTCTCGATCGATCCGGACATTCGCTCTTCCACTCCCCCGTACAGGCCTGACGTTTCGACACCCTCCGGAACCGGGCGAGTAGAAGCATCCCCTTCTGAGCGATATTTGAGCATCACCTTCCCCGCGCTCCGAATGGAGCGAGAAAAAGCCTCGACCGACCCACCCGTCGAATAAACGGGGCAATGAATTCCGGCGACGTGGCCGAATTGCGAGGGAATTGATCCGGGCCGCGCCGTGTCGACAACGAGCCGAACCGCTCGGGTCGATCCGGCAGCCGTACGGAACGCCGAACGTCGCACGATCCGACGGTCCGCGGCGGCGTCGGTCACGCCGGAAGTGGCGACCGTTTCGGAATTAACGCTTCCAGTTACCGCTGTGGCGACGAGGGTCACTTGACGCAGGCACCTACAGTGGGTTGCATACGTTCTGTGATCACATACCGGACATCGGGAGTCGCGCCATGGACCCGGTGATCGTCGTCGGCGCGGGGCCCGTCGGGCTGTCCCTGTCGCTCGCCCTGGCGGGCGCCGGCGTGCCCTCCGTCGTGCTCGACGAGGGCCCCGGCAAGGAGGAGGTCCGCCCGGCCCGTACCGTCGTCCTGCACGCCGAAACCGCCGCCATGGTCCACCGGCTGGGCTGCAGAACGCTGCGCGACGAAGGGGCGTACTTCGCCGCCTGGCGGACCATGCGCCGGAGCCGGCCCGACCGGCGGATCACGTTCGAGGACCACCCGGCCCCGCTGCACCTGCCGCAGCACGCGCTGACGCGCGGACTGCGCGACGCCGCCGCGGCCCACCCGCTCGTCCAGCTGGTCACCGACAGCAAGCTCGACGCCCTGGAGCAGGACGGACGGGGCATCACCGCGCACACCCAGGGCGCCGAGACCACCTGGTGGCGCGGGAGTTACCTGGTCGGTTGCGACGGCGCCCGCTCCACCGTGCGCAAGCTCCTCGGCATCCGCTTCCCCGGCCGCACCGCCGTCGAGCGGCACGCCGTGGCCGCGCTGCGCACCGAACTGCCCTGGCCCGGCGAGGCCTTGCTGCACCGGAGCCCGCCGCAGGAGGTCACCTCCCGACCCCTGCGCGACGGGGTGTGGCGGCTGGACTGGCTGCTCCCGCCCCGCGGGGAGCTCGTGACGCCCGACGCGCTGGTGACCCTGATCCGCGACACCCTCGCGGTGTGGTGCGGCGGCACGACACCCCCGTACGACCTCATCGACACCGGGGTCCACACCCTGCACCACCGGCTCGCCCGGCGCTGGCGCGACGGGCGCGCCTTCCTCGCCGGAGACGCCGCCCACCTGCTGGGCGCGCTCGGCACCCAGGGCGTGGAGGAGGGGCTCCGCGACGCCGAGAACCTGGCGTGGAAACTCTCCCTGGCCTGGCACCAAGGCGCCTCCGACGCCCTGCTCGACAGCTACGAGAGCGAGCGGCGCACCGCGGTCGCCTCCCGGCTGCGCGCGGCCGACCAGGCGATGCCGTCACTGCGGGCCGGCGGTGGCCTGCGCACCTATCTTCCCGGCGCCGCGCGCAGCGCCGAATCCCTGCTCACCGACGGCCATCTGGGGCGCGGGCCGCTGGGCGCGGAGCCCACGTACGCGCCGCCGGTCGCCGTCCGGGAGGTGCCGACGGCCACGGAGCCGGGCGGCCCGGTGGCGAACGTCCCGGTGACCGCGCCGGACGGGGCGACCGTGCCCCTGCGGGACCTGCTCGGGCAGGGCCGGCTGCTGGTCGTCCTGGTGGCTCCCGGTACCGGGGTCTGGGACCGGCGCCACTGGCTCGGCGCCGGGCTGATGCCCCGTCTGGCGGCGGCGGTGAGCGCCCTGCCGGTCCGTACGGACCTGCTGGTCGCGGACCGCTACCCGGGGGCCCCGGCGCACACCGTGCTGCTCGTCCGGCCGGACGGGCACCTGGCGGCGACCTTCGCGGGGGTCCGCCCGGCGGAGCTGTACGAGGCGGCGGACACGGTCCGGGCGGGCGCGCCCGCGTCCCGGGTGCCGGCGCCCTCCACGACGACCCCGGCGCACAAGCCGACGTCGACACCGACCGTGGTGATCGATTGACCGTCTCCGGGACTCCGTGGTTCACTCGCGGAATGACCGGCAACGACGTACGCCTGTGGCGGAGGGTCCATATGGACCTGCTCCGCTACGCGGGCTGCGTGTGTCGCCCTTCCTGCTGATTCGCCCTTCCCTCCGCGCGCCCCGTGCCGTTCACCGGCCTGCGCGCACCTCCGCGAACCCAGGAACGGTCTCCCTTCATGTCCGCACCCGCATCCGCACCCTCCTACGCCCCGGAGTCCTTGTCGGCCACCGAGGGCCCCACGGCCGCCGAACTCCTCGACTTCGTCCTCCGCACGGCGGCCGACCCCGCGATCGTGGGCTCGCTGCCGCTCGATCCCGAGGGCCGCACCTGGATCCGGCTCGACGGGCCGGGCGGCAGCGAGGCATGGCTGATCGGCTGGCCGCCGGGCACCGGCACCGGCTGGCACGACCACGCCGAATCCCGGGGCGCGTTCGCCACCGCCCAGGGTCGGCTCACCGAGCACTCGCTGGCCGTACGGCTGCCCTCCGAGGGCTGGAGGTCCCTGGAGCTGGCACCGGACGTCGACCGTCACCGCACGCTGGAGGCGGGCGCGGGCCGAGCCTTCCGTGAGCACCACGTGCACGAGGTGCTCAACGCGACGCCGGCCGAACACGCGATCTCCGTGCACGCCTACTACCCGCCGCTCCCGCTGATCCGCCGCTACAGCCGCAGCGGCCCGGTGCTCAGCCTGGAGCACGTCGAGCGTCCGGCGGACTGGCAGTGAGCGCCCCGATCGGCATCGACGAACTGCTGGAGCGGGTCCGCGCGGGCTACATCCGTGTGGACGCGCGGGAGGCGTACGCCGCCTCCCGCGCCGGGGCCGTCCTGGTCGACATCCGCTACCAGGCCCTGCGGGAGCGGGACGGGCTGATCCCGGGCGCGCTGGTGGTCGAGCGCAACGAACTGGAATGGCGCCTGGACCCGCGGGGCAGCCATCGCCTCCCCGAGGCCACGAGCCACGACCTCCAGGTGGTGGTGATCTGCAACGAGGGCTACGCGTCCAGCCTCGCCGCGGCCTCGCTCCACGCCCTGGGGCTGCACCGCGCGACGGACCTGACGGGCGGCTTCCAGGCCTGGAGGTCGGCAGGCCTCCCCGTCGACCCCGCCCCGTCGGGCCCTGCCGACGCCTGAGGCGGGGGGCGGGGGGCGGGGGGCGGGGGGCCAGCGCCCGCGCAACGGCGCCGCACGTGTGACGGCCTCGGGGGACCGCACCGCTCAGGCGGTACGCTCCCGGGCCGAGAGGCCCGGATCCCCGTACGGGGTCTCCCCCTTGGCCGTGGCGACAGCCACCGGCAGCACCACCGGCGCTGGGCCTCGCCCTCGTCGAAGAAGAGCGCGTGCTGTCGGGCGAGGTCGTCCCGGCCCGTCTTCACGACCCCGCCGACCCGGTAGGTCCTGGGCTCGCCGGTGGACTGCACGGCGAGTTCGGCACCGGGCCTGAGTGCGGCGCGGGCGGCCGGCGCACGGTCGACGACGGCCTCGTCCCCCGCTCCGCAGGGGGACGGTCCGGAAGGTGAGCTCGGTCCCGTAGGCGGTGACGACGGCGGGCGCACACAGCAGTGCGACGAAGGCGCCGAGGAAACCGGCTTTGCGGTCCCTGCCGTCCGGAGGGCGTGACGCAGCATCATGCGGCCGACTCGGCCGCCGTGGCCGGCGCCTGCCATCGGCGTGTCCCGGTGTCCGGCCCCGGGGTCACCCCCACCCCGGGCCCACCGGCTCACTCCCCGGGATACCCCAGGTCGTCGGCGTCCTCGCCCTCCGCCTCCAGCGCGCGGCGCACGACCCGCAGGGCCATGCCCTCCGGGTATCCCTTGCGCGCGAGCATCCCGGCCAGACGCCGGATCCGCTTGTCCCGCTCCAGGCCCCGGGTGGAGCGGAGCTTGCGTTCCACGAGCTCCCGGGCGGTCTGCTCCTCCTGGTCGGAGTCCAGCAGCTCCAGGGCGTCCTCCACGAGGGTGGCGTGCACCCCCTTGGTCCGAAGTTCCTGGGCCAGGGCCCGGCGGGCCAGGCCCCGGCCGCGGTGCCGGGACTCGACCCAGGCTCCGGCGAAGGCCGCGTCGTCGATCAGGCCCACCTCCTCGTAACGGGAGAGGACCTGCTGCGACACCTCCTCGGGGATGCCCCGCTTGTGCAGGGCGTCCGCGAGCTGGCGCCGGGTGCGCGGGCTCCCGGTGAGCAGGCGCAGACAGATCGCCCGCGCCTGCTCCTCGGGGCTCTGGGGCGGCAGCTCCGAACGGCCCTCACGGCCGCCTCGGCGCTCGCCGCCCCCTTCCTGCTCGCGCACGGGTCAGCTCTTGGCCACGGCGGCCTTGGCCGTCGTCTTGGCCTTCGTCGCCGGGGCGGGCACGGCGGTGGCCGCGGCGTCGGTCGCGTCCGCACCGGCTTCGGCGGCGGCGTCCTTGCGGACACCCACGCCCAGCTTCTCCTTGATCTTCCGCTCGATCTCGTTGGCGAGGTCGGGGTTGTCCTTCAGGAAGTTGCGGGCGTTCTCCTTGCCCTGGCCGAGCTGGTCGCCCTCGTACGTGTACCAGGCACCGGCCTTGCGCACGAAGCCGTGCTCCACACCCATGTCGATCAGACCGCCCTCGCGGCTGATGCCCTGGCCGTAGAGGATGTCGAACTCGGCCTGCTTGAACGGCGGCGCGACCTTGTTCTTGACGACCTTGACGCGCGTGCGGTTACCGACCGCGTCCGTGCCGTCCTTGAGGGTCTCGATACGGCGGATGTCGAGACGCACGGAGGCGTAGAACTTCAGCGCGCGACCACCGGTGGTGGTCTCCGGCGAGCCGAACATCACACCGATCTTCTCGCGGAGCTGGTTGATGAAGATCGCGGTGGTCTTGGACTGGTTGAGCGCACCGGTGATCTTCCGGAGCGCCTGGCTCATCAGTCGGGCCTGGAGACCGACGTGCGAGTCGCCCATCTCGCCCTCGATCTCCGCTCGCGGCACGAGGGCCGCCACGGAGTCGATGACGATCAGGTCGAGGGCGCCGGAGCGGACCAGCATGTCCACGATCTCCAGCGCCTGCTCGCCGGTGTCCGGCTGCGACAGGATGAGGTTGTCGGTGTCGACGCCGAGGGCCTTGGCGTACTCGGGGTCGAGCGCGTGCTCGGCGTCCACGAAGGCGACGGTGCCGCCGGCCTTCTGCGCGTTGGCCACGGCGTGCAGGGTCAGGGTCGTCTTACCGGAGGACTCCGGGCCGTACACCTCGATCACACGGCCGCGGGGCAGCCCGCCGACGCCGAGGGCGATGTCCAGCGCGGTCGACCCGGTCGGGATGACCTCGATGGGGTCGTTCGGCTTGTCGCCGAGGCGCATGACCGCACCCTTGCCGAATTGCCGTTCAATCTGTGCGAGAGCGGCGTCGAGAGCCTTCTCGCGGTCGGTGCCTGCCATGGGTTCCACCCGGTTTGCTTGAGTCGATCGCTTCACGTCACTGACGCTAATGCCTGCCACTGACAATGCGCCTCCACGAGCGTTTCGGCTGTGGATAACCCATCAGAATGGATGTTCGATTTCCCTGTCAAGCGCGCCACGCCCGCCCCTCCCCCACCTGCACCGCTGTCCGACGGCGTCGGCTTCGGCGCCTCACCCGGTGGCTCCGCCGCGACCGCGCTACCCGTCCTCCTCGTCCTCGTCCGTGACCGCGTCCCAGGCCTCCAGCGTGGTTCCCGCCGCGGTCCTGACCTCCAGCACCTCGCATTCCATGAGCTCGACGGCGGAGAAGAGCCGGCGGCGGACTCCCTCCGCGTCCTGCGGCGGGAACGCGATCCGGATCGTGTGGGCGTCGGGGGTGTCGTAGGTGAACAGCCAATCGGTGTCGACGGTCGCGAAGTGGTCCTGTCCGCTCCCATCGCGCTCCGAGCGCCACGAGCCCCGGTCCGTGGTGGGAGCCAGAGCCGTACGCAGGCGCCGCAGGCGCTCGTCATGGGGCAAGGGCCCCTCGGACAGGAGCAGGCACCGGTCGACGCGGGGCCGGAAGGTGTTGAACCAGGGCGCCAGGTCCGGATCCATCGCGCCGAGCAGGCGGGACCGGACGCGGCCGCCGACCCAACCCTCGAGGAACCCGGCCGCGCCCGTGCGGTGGGTCTCGTACCAGCCCTCGCTGCTCCACACCACGACGGGCCACTCCTCGGGCTCCCCGTCGGAGAGCCAGCAGAGCCGGTCGGCGTCCATGGTGGTGCCCCAGATCAGCAGCCCGCCCGGCGCCGGGTGCAGCGGGTACGGGTAGCGCTCGCCGCCCCGGTCGGCCGATTCCGACGGATGCGCGCCCTGCCACTCGATGCCGTTGTACTTGCTCGCGCCGAACGGTGTGTGGAGGTAGAGGAGATCGCAGAACTCCCCCCATCCGTACGTGGCGACCAGCCACTTGTAGTCGTCGGGCAGCCGAACCCCGACCTCGGCCTCGGCGGCGGGCCAGTCGCCGCGGGCGTCGACGGGGACGGTCGGCGGCGTCACGAGCCGCGCCAGGGCGTCGTACCCGGTCACGGCAGGTCGCGCAGGACGAGCGCCTGCGCGAAGGGCGTACCGGTCCGCTCCGCGTACGTCATCCGCTCGCGCACCTCGTGCAGGGTGCGCGGCCGGTAACCGGGTCCGCCGCAGCAGCTCTTGTGGAACCGCACGCCCGCGTTCAGCAGCACGGCGAGGGTCCGCCACCCCGCGGTGTCCCGGCGCGGGGGCACGGCGAAGGCCGAGCCCGCATGGATCAGGGTTCCCGCACACCGCGGACAGATCCGCTCCCGGCCCCTGTCGTAGGGCTGCTTGTACGAGGCCCGGCAGGGCAGGCAGACATAGGAGGTCTTCGCATGAGCCATGGGAGCAGCGTAGGCAGCGCCCCTCACGGGGATCGACCCGAATACCGTGGGGCCGGCCGCGCGATGCGGTCGGTACCCGCCCTCGACATCGGAACGCGCCGGATCGGTCAGGTCAGGTCGGGTCAGGTTGGGGCGGGTCAGGTCACTTGGACGCCGCCAGGCCCGCCTTGATCATCGAGACGGTGCTCACCAGCTTGGGAAGTCCTTCCGTCTGGACCGCCCTGATGCCCCGGGAGACCTGGGTCCCCTCGTTCTTCGCCGCTCCGTCCGCGCACTCGGCCGCCCCTCGCCTGAATCCGCCGAGCGCTTCCTTCCAGTAACGCTGGGCGGCTTCGTCCGGGATCGGGTCGAGCTTCTCGGCCTTGGCGGTCTGGGCCAACAGGTCCTGACAGGCGGGCCCTTGCACGTCGATCGTGCGCATGCTCACCTCGTTGACCCGGCCGGCGTCCTCGTTCAGCTTCCTGATCTGCGCCTCGCCTTCCGAGCTGTACCACTCCTCCAACCGCTCGGCCGGGCTCTGGGAACAGCCTCCCAGTGACAACGCGACAGCGGTGACGGCGCCGGTGACGGCGACACGGGTCGCGACGGCGACGCGCACACGGAATCTCATGGAACCTGGCCCCCCTGGATCGGTCGGACCGATGCTGCCAGGGACGCTCCGGGCCCGTGCCCCTCGTGATGGTTTCGTGACGGGTCGTCGGCCGGTCAGCGGGAGATCGCCGTCCCGAGGGACTCGGCGCACAGGAACTTGGGCGCGCCCTGTTCGTAGAAGACGTCGAGGGCGGTGATCGTGAATCCCGCCGCCACCAGCAGGTCCGGGGCGACGCGGGTGAGGTGGCAGCCGCCCAGGAGCCGCTTGTTCAGCGGTTCGATCCGTCGCTGCAGGCGGCGCACGCGCCCGTCGCCTTCCGGCGCGAGCCCGTGTTCGAGGAAGTGCAGGGTGCCGCCGGGCTTCAGTACGCGCCGCAGCTCGCGCAGGGCGGCCACGGCGTCCGGGATGGTGCACAGCGTCCAGGTGGACAGCGCGGAGTCGAATCCGTGGTCGTCGAAGGGCAGTGACTGGCCGTCCAGACCGGCCCTTCGTACGGGGACGCGCGCGTCCCGTACGCGTGCGGCGGCCAGCCGCCAGGCGACGTCGGAGGGTTCGACGGCCGACACGCCCGTGACGCCCCGCGGGTAGAAGGGGACGTTGTGTCCCGCGCCGAAGCCGATCTCGACGACCTCTCCCACCAGCCCGTCGCAGACCCGGCGCCGCAGCGGCCGGGCCGTCCTGGCCCCGCAGGCGACATCGAGGATCCGCGGTACCGCCTGCTCGGCGTAGAACCCCATGACAGCCTCCACGTCTCGCGCTTTCCCCTCAGGATGGCAGCGCGGCGCCGCACCCGCCCACGAAATCCGCCGACTGACAACCCAGGGTTGACACTCCCCAAACTGTCAACCTAGGGTTGCCTCTATGACGAACCCTTCGGTGGAACCCGTTCGCATGACCAACCCGGTACGCCTCGACGACCTGATCGAGGCCATCAACAAGGTCCACACCGACCCCCTGGAGCAGCTCAGCGGCGCCGTCGTCGCGGCCGAGGCCCTCGGGGACGTCGCGGACCACCTCATCGGCCACTTCGTCGACCAGGCCCGCCGTTCCGGCGCCTCCTGGACCGACATCGGCCGCAGCATGGGCGTCACCCGCCAGGCGGCCCAGAAGCGCTTCGTGCCCAAGGCGGACAAGGAGGGCGCCGGCGGCCTCGACCCGAACGCGGGCTTCGGCCGCTTCACCCCCCGCGCCCGCAACGTGGTCGTGGCCGCCCAGAACGAGGCCCGCGCCGCCAACAACGCCGAGATCCGCACCGAGCACCTGGTCCTGGGCCTGATGGCCGAGGCCGACGGCCTGGCGGGGCTCGTCCTGCGCGCCCAGGAGGTCTCGCCGGACGACGTGCGGGCCGCCGCGAGCGCCGCCCTGCCGCCGGCCCAGGACGAGATCCCCGCGCTCGTTCCCTTCGACGCCTCGGCGAAGAAGGCCCTGGAGCTCACCTTCCGCGAGGCCCTGCGCCTGGGCCACGACTTCGTCGGCACCGAGCACATCCTGCTCGCGCTCCTGGAGCTGGAGAACGGCGAGGGTCTGCTGAGCGGCCTCGGCCTGGACAAGGCGGCCGCCGAGGACACCGTCAACGAAGCCTTGGCAGCCGTACTCGGCGGCGAGGACGCGAAGTAGAGGAGTCCGCGTCCCGCGTCAGCTCGTAGCGCTTGACGTACGCGCCGAGGAAGGCCTGCAGCGTGGCGACGGCCGGGATCGCGATCAGCGCCCCGACCGCGCCCAGCAGGGCGGTGCCCGCGATGACCGATCCGAAGGCGACCGCCGGATGGATGTCGACGGTCTTCGAGGTCAGCTTCGGCTGGAGCACGTAGTTCTCGAACTGTTGGTAGATCACCACGAATCCCAGGACGTACAGCGCGTACCAGGGATTGACGGTGAAGGCGAGCAGGACCGGCAGCGCGCCCGCGAGATACGTGCCGATGGTGGGGACGAACTGCGAGACCAGCCCCACCCACACGGCGAGCGCGGGCGCGTACGGCACCCCGAGGACCGCCAGCACGATGTAGGTCGCGACACCGGAGATGAAGGCCATCAGCCCGCGGGAGTAGAGGTACCCGCCCGTCTTGGCGACGGCGATCTCCCAGGCGCGCAGCACCTCGGCCTGCTTCGCGGGCGGCAGTACGGAGCACAGCGCGCGCCGCAGCCGCGGTCCGTCGGCGGCGAAGTAGAAGGAGAACAGCCCGATCGTCAGCAGCTTGAAGAGTCCCCCGAGCACGGTCGCGGACACGTCGAGCACGCCGGACGCGCTGTTCTGCACGTACTTGCGCAGCCAGTCGGAGCGCAGCACGCTCTCCTGGATCTCCAGCCGGGACAGTTCGGTGTGGAACGTGGAGTTGATCGCTTTGATCACCGAGTCGATATAGCCGGGGAAACCCTCGACCATGGCGACGATCTGCCCGGCGAGCAGCGAGCCGAGCAGGGCGAGGAAGCCGGCGGTCACGACGAACACCGCGAGGAACATCACGAAGGTGGCGAGCCCGCGGCGCATGCCGGCGGCCGCCATCCTGGCCACCGCCGGCTCGATCGCGAGCGCGAGGAAGAACGCGATCAGGATGTTGACGAGGAGGCCTATCAGCTGGTGGAAAGCCCAGCTGCCGAGCTGGAAACAGGCCACCAGGGCCAGTACGAGGATCACGGCGCGCGGCAGCCAGCGCGGCATGCGCGCATCGTCCGCAGCGTCGGCCGCGCCGGAGGGAGGCGGCGTCGGCGGCGCGGGCGGAACCGGCGATGTCGGCTCCTCCACCCGCACCGGCGGTGTCACTCCTCCCGCCTCGGCGGACTGATCGGTCGTCTCTTCACTGGCTGCCACGGCGCCCAGTCTGTCCCACCCGCGCCCGCCACCACGAAACAGCGCGCTGGTACGGGCGGCGTCAGCGCAGCGACGCCGGCACGTCCATCGCCGAACACACCGCGCGCCACACGTCCTTGGTCTCCCAGCCGGCGTCCAGCGCCTGGTGGACGGTGCGCCCCCCCAGCTCCGTCATGACGTGGTCGCGCGCGAAGGAGTCGGCGTAGGCCGCGCCGAAGTGCTCCGCCATCCGTTCCCAGAAAATCGTCAACCGCATGCCCCCAGTATCCCGCCCCGGGAGAGTGCACCGCCCGCGTTCGGCCCTCCCCGCCGCACCACCGCGTCCTAGGTTGCACGCATGCCCGGAGACGAAGCTTCCTCGCAGACCCCACCGTCCCCCCACCTCCCACAGGCCCCACAGAGCTCGCAGACCCCGCTGGCCCGCGCCGAGGGGTTCATCTGGCTCACGGCCCGTGTGCTGGAGCAGCGGCGGTTCGCGTTCCACTTCCTCGGCGCGGACGCCGACCCGGTGGACACGGCCCTCGGCTCGTATCTCAACGCGGACGGAGGCTACGGTCACGCACTCGATCCGGATCTTCGCGGTCCGCTCAGCCAGCCCCTGCACACCGCGCACGCGCTGCGCGTGCTCGACAGCCTGGGCCGCTGCGCCGGGCAGCGCATCGAGCGGCTCTGCCGCCACCTGACCGGGGTCTCCACCGTGGACGGCGCGCTTCCGGTGGTGTTCCCGGCCCCCCGCCACTATCCCGCGGCCCCCTACCACCCGACGCACGACGACCCGCCGGGCGAGCTGCTGACCACGGGCCCGGTCGTCGGCGTACTGCACCGCAACCGGGTCTGGCACGCCTGGCTCTTCCGGGCCACGGACTTCTGCTGGGACAGGGTCGAGAACCTGCGGCACTCCCATCCGTACGAGGTCCAGAGCGCGGTGGCCTTCCTCGACGGCATCCCCGACCGGGCGCGCGCGGCGGCGGCCGCGGACCGGCTGGGCTGGCTGGTGCGCGAGCAGCGGCTCGTGGTCCTCGATCCGCTACGGCGGGCCGAGTACCCGGAGGCCCCCGGCTACGCGCCGGGCGAGCGGCTGTATCCGCACGACTACGCGAAGCGGCCGGAGTCGCTGGCCCGCGGCTGGTTCACCGACGCGGAGCTGCGCCGCTCGCTGGACTTCCTGGCCTCCGAACAGCAGCCGGACGGCGGCTGGCCGGTGCGCCGGCGGGCCTGGGCGCCGGGGAGTTCGCTGGAGCGGCGGCCGATCGCCACCCTGGAGGCCCTGCTCACCCTGCGCGCGTACGGGCGCCTGCCCGCCACGGTCAGCCACCCAGGGCCCGTACCCCCGCGGTGACGACGACTGCGGCGGCGACCACGACCAGGAAGGGGGCGCGCAGCAGCAGCGCCAGACCGGCGGCCGCGAGCCCGGCGGCGCGGGCGTCGACGACGAGCGCGGACCCGGTGCTGAAGGTCTGCTGGGCGGTGAGCGCGGCGAGCAGCGCGACCGGCAGCAGGGCGGCCAGGCGGCGCACGAGCGGCCGCTCCAAGGCTCCGGCGGGGACGAGCAGCCCGGCGAGCTTGACGGCGTAGCAGCCGACGACGGTGAGGCCGATGGCGATCCAGACGTTCATGGACGGCGTCCCTTCATCCACAGCACGACGGGGGCGGCCAGGGCCGCGATCAGCACGGGCACGCCGGCGGGCAGGACGGGCAGGAAGGCGAGGCCGAGGACCAGCGCGAGGGCGGCGACGGCCCGCTCGGTGGAGGTCTTCAGCATCGGTGCCAGCAGGGCCAGGAACACGGCGGGTCCGGCGGCGTCCAGGCCCCAGGCCCGGGTGTCCCCGATGGCCTCGGCGCCGAGCGCGCCGAGCAGGGTGGTGAGGTTCCACAGCACGTAGAGGGTGAGCCCGGTGACGGTGAAGCCGAGCCGGGCCGACTTCCGGTCGGGCTGGGCCAGCGCGACGGCGGTGGTCTCGTCGATCACCCAGTGCGCGGCGAGCGGCCGCACGGGGCGGGGCAGCTTGAGCAACTGCGACAGCCGCAGCCCGTAGAAGGCGTTGCGCGTCCCGAGGAAGAAGGCCCCGGCGGCGGCGGTGAACGGGTTCCCGCCCGCCGCGAGCGCCCCGACCAGGGCGAACTGCGAGGCACCGGTGAAGACGAGCAGGCTCAGCACACAGGCCTGGAGGGTGCTGACACCGGCTCCGGCCGCCGTCACCCCGAAGGCGAATCCGGACAGGCCGACGGCCACGCCGACCCCGAGCGCGTCGCGTACGACGGCGGCCCGCGGCCGCCCGTCGGGCGCCGCTGTCTCTCGTATCTCTGGCGCTGTGACCAGCTGCTTCTCTCCCACACCCCGAAAGTACGCGGGGCCTGCGCCGTGGGTCTTGTACGTTCTTGCGCGCCCGGTGTCGGTCCCGGCGCCGCACGGGTTCTCCGAGCAGCGCGGTGAACTCCGCCTCGACGGCGGCGAGCGTGCGCGCCGCCTCCCACCACGGGTTCTCGCGGCCGCCGGTGTTCAGGGAGTGCACGCCGGCCCGCTGTCCGGCTCGCCCGGCCGGGCCCGCGGGACCGTGTCCGTACACCTTCCGGCGCGCAGGCTCGTTCCGCGCGGCGAAGGCCTCCGGCTGCCGCCGTACGGCCGCCTCTCCCGGGACCTGCGACAGCGGACCGTGCTCCACCGTCCCGTGGGTGCCGTAGTCCGTCCGGACGAAGGGGCCGTCGCGCCTAGTGCTGTGGCACTAGACGGAGCGCCCGCGCCGGTACGCGCCCGGCGGCACCCCCACGATGCGGGTGAAGTGCCGGTTCAGGTGCGGCTGGTCGGTGAAGCCCACGGTGACGGCCGCCTCCGCGGGCGCCGTGCCCGCGTCGAGGAGGCGCCGTGCCTGTCGGACGCGGGCGTCGGTCAGCCAGGTGTGCGGCGGCATCCCGTACCGCTCGCGGAAGGCCCTCAGCAGGGCGAAGGGGCTCGTACCCAGTTCCGCGGCGAGTTGCTCCAGCGAGGGCGGGTCGGCCATCCGCTCCTGCAGTACGGCCCGGGCCGCCACCGCGTCGGCTCCGCCCGCGCCCCGGACCGTGCGGGCGGGCAGCGGTCCGGCGTACCGGGTCAGCATCCGGGCGACCACCCCGCGCAGGAGCGTGTCGGCGGCCAGCGCGTTCCCGGCCTCGGCGGCCCGGTGCACCTCGGTGATCGTGCGCGAGGCCTGCGGGTCGGTGACGATGTCGGCGGTGAAGCCGGGGGTGCCGCGCAGGGTGCCGATCTCCTCGGCGACCTCGACGATCAGCTCCCGGGAGGGGTAGAGGGTGGCGTAGGCCCAGCCTTCGGGCGTCCCGGCGCGCGCCGTGTGGGGCACCTCGGGGTTGATCAGGACGACACTGCCGGGTCCGGCGCGCACGATGTGGCCGGGGAGGCCGACCTCCTCGATGCCTCCGGTGACGGCCGCGAGGACGTACCCGTCGTGCGCGTGGCGCGGGAACGTGTGGCGTACGTAGTGGGCGCGCAGCAGGTCCAGCCCGGGCAGTTCCGCGTACTGCCAGTGCCGTGCCCACTCCCGGCGGCCCCCGGCGCCCTGATCCGTCCCCATCCCCCCATTCTGCGCCCCCTCGCCGACGCGCGTTTACCCAGGTCCGGAGCGTTGTCAGTGGCCGGGTGCACGATGGGGGCATGGCAGGCGCTGCGCTCGACTCGTTCTCCCCCGCGACCCGCTCGTGGTTCACGGGGGCCTTCGTCACGCCCACCGACGCACAGGAGGGCGCCTGGCGGGCGATCGGGGAGGGCTCGGACGTGCTGGTGGTGGCCCCCACCGGTTCGGGCAAAACCTTGGCCGCGTTCCTCGCCGCCCTCGACCGGCTCGCTTCGACCCCGCCGCCCGCGGAGTCGAAGAAGCGCTGCCGCGTGCTGTACGTCTCGCCTCTGAAGGCCTTGGCCGTCGACGTGGAGCGCAATCTGCGCAGCCCGCTGACCGGGATCCGGCAGGAGTCGGTCCGGCTGGGCCTGCCCGAGCCGGACATCCGGGTGGGGATCCGCTCGGGTGACACCCCGCCCGCGGAACGGCGGGCACTGGTCACCCGCCCGCCGGACATCCTGATCACGACGCCCGAGTCGTTGTTCCTGATGCTGACCTCGGCGGCCCGCGAGGCCCTGACCGGGATCGAGACGGTGATCCTGGACGAGGTGCACGCGGTGGCCGGGACCAAGCGCGGCGCCCATCTCGCCCTCTCCCTGGAGCGGCTGGACGAGCTGCTGCCGCGCCCGGCGCGCCGGATCGGGCTGTCGGCGACGGTCCGGCCGGTGGACGAGGTGGCCCGGTACCTGGCGCCGCGCGGCAAGGTGGAGATCGTCCAGCCGCCGTCGGCGAAGGAGTTCGACCTGTCGGTGGTCGTCCCGGTGCAGGACATGGGCGAGTTGGGCGGCTCCCCCGCGACCGAGGGCAAGGAGGGCGGGGACAAGCCGTCGATCTGGCCGCATGTGGAGGAGCGGATCGCCGACCTGGTGCAGGCGCACCGGTCGACGATCGTGTTCGCCAACTCCCGTCGGCTCGCCGAGCGGCTGTGCAACCGGCTGAACGAGATCGCGTACGAGCGCGCCCTGGGCGAGAAACTGCCGGAGGGCAAGCCCCCGGCCGAGATCATGGCCCAGTCGGGGGCCGCTCTGGGCGCTCCGCCGCTGCTGGCCCGCGCGCACCACGGCTCGGTGTCCAAGGAGCAGCGGGCGCTGGTGGAGGAGGACCTGAAGGCGGGTCGCCTGCCGGCCGTGGTCGCCACGTCCAGCCTGGAGCTGGGCATCGACATGGGCGCGGTGGACCTGGTGGTCCAGGTGGAGTCGCCGCCCTCGGTGGCCTCCGGGTTGCAACGGGTGGGCCGGGCCGGGCACCAGGTGGGCGCGGTCTCCACCGGCGTGGTCTTCCCCAAGTACCGCGGCGACCTGGTGCAGGCGGCGGTGGTCACCGAGCGGATGCGCACGGGGGCGATCGAGTCCTTGCGGATCCCGTCCAACCCCCTCGACGTACTGGCGCAGCAGTTGGTCGCGATGGTCGCGATGGACACCTGGCAGTTGGACGACCTGCTCGCCCTGGTGCGGCGGGCGGCGCCCTTCGCGGCGTTGCCGGAGTCGGCGTTCACGGCGGTGCTGGACATGCTGGCCGGGCGCTATCCGTCGGACGCCTTCGCCGAGCTGAGGCCGCGGGTGGTGTGGGACCGGGTGGCGGGGACGATCACGGGTCGGCCGGGGGCCCAGCGTCTCGCGGTCACCTCGGGCGGCACGATCCCCGACCGCGGCCTCTTCGGTGTCTTCCTCGCGGGTTCCGACCCCAAGAAGGGTGGTGGTCGGGTCGGGGAGCTCGACGAGGAGATGGTCTACGAGTCCCGCGTCGGGGACGTCTTCACCCTGGGCACCACCTCGTGGCGGATCGAGGACGTCACCCGCGACCGGGTCCTGGTCACGCCCGCTCCCGGTGTGCCGGGCCGGCTGCCGTTCTGGAAGGGCGACCAGCTCGGCCGGCCGCTCGAACTGGGGCGCGCGGTCGGCGCGTTCCTCCGCGAGCTCGGAGGCCTCGGCGAGGAGGACGCCCGGCTGCGGCTGGTGGCGGCCGGCCTGGACGCCTGGGCCGCGGAGAACGTGTTGGCGTACCTCGCCGAGCAGCGCGAGGCGTGCGGCCACGTCCCCGACGACCGCACCATCGTGGTCGAGCGGTTCCGCGACGAGCTGGGCGACTGGCGCGTCGTGGTCCATTCCCCCTTCGGCGCGCAGGTGCACGCCCCATGGGCGCTGGCGCTGGGCGCCCGCCTCGCCGAGAAGTACGGCATGGACGCGCAGGTGATGCACGCCGACGACGGGATCGTGCTCCGCCTGCCCGACGCGGACCTGCTGTCGATGGACCTCCTGGACCATGACCCGGCCGCTCCGCAGGGGTTCGAGTTCGACGACGAGAAGGCTCCGCTGGGCGCGGCCGATGTCGCCTTCGACCACGGCGACATCAACCAGATCGTCACCGACCAGGTCGGCGGCTCCGCGCTGTTCGCCTCCCGCTTCCGCGAGTGCGCGGCGCGTGCCCTGCTGCTCCCGCGCCGCAGTCCCGGCCGGCGCACCCCGCTGTGGCAGCAGCGTCAGCGAGCCTCCCAGCTGCTGCAGGTGGCTTCGGAGTTCGGCTCCTTCCCGATCGTGCTGGAGGCCGTACGGGAGTGCCTCCAGGACGTCTTCGACGTGCCCGGCCTGACCGAGCTGATGGGGGACATCGAGGCGCGCCGCGTGCGCATGGTCGAGGTCACCACGCCGGAGCCTTCGCCGTTCGCCCGTTCCCTCCTCTTCGGGTATGTGGCCCAGTTCCTCTACGAGGGCGACTCGCCCCTGGCGGAGCGCAGGGCGGCGGCGCTTTCGCTGGACTCCCGGCTGCTGGCCGAGTTGCTCGGTCAGGCGGAGCTGCGCGAGCTCCTCGACGCGCAGGTGCTGGAGGAGTTGGAGCGGGAGCTGCAGTGGCTCACCGAGGACCGGCGGGCCAAGGATCCCGAGTCGGTGGCCGATCTGCTGCGTCTGCTGGGCCCGTTGACGCGGGAGGAGTTGACCGAGCGCGGGGCGGATCCGGCCTGGGCGCGGGAACTGGTCGCGGCCCGGCGCGCCATCCCGGTCAGGATCGGCGGCGCGGACCACTGGGCGGCGATCGAGGACGCGGGCCGGCTGCGGGACGCGCTGGGTACGGCGCTGCCCGTCGGCGTCCCGGAGGCGTTCACCGAGCCGGTCAAGGATCCGCTCGGGGACCTGCTGGCTCGGTACGCGCGCACCCACGGGCCCTTCACCACGGCCACGGTCGCCGGCCGCTTCGGCCTGGGCGGTGCGGTGACGGAGGGCGCCCTGCACCGGCTGGCCGCGGCCGGCCGGGTGGTGCAGGGCGAGTTCCATCCGGCGGGCATCGGCCAGGAGTGGTGCGACGCGACGGTGCTGCGCAGGCTCCGCCGCCGCAGCCTCGCCGCGCTCCGGCAGGAGCTGGAACCGGTGCCGCCGACCTCGCTGGCCACCTTCCTCCCCCAGTGGCAGCACCTGGGCGGAGCCCTGCGGGGCCTCGACGGGCTGGCCCGGGCGATCGAGCAGCTTCAGGGCGCTCCGGTCCCGGCCTCCGCACTGGAACGCCTGATCCTCCCGTCGCGGGTGAGCGGGTACTCCCCCGGCCTGCTGGACGAGTTGACCACCGCGGGCGAGGTGGTCTGGGCGGGGGCGGGCGCCCTCCCGGGCAAGGACGGCTGGGTCTCGCTCTACCTGGCGGACGCGGCGCCGATGCTGCTGCCCCCGCCGCACCCGCTGGAGCAGAGCCCCCTGCACCAGGCGGTCCTGGCGTCGCTGGCGGGCGGGTACGGCCTGTTCTTCCGGCAGATCGCGCAGTCGATCCGGGGCGAGTTCCCCGAGGTGTCGGACCTCGCGCTCTCCGAGGTGGTGTGGGACCTGGCGTGGTCGGGCCGGCTCACCAACGACACCCTGGCCCCGCTGCGCTCGCTGCTCGGTTCGGGCCGTACGGCGGGCTCGACGGCCCATCGGGCCCGGCGCACCGTCCCCCGCGGCCGGTACGGCACGCTCCAGGCGACCGTGTCCCGTACCGGGCCGCCCACGGTCTCCGGCCGCTGGTCCCTGCTGCCGGACGCGTCCCCCGATCCGACGCACCGGGCGCATGCCCTGGCCCGCACCCTCCTCGACCGCCACGGGGTGGTGACCCGGGGGGCGGTGGCCGCCGAGGGGGTGGAGGGCGGCTTCAGCGCGGTCTACCGCGTCCTGTCGGCCTTCGAGGACAGCGGCCAGGCCCGTCGGGGCTATGTGGTGGAGGGGCTGGGCGCGGCCCAGTTCGCGATGGACGGCGCGGTGGACCGGCTCCGGGCCGCCGAGCGGACCCCGCCGCCGCTGGCGGCGGTGGTGCTGGCGGCCGCCGACCCCGCGAACGCGTACGGAGCGGCACTGCCCTGGCCCGAGCCCCCGGCCGGGGCCACCCACAAGCCGGGCCGCAAGGCGGGCTCCCTGGTGGTCCTGGTGGACGGAGAGCTCACCTTGTATCTGGAGCGCGGCGGCAAGACCCTGCTGGCCTGGCCCGCCCCGGAGGATCCACGGCTCGCGGCGGCCACGGCCGCCCTGGCGGCCGCCTCCCGCGCGGGCACGCTCCCGGCCCTCACGGTGGAACGGATCAACGCGGCGGCGGCGCTGACCTCGCCGTGGGGCCCTGCTCTGGAGGCGGCCGGTTTCCACGCCACCCCGCGAGGTCTGCGTATGCGTTCCTGAGAGCCGTAAGCGGCATCGATGCTTCCGCTCACGTCCTGAACGTGTCACAGAATCGCTGGTGGGGGCCTCTCGGCCGGCCGATCCGCTTACTGATCCTTTATCAAGATGATCACAGGCATTGCACCGGCAGTGCACCGTCATGGGGGAGAAGAACAGTGAGCACCATCAGCATGCGCAGGTCCGTCCTGGCCACCGTCGGCCTGGCGGTCGTCGGCGGCCTGGCCCTGACCGGCTGCGAGAGCGGCGACGAAGCGTCCCCTGCGCAGCCGGCCGCATCGGCCCCGGGCAGCGCCCCGGCCACCTCCGGCGCCCCCTCGGGCGCCCCCTCGGGCGCCCCCAGCGGCGACAGCGCGGCCCCCGCCGGCGCCCCGGGCACGGCGAAGCCCGGCCAGGTCTTCAAGATCGGCGAGGCTGCGGAGATCCCGTACGACTACGGGGACTTCAAGGGCAGCCGGCTCGCCCTCACCGTCACCGCGATCGAGCAGGGCACGGCCGCCGACCTGGAGGGGCTGAATCTCGGGGACAAGGCGAACGGCAAGGTCCCGTACTACATCCGCTTCACGATCAAGAACATCGGCACCACGGACATGTCGTACGCCTCGGTCGGCCACGTCAAGGGCCTGCTCGGGGACGGCAGCGAGGCCCAGAGCCTGGCGGTCATCGGCAGGTTCGAGAAGTGCAAGCAGGAGTCCATGCCGAAGGGCTTCGCCAACGGCCAGAGCCAGACGAGTTGCGCGATAGCCCTCGCCCCGTCGGCCCAGACGAAGGTCGCCGGAGCCCAGTACGCGGGCAACCCGTACAACGCGGCGAACCGGAGCGAGGCCATCGCCTGGAAGTAGCCCCACGGGCGGGGGGGGGGGGGGGGGGGCGCCCCCCGCGCCCCCCCCCCCCCCCCCCCCCCCCCCCCCCCCCGCCCCCCGCCGGGCGGGCGCCCCCCCCCCCCCCGGGCAGACCAGGTCGCCGGCGCGCCGGCCGTCGAGCTCGCGGAGACGGACGAACAACAGCCGTTCGACGAGGCTGCGGCGCAGGCGCCGGAC
>NZ_JBICYT010000054.1:7358-36594 GCF_043201215.1 Streptomyces sp. NPDC048331 | reverse complement strand
GGGGGGGGGGTCCCCGTCGGGGGGCTGTGGGCGCCCGGGGGGGCCTGCGGCGGCGCGCCCACCTCCGACCGATACGCAACCATCGGTTGCGTATCGGTCGGAGGTGGGCTAGCTTTATACGCAACCAAAGGTTGCGAAAGATGGAGACGGTCATGGAGTACGGGAGCATCGAGCGCGAGCTGCACATCGACGCCTCGCCCGAGGTGGTGTTCGAGGTGCTCAGCAGCCCCGAGCACATCCGCGAGTGGTGGAGCGCCGACACCGCGTTCGAGGCGACCCCGGGCGCGACGGCCCGTCTCACGTGGACCGACGAGAACACCGGTCGACAGCAGTCCGCGCCGTTCACGGTCGTGGAGGCCGACCCGCCGCGGCTGTTCTCGTTCCGCTGGACCTACGACGAGGCGGAGACGGAGGCAGGGTCGGAGGCGAAGACCGAGGTGGCGGGTCCGGGCAATTCCCTGCTGGTGACCTTCGAGCTCGTCCCCACGGACAAGGGGACCAGGGTCCACTTCCGCGAGAGCGGTTACCGCGAGCGGGGCTGGGAGGCCGCGGTGCTCGAAGCCCACTACGAGGACCACCGGCAGGGCTGGGACTTCTACCTCCCGCGCCTGGTCGCGACCGCCGACCGGCTGGCGGCCGCACGATGAGCACCGCCGTCGACGACGACCTCTGGTCCGCGATAGGCGACCCGACCCGGCGCCGCATGATCGACCTCCTGCTGGCCGACGGCCAGGGGACGGCGACGACCCTCAGCGCACACCTGCCCGTGACCCGGCAGGCCGTGACCAAACACCTGGCCGTGCTCGACCGGGTCGGCCTGGTCCGGTCCGCGCCGGCCGGACGGGAGAAGCGCTACCAGGTGGACGAGGCGCAACTGGCCCGCGCCGTGGCGCAGCTGAACTCCGTCGGCGAGATGTGGGACGCCCGCCTGCGGCGCGTGAAGAACCTCGCCGAGGCGATCCAACGAGCCAAGAACGCGGAGCGGTGACACGACCGAGTACACGAAGAAGGACACCGAGAAGCACACCGAGAAGGAGGAGAGCGAGATGGTGGACATCCTGCACCGGGTAGGAATCATGGCGACCCCGGAGAAGGTGTACGAAGCGCTCACCACGGTCGAGGGCCTGGCCGCGTGGTGGACGACCGACACGAGCGGGTCCGGCGACGGGGTCCTGGAATTCCGGTTCGGCGACGTCGGCGGCTTCGACATGAAGGTGCTCGACCTGCGGCCGAACGCGCGGGTGCTGTGGGAGGTCGTCGACGGTCCGGCCGAGTGGGTCGGGACGACGGTGAACTTCGAGCTGACGCGGGAAGGCGAGTGGACGATCCTCATGTTCGCGCACGCGGGCTGGCGCGAACCGGTCGAGTTCATGAACCACTGCAGCACCAAGTGGGCGATCTTCCTGATGAGCCTGAAGTCCCTGGTGGAGACGGGCTCCGGCGCGCCGCACCCGCGCGACGTGCAGATCAGCAACTGGCACTGACGTCCGCCCGACGGGCTCCGGACGCGGTGGGCCGGCCCGGCCCACCGCGTCCGGAGCAGGGTGCCGGGCGGCGCCGGACGCCGGGCTCAGGCGTACTTGCCCGCGAACCAGGACGCCGCCGCCTGGGTGTGGAGGGGGAAGGCCAGCTCCGACGGGGTGCGCAGGACGTGCCAGCCCGTGGTCTCGTCCGTCGGCTTCGAGGCGGGGAGGTCCGCGGCCGGGCGGGCCGGGAGGAGGCCGAAGAGGAGGAGATGGCCCGCCGGGGAGCTCAGGGCGTCGGCGAGGTCGACCTCCGAGGCGGGGGCGGTGATGCCGGTCTCCTCGAAGAGTTCACGGACGACGGCGTCCCGCCAGTCCTCGCCGAAGTCGATGAATCCGCCGGGGAGGGCGACGCCTCCGAGAGCCGGCTCGATGGTGCGGGTGATGACCACGAGGCCGGTGCCGTCCGCGTCCTCGACGGGGAGGAGGGTGACGGCCACCGGGAGCGGGTTGCGGTAGGCGGTGGCCCCGCAGGCCGCGCAGGCGCGGGGCCACCCAGGGGTGGAGTACGGCGCTCCGCAGGTGGAGCAGTGCGAGTCCTTCAGGTGTGCCGACATCCGGCGATCGTATGCCAAGCGGTGTGCGGACGTGGGGGGTTGCGCGGCCCTCGCCGGGCGGGCGGGATCGCGACCTCCTCGCCCCTGTCGCCGCACTCCCGCCGTGAGTACCGTGCTCGCATGACTTTCACCTCGTACGAGGAATTCTGGCCGTACTACGTCGCGATGCACTCGCGCGCCGCCACCCGCTGGATCCATCTCACCGGTACCCTCACCGGCCTGGCCGTGACCACCTACGGGTTGGCGCGCGGCCGCCGACGCTACCTCGCCGCACTCCCCCTGATCGGGTACGGGACCGCTTGGCCCGCGCACTTCCTGATCGAGGGGAACAATCCCGCCACCTTCGGTCATCCCGCGTGGTCGCTGCGCGGGGACGCCCGGATGATCCGGATGATGCTGGCCGGTCGCGACGCGGAGCTGGGCGAGATCGCGCAGAAGTGGCTTGCCGAGAACCCGTGTCAGGACCGCTCCCCCGTGGCAGACTTCTGACGATCCGTCAGATTGCTGATCCGGGAGGGGCATCGTGGCACGGACACGCACACCCGTCGTGAGCGGGTGGTTCACCGAGGACGCGCCGGACGGCGGGGGCTTCCGGCTGCTCGGCACCCGGTGCTCGGCCTGTACCGCGGTGTTCTTCCCGCGCGAGGACGCGTACTGCCGCAATCCGCACTGCCCCGGGGGCGGTGAGCTCGCCGAGGTCCCGCTGTCCCCGCGGGGCCGGGTCTGGTCCTACACCGACGGGCGCTACCGGCCGCCGGCGCCGTACGTGTCCGACCCGGCCGTGCCCTGGGAGCCGTACACGCTGGTCGCGGTGGAGCTGGAGGCCGAGGGGATGGTGGTCCTGGGCCAGGCGGCGCCCGGGGTGGGGGTCGCCGATCTGGCGGTCGGGATGGAGGTCGAGGTGGTCGGGGGCGTACTGAACGAGGACGCGGGGACGGCCGGGACCGTCCGGACCACCTGGCGGTTCCGGCCGGTGGGAGGCGCCGCGTGAGCGCCGACATCGCCGTCCTCGGGGCCGGAATGCACCCCTGGGGCAAATGGGGCCGCAGTTTCGTCGAGTACGGGCGGGCCGCCGCGCGGGCGGCGCTGGACGACGCCGGGCTGGACTGGACGCAGGTGCAGTCGATCGTCGGCGCCGACACCGTGCGTTCCGGATACCCGGGATACGTGGCGGGCGCCACCTTCGCCCAGGCCCTCGGCTGGCAGGGCGCGCGGGTGACCAGCGTGTACGCGGCCTGCGCGTCCGGCGCCCAGGCCGTCGGAGCCGCCCGCGCGCAGATCCTGGCGGGCCTGGCCGACGTGGTGCTCGTGGTCGGTGCGGACGCCGCGCCCAAGGGGTTCTTCGCACCGGCGGGCGGTGACCGCCCCGACGATCCGGACTGGCTGCGGTTCCGTGTGCTCGGCGCCACCAACCCGGCCTACTTCGCCCTCTACGCCCGGCGTCGGATGGCCCTCCACGGAGACACCTTGGAGGACTTCGCCCAGGTCAAGGTGAAGAACGCGGCGGCCGGGCTGCTCAACCCGCAGGCCCGTTACCGGAAGAAGGTCACCGCGGAGGAGGTCGCCGCCTCGGCGGTGGTCGCGGATCCGCTCCGCCTGCTCGACATCTGCGCCACCTCCGACGGGGGCGCGGCCCTGGTGCTCACCAGCATGGATTTCGCGCGGGCGCGCGGGGTGGCCGATCCGGTGCGGATCCGGGCCGTCTCGACGGTGACGCCCACCTATCCGCGTACGGTGCTGGATCTGCCGGACATCGCGACCGACTCGGCGGTGGCGGTGGCGCCGGCGGCCGGGTCCTTCAGGTCCTCGATCGCGCGTGCCGCCTACGAGGAGGCCGGGCTCGGCCCGGACGACCTCTCGCTCGCCGAGGTGTACGACCTGTCCACCGCCCTGGAGCTGGAGTGGTACGAGGACATCGGGCTGTGCGGGGAGGGTGAGGGGGCGAAGCTCGTACGGGAGGGGGCGACGGCGCTGGGCGGTCGGATCCCGGTCAACACCAGTGGCGGGCTGGCCTCCTTCGGGGAGGCGGTGCCGGCGCAGGCGATCGCGCAGGTGTGTGAGTTGACCTGGCAGTTGCGCGGTACGGCCGGGGAGCGGCAGGTGCCGGGTGCGCGGGCGGGGATCACCGCGAACCAAGGCCTGTTCGGGCACGGGTCGGCCATCGTGGCCGTGCGCTGAACTGCCGGTGTTGTCCTGACGCTTGACGACACCCGGCAGCGGGTTCACACTCGCTCCACAGTCCCGCGCCGCGACCGGGACCCCGGTCCCCCCGTGAGAGCTGCGGCCCGTACCCCAGTCGGCGGGGGTACGGGCCGCCTCCGTGTCAGGCTCCCGCGGAGAGGCTCCGGCGGCGTTCGCGCGCCAGGGACATCGCGTGTTCCACGACCCCCACGAGCACGTCCTTCACCGATTCCCGGTCCCGTGCGTCGCACAGCAGCACCGGCACCCCGGGGTCGAGGTCCAGCGCCGTCCGTACGGTCACCACGGGGTGCCGGTCGGCTCCGTCGAAGCAGTTGACCGCGACGACGAACGGGATCGCGCGCCGCTCGAAGTAGTCGATCGCGGCGAAGCAGTCGGCGAGGCGACGGGTGTCCGCGAGGACGACGGCGCCGAGCGAACCCTGCGCCAGCTCGTCCCAGAGGAACCAGAAGCGGTCCTGCCCGGGCGTGCCGAACAGGTACAGCACCAGATCCTCGCGGAGCGTGATGCGCCCGAAGTCCATGGCCACGGTGGTGGTGCTCTTGCCCTCCACTCCCCCGGTGTCGTCGACACCGACGCCCGGCTCGGAGAGCCGTTCCTCGGTGCGCAGGGGTCTGATTTCGCTCACCGCACTGACCAGGGTGGTCTTGCCCACCCCGAAGCCGCCCGCGACCAGGATCTTCAAGGTCAGCGGCTCGACCGGCGACACCGCGTGCATGGCACCGGTGCGGCTAAAGCGCCCGAAGGCCATCGATCACCTCACGCAGAATGGATTCATCGGGCAGTTCTGCCGGTGGTACCGGCCTGGTCACGTGGACCAGTTCCTCATCGACCAGGTCGCCGATCAGGACGCGGACGACCCCGACCGCGAGGTCGAGATCGGCCGCGAGTTCGGCGACCGACTGCGGTCGGCCCCGGCACAGCCCGAGGATGTGGGCGTGTTCCGGGGAAAGGGTCATGTCCCAGACCGGATCGTCGGCCGCCGGTTCGGCGACGACGAGCGCGATCAGGTCGAGTCGGTGCTGGCCCGCGTGGCTGGTCCGGCCGCGGGTCATGGCGTACGGGCGGACGACGGGCCCCGCGTCGTCGTCGAACCAGTGCGCGTGGTCGGGGTCCAGGTGGTCGAGGTCCGGATCGTGGTCCGGGTCGTGGTCGTGGTCGGGGTAGGACGGCTCGACGGGGAAGCCGGCGGGGGTGTCCGTGGGGTGGTCCTGGCCTGAATCGCTCATGCCCTACGACTCACCCTCCGGCTGGCAGCCCGGTGCGCGGGGCGGTCGCCAGGTGGTCGCCGACGCGCTTGACCATCAGCGTCATCTCGTACGCCACCTGGCCGACGTCGGAGTCGGCGTCGGCCAGGACGGCCAGGCAGCTGCCGTCGCCCGCGGCCATGACGAAGAGGAAGGCCTCGTCGAGCTCGACGACGGTCTGGCGGACCCGGCCGGAGTCGAAGTGCCGGCCGACGCCCTTGGCCAGGCTGTGGAAGCCGGAGGCGACCGCGGCCAGGTGCTCGCTGTCCTCGCGGGTCAGGTCCTTGGAGCTGCCGGTGGGCAGGCCGTCGCCGGAGAGGACCACCGCCTTGCGGATGGAGCCGACCCGGTCGACGAGCTCGTCGAGGAGCCAGTTGAGCGGGCCGGAGCCGCGGCCCCTGGTGTCGTTGCCGGTCTGCGGTGCGGTCATCGACCGTCCCCTTCGTTCTCGTTCGCGGGACCGCCGGCGGCGGATGTGCCTGCCTCGGTCTCGGACTTCTGCTGTGCGTGCTGGTTGCGGCCCGCCGTCCAGCCACGCTGGAGTGCGGACATGCGCGTACGGACGTCTTCCGCGTCGCGGTCGGCCACCTGGTCGGGGGCGGCTTCGGCGGGTGCGGCGGACGGGGACTTCTTGAGCTGGGGCGCCAGGCTCGCCTGGCGGACCCGGCGGGGCAGCCCGCCGATGCCGGGGCCGGGTGCGTCGGAGCCGGCTTCGGGTCCGGCCGTGGAGGCCGGGGCGGGCTGCGGGACCACGGACACCGGGCGGGGGTCCACCCGGCGGCCGTGGTCGGCGACCAGAGTCGGGGTCGGGCGGCGGCGCGGCAGCGGTACGGCGCCCTGGGAGCGGGGGCCGTCCTGACGCGGGGCCTCCACGCGCTGGGTGTCCAGCCGGACGGGGCCGGTGGGCGCGAGCGACTCGCGGTCGCGGTCGCCCTTGCGGGAGGCACCACGGTCCACGTGCCGGTCGGTGTGCGGCCGGTCCGCCGGGCGCAGGCCCAGGAGGGCGCTGCGCGGGATGCCGTTCGGCGGGGTCTCGTCGTCGAGGGTCGCCATGACCGGGCGAGCGGCGCCGCCGGTGCGGCTCGTGATCGCCGTGGGGGCGTCGTCGTGCACGGCGGGGTCGTCGAGGCCGTCCAGCCGGTCCCGACCGTTCAGGCCGTTGAGGCCGTTGGTCGGGAGCGGGGCCTCCAGCTCGACCGGGCCGCGCAGTTCGGCGACGGGCAGCGGGCGGCCGGACGTCGCGCGCTCCATGGCGGCGGGCGCGGTTCGCTCGGACCCGGCGCGGCCGAGGTGGCCGGGCTTGTCGGACCTGAGGGGCTTGGCCGCGGCCCGGGCGCCGTCGAAGCGGGCGCCGGCGCCGTTGGTCTCGGGGGCCTCGGTCAGCAGGGCGGCGGGCAGGAACAGCACCGCGGTGGTGCCCCCGTACGGGCTGGGCTGGAGGACGACCTTGACGTTGTGGCGCTGCGCGAGGCGGCTGACGACGAACAGGCCGAGGCGGTCGGTGTCGGAGAGCTCGAACTCGGGGGTCTCGGCGAGCCGGAGGTTCGCGTCGAGCAGCGCTTCCGGGGTCATGCCGAGGCCGCGGTCGTGGATCTCCAGGGTGAAGCCGTTGGCGACGCGTTCGCCGTGCACCTGGACCGCGGTGTGCGGCGGCGAGAACACGGTGGCGTTCTCCAGGAGTTCGGCGATGAGGTGGGTGACGTCGGCGACGGCCGGGCCGACGATGCCCAGGCGGGTGAGGCGGCGTACCTCGATGCGCTCGTAGTCCTCGACCTCGGCGACGGCGGCGCGTACGACGTCCATGAGCTGGACGGGCTTGCGCCACTGGCGGGAGGGGGCGGCGCCGGAGAGGATCACGAGGCCTTCGGCGTGCCGGCGCATGCGGGTGGTCATGTGGTCGAGGCGGAAGAGGTCGGCCAGCTCCTCGGTGTCCTCGGTACGGCGTTCCATGGTGTCGAGGAGGGTCAGCTGGCGGTGCAGCAGCACCTGGTTGCGGCGGGCCAGGTTGACGAACACCTCGGAGACGCCGCGGCGCAGGTCGGCCTGCTTGACGGCGGCCTCGACGGCGGCGCGCTGGAGGGTGTTGAGGGCCTGGCCGACCTGGCCGACCTCGTCCTTCTCGTATTCGAGGTGGGGTGCCTCGGTCTCCACGTCCACGTGTTCGCCCGCGGCGAGGCGGCGCATCACGCTGGGCAGGCGGACGCCGGAGGCCTCGTGGGCCTCCTTGCGCAGCCGGGACAGGTCGCGCACGAGGTCGCGGCCGATGCGCACGGACAGGACGAGGGAGAAGACCAGGGCGAGGAAGCCGAGGATGCCGGCGGCGGCGGCCTGGATCATGACGTCCGTGGCGACGGGCTCGATGCGCTCCTGGTAGCGGTCGCCGGCGGCCGTGTTCATGGCCCCGAGGTCTTCGAGGACCTTGGTGGAGGCCTCGTCCCACTGGGCGGCGGTGAGGTTGCGCGGCTTGTTGACCGCGCCGCCGGATATGAAGCGCTCCTCGGCGTCGCGCAGGGGCTGGGTCTCGGGGTCCTTCCAGTACTGCTCGAAGCTTTGCCGGTCCTCGGCGGGGAGCGTCACGAGGTTGAACTCGTAGAGCAGGGAGCGGTTGGCCGCGAAGTCGGAGACGTGACGGATGTCGGGAGCGGTGATCTTGCCCGCGGCGAGGGCGGAGGCGATGACGGCGTCCTCGCGGGAGAGCAGTTCGCGGGCGCGGCTGATGCCGACGAGGGCGCGGCCTTCCTTGTCCACCTCCACGTTGTCCAGGCCGTGGAGGTTCATGAGGAAGTCGTAGCAGGGGTCGACCAGTCGGTTGTAGAGATCCAGGGCCTGCGTGGGGTCCAGGGCGTTCTGGTCGACGGAGCGGCGCATGGTGCCGATGCCTTGGAAGGCGGCGACGATCGACCGCAGGCGCTGGGCGCTCTGCGGGCTCAGTTCGTCGATGACCTTGGAGTCGCGGGCGCTGACACTGATCTGTTCGACCGTCAGGTCGGTCTCGGCGCGACGCTTGGCGAGTTCGGCCGTGGCGGCGGCGGCCCGGGGGTCGCCGAGGACGACCAGGGTCTGGCGCCGTTCCTTCTGGATGACGCGGACGGCGTCCTCGACGGGGTAGCCCACCTTGTCGATGATGTAGGCCACGTCGAAGAGTTGGACGGCCTCTCGGCCGGTGATGACTGTCGCGAAGCCCCAGAGGGCGGTCAGGGAGACGAGCGGCACAAGGAGCAACGCCACGATCTTCCGGCGGATGGACTTCCCGCGAAAGCGCATGGCCTCCCCAGCCTCCCCCAGGTCAACCCCGTTACCGGGGGTCGGTGTTCCGTCATTTAAACGGCGTGAGCCTACTACTGCTGCGGGGCAGCTTCGAAGGCGTGTCCGGACGTTTTCGGCCTGACCCCGGGAGGAAGATCACCAGTTGTCCGACACTTCCGGTCAAGAGCGGCCCGATATGTGGCAGATGACACTTGGTGGGGCGTCGGTTCCCGCAACCCGATGGATGGCTGGAATTATTCGTTCCGCGATCATTCCGGCGCGAGAAGGTATCCGCGATCCGGGAATCTCCCGGCGCCGCCGAACGTCTGTCTGTTCGAGGGGCGCGTCGGCACGGACGTGAGGGACGGCTGTGGCGGGGCAGACGCGTCACGTGACAAGTGGACACGGCGAGCAGGCATGACGGACCGCGCGGTGGGGAGTGAGCGGACCATGAGCAGTGACGAGGGCGGCGGTGTGGGTGCGGGCCTGGGTGCCGGCTCGGCCGGGCGGGGACTGTGGGTCGAGGAGCCGGCCAGGCGGCGCCGGATGCCGGATTCGGTACGGACGTCCGCGGTGCGGGCGGTGCTGATCGTGTCCGTGACCCTGACGCAGGCGACGATCACGTTCTTCCTGACCCTGACCGGGTCCTGGCTGGCCCTCCCGATGGGTCTCGGCGCGATAGCCGGGACGATCGTGGCCACCTGGGGCGTGCTGGACGTGTGGATCACCCGGCAGACCTGGAACCAGCGGTACGGGGTCCTGTCGGAGCCGAGCAGCACGGCGCGCGGCCGCCGCCGGGAGGCCCGCCGGGCCTCCCGTGCGGCCCGCGACGCCCGGAAGGCCGCGGCGGGCCGAATATCCCGCGAGGACGGCCCTCTGGCGGCCTCCGGGCGCTATTCCGCGCGCTGACACGCCCTGGCGCCCGGCGGGCGCGCCCGCGCCCCACGAGGGCGCCCGGCGCCTGTGTACGCGCTCGCGTCCCCGCCGTGATGCCTCACGGCGGCCTGTGCGCGCCTGCCGTCCTCTCGTGTCAGGAAACGCCGCCGCGGCGGAACATCCGGGTGGCCGTGATCTCGCCGTGGATGGTCTCCGCCTCCGCGGACTGCTGCGGCAGGCCCGGGCGCAGGTGTTCCTCGACGCTGATGTACTTCAGGCCCGCCCGCAGGTCCGCGTCGTTGCGCAGGCGGATCACCAGCGGGAACTCGGCGAGGGCGGTGGTATCGAACAGGCCCGTCGTGTACAGCAGTTGGACGCCGAGCGCGTCCGAGACGGCCCGCTGGAGCTCCAGCAGGTACGTGGCGTTGGCGCGGCCGATCGGGTTGTCGAGGAACAGCGTGCCCGCGTGCCGGTGCTTGTCGCGGCCGCGGTCGTTGCTGCGCAGCGCCGCCATCGTGCAGTACAGCGCGATCGCGGCGGTCAGCAGCTGCCCGCCGGAGAACACGTCGCCCATCTGCCCCACCGGCACCCGCTCGGCGCGCAGCACCGCGTCCGGCTTGAGGATCTCCACGGAGATGCCCTTGGGCTCCAGGGCCGCCTGGACCCCCCTCAGCAGCAGGGACATTCCGTCGCGCCGGCCCTCGCCGAAGGAGGCGCTGCTGTTCTTCTTCACGGCCGCGCGGGTCGCCTCGTCGATGACCTCGCCGAGTCGCTCGGTGAGCGTGGCCTGGTCCGGCTCCTCGAAGCGGATGCGGAGGAACTCCTGACCCGACCATTCTCCGAGGCCCTCGGGGAGCTGCGAGAGCCGCTGCGCGGAGCGGAGCGTGGCCAGGGCCGATTCGACGAGGCCGCGCAGGCGGTCGACGATGCTGTCGCGGTTGCGCTCCAGTTGGGCCAGTTCGTCGGTGAGGACGCGCAGCCGGGGCGCGAAGGCGGCCGCCCAGGCCGCCGCGTGCTCGGGCAGCGCGGAGGCGGGCAGTTCGCGGATCTGCTGGCGCGCGGGGGTGCGTACCTGCTCGTAGCGGGTGGCGTTGGCGTGCCGGACCAGGATGTCGCTCGCCTCGCGCACCGCGGAGTCGGCGGCCGAGAGCTCGGCCGCGCAGCCGCGCAGGGAACGGCGGGCCTCGGTGGCGGACTGGCGGGCCTCCTCCAGGGTGCCCGCGTGGGGTGCCGGCTCCTGCTCGTCGTCCTGGTGGGTGTGGTCGCGCAGCAGGTCCCTGAGCAGCGCCCCGGTCTCGTCGAAGCCGCCGGCGCCGTCCTCGGCCGTGCGGTGGGCGCGCAGCAGGTCCGCGTGGGCGGCCCGGGCGCTCTCCACGGCCGCGGTGTGGGCCGCGAGCTGGGCGGTGGCCGTACGCAGCAGGGCCTGGGCCTGGTCGACGTCCTCGGGGACGAGCTCCTCGGGGAGTTCGGTGTGGGCCTCCCCCTCGGTGGGGGCGTGCCGTTCGGCCTCGCCGCGCAGTCGGCCGAGCTGCTCGCTCGCGGTGGACGCGCGGGTCTCCAGCATCTGCACGAGGGACTCGGCGCGGGCGGCCGCGGCCTGCCGGGAGGGGCCGTCGGCTCCGTCGGTTCCTTCGAGGAGCTGGGCGGCCCGGGTACGGACCTTGTTGGTGAGGCGGTCGAGTTCGGCCAGGGCGGCGCTCTCGTCGCTCTCGGCGCGGGCCTGCTCGGCACGCAGGTCGGCGCCGACGCCGACCTTCTCGTAGAGCTGGGAGGCCGCGCGGTAGGCCTCGCGCAGGTCGGGCAGCGGCGCCCGGGGGGTGTCGCCGTCCCCGTCGGGCAGCTGGTCGGGGGCGCCGGCGATCTCGGCGCGCTCCGCACGCAGGGCGCGGGCCGTGCGGCGGGCGTCGTCCGCCGCGCGCTGGGCGGCCCGGCGGTCCTCGTCGGCGGCGCGGGCACGGTCGAGGCACACCTCGGCGCGGGCCTCGGACTCGGCGGCGTCGTCGGCGAGTTCGCGGAGCTTGGCCTGCCAGCCGGCGCGTTCGCGCAGCCGGAAGGCGAGCCCGGCGAGGGCGTCGGCGACGCGGCGGGCACGCTGGGCGGTGTCCTGACGCTCCTCGCGGACCCGGGAGGCGTCGGCGGCGGCCTCGTCGGCCTCGGCGCGTACGGTACGGGCCTCCGCGAGCTCGGCGTCGGTCTCCTCGGCGAACATCCGGGCGGCGGCGGCCGCTTCCGCGAGTTCGGTCAGGCGGCCGGGCGGGCAGCCGGTGCGCCAGGAGCCCAGGCGGGCGGCGAGTTCGCGGTCGCCACCGAGGCGGGCGGCGAGGTCTCGGATCTCGGTGTCGCGGGCGGCGGCGCGGGCGCGCAGCGCCTGGCGCTCCTCGTCGGCGGCGCCCTCGTCGTGCATGGCCGGGTTCGGCGGGACGAGGAAGACCCCGGAGTCGGCCCCGTCGCCGGCGGGAGGCAGCGGGGCCAGCAGGGCGGCGGCCGTGCCGACGGCGACGGTGGAGCGGGGCAGCAGGGCGGCGCCGGACAGCACTTCACGGGCCCGGCCGTGGGTGTCGGGGTCGGTGATGACCACGCCGTCGACGAGTTCGGGGCGGGCCGCGAGAACGGCGGCGTGGTCGGCGGGGTCCACGGACTGGGCGAGGTAGCGCCAGCCGGGGAGGGCGGGAATGCCGTGCTCGCCGAGGTACTCCACGGTGGCCAGGACGTCCGGGCCGGGCGGCAGCAGCCCGCCGTCGCCGAGCGCGCCGAGGATGCGGGCGTCGTCGGCGGCGGCGGTGCGCAGCTCGAAGAGCTGGCGCTCGGCCGCGGCGACCCCGTCCGTCAGCAGGGTGCGCAGGTCGTCGGCGTTGCGATCGAGGTCGGCGACGGTCAGGCCTTCGGCCCCGGCGGTCCCGGTGGGGGCGGGGGCCGCGGCACCGGCGGTACCCGGGCGCCCGACCGCGCCGGAGGCGGTGGCCGCGACGGCGGCGTCGGCCTGCGCGCCGGCGCGCGGGTGCGGGAGGAAGGCGTCGGGAACCGACGGCAGCCCGAGCAGCTCCGCCAGGCGGGGCGCGGTGGCGAGGGAGGCCGCGGCCCGGTACTCCGCGTCGTGGGCGGCCTCGGCCGCGTCGGCGGCGTCCGCCGCACGGGCGGCGGTGAGCTCGGCGCGGGATTCCGCGGCGGCGGCCTCCCGGGCGGCCTCGGCGGCGGCCCGCGCGGCCTCCCGGGACTCGTCCCAGGCGGCCACGGCCGTCTTCTCGGCGTCGGTGGCGGCGAGGGCCGCACGGGCCGGGTCGACGTCGGGGGCGGTGTCGTCGAGCCAGCCGGCGCGCACGGCCTCGGCGGTCTCCTGCTGGACCTCGGCCAGCCGGGAGCGCAGGTGCTCGGCCTCGCTGCGGGCCCGCTGGGCGGCCGTGGCGGCGGCGGTGGCGTCGCGGTGCGAGGCCTCGCCGGTGGCCTGGAGGGCGGCGGACCGCTCCTCCTCCTCGTTGGCGAGCCGTTCACCGTGCTCGGCGGCGGTGTGCAGGGCCCGGACGAGCTCACCGGCGGCGGTGGCGCGGGCGGCCAGCGCCGGGGCGGCGTCCCGCTCGGCCTCCAGGATCGCGGCGGCGACGCGGGCGGAGCGGTCGGCGGCGGCCCGGTGGCGCAGCACGTTCTCGGCGGCCTGCCAGGCGGAGTGCAGCGTGCGGGCTTCGAGGAGTTCGCGACGCTGGGCGGCGGCGGCCTTGTCGGCGACGGTCAGCGCCAGCGAGGCGTGCCGGTAGGCGAGTTCGGCGGAGACGGCGGCGCTGCGGGTACGGGCGGATTCCGCCGCGGTGACCTGGTGGGCGGCGCCGGTGACCCGCTGGGCGAGATCGGCGGCCCGGCCGCGTTCCTCGGCGGCTCGGGCGGACAGCCGCCGGGCGAGGGTACGCGTACGGCGTTCCGCGCCGGCGTGCACGTCACGCAGTCGGGAGCGGGCCGCTGCGGCCTCGACGATGCGGGTGAGCAGGTCGACCGAGCCGGCGGTGAAGTCCCGTTCGGCCATGAGCTCGGCGCGGCGGCCGAGCTTGTTGCCGAAGCCGTGGACGAGGTCGGCGAGGCCGTCCGTGTCGCGGGTGTCGGTGACGGCGCGCAGCAGGAGGTCGGTGAAGTCGGAGTCCTTCTTGACCGCGAAGAGGCCGGCCGCCTCGCCCTCGTCGGCGTTCATCTCGCGCTGGTAGCGGAAGAGTTCGGGGTCGAGGCCCAGCTCGGTGAGATGCTCGTTCCAGCGGTCGTGGATCTCCTCGAAGTACACCTCCAGGTGCGGGTACGCCTTGCCCGCCTCGGTCAGGGAGTCACGGAAGCCCTTCATCGTGCGGCGGCGTCCCTGGGCCCCGGAGGCACCCTCGACGGGCGGGCGGACGGAGGTGGCCTCGGCGACGGGCAGGCTGTCCAGGCTCAGGCCGGGGCCGGGGCGGAAGGAGTACCAGGCCTCGGCGAACTTGCGGGGGTCGTTGGAGACCTGGCGGCCGCGCCATTCGCTGACCTTGCCGACGACGACGCACTCGCCGGTCTGGGTGTGCTGCCACTCCAGGGCGACGTGGCCGCAGTCGTCGGCGAGGAGGAACTTGCGCAGCACGCCGGAGCTGGCGCCGCCGAGGGTGTTGCGGTGGCCCGGGAGCATCACCGAGAAGATCAGCTTGAGGAGGACGGACTTGCCGCCGCCGTTCTCCAGGAAGAGCACACCGGCGGGCGCGGGCCGGCGCGGCGGGCCGGTGGGCTCGTCCTCGAAGAACTCCGCCTGCGTCGGCGCCGGGTGGGGCACCGGCTCGCCGACTCCGCGCAGGTCGAGCACGGTGTCGGCGTAGCGCGCACCGGCGGGCCCGATGGAGTAGAGGCGGATCCGGGACAGCTCGTACATGGCGGCGGACTCTCGTGGTGTCTTGGTGAGGCAGGACGTACGGGGATCGGGGCGCGGGCCGTGGGGCCCGGGGGCTCAGGCGTGGAACGGGAGTCCGGCGTCGGCGGCCAGGTCCAGGTCGTCGCCCTCGGGCGGCGGCAGGAGAGTGGCGGAGCCGTCGCTGACGGGGACCACGCCGAGCTCCAGGAGCTCGGCCATCGCCGCGCTGCCCGCCATGTCACGGACCTGGAGCTGGTAGCGGGGGGTGGTGCGGTAGGTGCCTCCGGCCTCGTCCCCGGTGCGCTGGAGGAAGCCGGAGTCGGTGAGGAAGGCGGCCGCCTTGCCGACGATGCCGGTGGTGGAGCCGGCGAGGCGGCGGGCGTCCTTGGTGGCGCCGGTCGCGCTGCGGCGGGCGTAGACGCGCCAGGCGGCCTCCAGTCCGGGGGCGTCGGAGGCCGGGTCGGTGTTCTCGCCGAGCTCTTCGGCGCGCTCCTCCAGGCGGCGGCAGGTCTGCCGGACGAAGGCGTCGACGCCGTTGACGGTGACGCGGCCGATGTAGCCGTCGTCGGCGAGGTCCTCGGGGCGCGGGAAGGCCAGGGCGGCCACCGCCAGGTGCGCGAGGCCGTGCAGGAAGCGGTCGGCGGAGTCGGCGGCGGTGCGGCGGGCGTAGTCGCCCATCCGGACGGCGAAGACGGAGTCCTCGCCGGCGGCCACGGCCATGCCGGCGCGCGGGGACACCTCCAGGACGACGAGGCCGAGGCCGGTGGCGACGGCGTCGGCGAGCCGACCGAAGGCGGGGTCCTCGCGGTAGCGGCGGAGCAGTTCGGCGTACTCGGCGTCCCGGGCGGGGAGCAGCTTGGGCTGCAGCCCGAACGCGACGAGCCGGGCCGCGTCGGCGGCGTCGGCGGGGGTCACGGACCCTGTGGTGGCGGGCGCGACGGGAGCCGACGGCGCGTCGGGCTCGCTCCACGCGGGGTGCTCGGCGTGGTGGTCGCTCACGGGTGGGTCTCCTCGGCGGTACGGGTCGTTCGGGTGGTACGGGTACGGCTGCTGCCTGCGGGGCCGCGGCGCGGACCAGACGGTTCCGGCGGATTCAGCCTCGCCGGCGGTTGAGCAGGGGGCACATGCTGAGCAGGGGGCACCTGCCGGCGGTAGCTGGGGGAAGGTCCGGGCAGAGCCCGGTGCCCGGCGGAGCCGGGTTCCCTGGGGCTCCGCCCCGGACCCCGCGCCTCAAACGCCGGCGGGGCTGGATGCGAAGCCGGCCAGGCTGGATGCGGAGCCGGCGGGGCTGAAGCGGCCCGGCACGGCGGCCCGGCCGAGGCAGCGGCGGTCACGAGGCCTCCGCTCGGTCGGCGGCCATGCCGGCGGCGTCCAGGAGGGCGGTGCCGACGATGAGGTCGGCGCCGCCGAACTCGGGGTCGTCGAGCTGCGTGCCGTCGTCCACGGCGAAGAGCAGCCGCTCCTCGCCCTGCCGGTAGGCGGTGCCGACGGCCGGGCTCGCCGCGTGGACGGCCAGCAGGGCCACCAGGTAGGGCAGTTCCGGATCGCTGCGGCGGGCCTCCGCGAGCAGTCCGGACAGTCGGCGCGGGGCGTCGTGCGGGAGGTCCAGGAGCTCCATCGCGGCCGCGAGCTGCTCCTCGCTGAAGCGGCTGTCGTCCGGGGTGGCGATGAGGTCCGGCTCCGGCATCTCCGCGCCGAGGTGCTCGCGCTCCACCGGCGGGGTGAGCAGGATCTCGACCAGGTCGGCCACCCGCACCGAGACGGGGGTGCGCAGCCCGGCGCCGGAGGCGAAGAAGGCGGCGGTCACCCGGCTCGCCCGCTCCAGCGGCAGCGGCAGGAGGGGGGCGACGAGCTGGCCGTAGAGGTCGATGCCGGAGCGGGGCGCCGGGGCCGCGAAGGCCTGGCGGTCCTGCTCGGCGCGGAACAGCGGGCCGGCGTCCAGCAGCCGGGACTGGAGCTGGGTGTGCCGGCGGATGCAGTCCTTGACGATGTCGACGAGTTCGGCCGCGCGCCGCTTGTTCTCGGGCTCCTCCGCCTCGTCGCGCGCCTTGCGGATGTTGGTCAGGATCGCGTTCTCGTGCCGGTAGCGGTCGGCGACGTGGTCCAGGGCCTCGGCGATCATGTCGGGCACGGCCTGGAGCCAGTCCACCGCCCGGACGTTGCGGCGGGTCGCGTCCAGGGTGCGGCGCAGGGTCTCGGCGTACTGGACGGTCCGGTAGCGGGCCTGCTCGGCGGCGAGCTGGGCGTCGGCCAGCCGCCCGCGGCTGATCAGCACCTCCAGCTTGACCTCGGCAGCGATCTGGGCGCTGGTGACGTCGGTGTCGAGGGCGCCGACGAGAACGTTGACGGCCTCGTCGGTGGTGCGCAGGTAGACCACGCCGCCGTAGCCGGGGACCTCTTCGATCAGCTTGAAGTCGTAGTCCCGGCGCACGTAGACGCCGTCGGGGCCGAAGGTGCCGTAGATGGCACGGAATCCGCGGTCCACGCTGCCGACGTTGATCAGGTTCTCCAGCACCCAGCGGGCCACCCGCTCGTGCTCGGCCGCCGGGCGGGACGGTGCCTGGGCCGCGACGCGCGGCAGCAGCCTGGCCACTATCTGCTCGTGGTCGGCGCCCGTGTCGAAGTCCATGTTGAGCGTGACCAGGTCGATCGCGGCCAGCGCGACCTCCGCCATGGCGTAGACCCCGTACTCGCCGGCCAGATTGGCCTTGCGGACGTCGAGGTCGTGCAGCGGGGCGGTGCAGGCGAGGGCGCGCAGCCGCCGGGCCAGGCCCTCGTCGGCGGCCGGGCCCGGCGCCGGGGACGGAAGGGTCTTCGCCGGGGCAGGGAGAGTCACGGACAAAGACTAGGTCCTGTTACTGACAACATCCCAAACGGCATGGTTCGGCCGGATCGTCCCGGCATTCGCCCGGGCCGTCTGCTCTACGCTCGGCGCATGGATTCCATGATCGCATCCGCTGCTGTGATCGACCTCAACGCCGACCTCGGCGAGGGCTTCGGGCGCTGGACGCTCACCGACGACGAGGCCCTGCTCTCCGTCGTCACGAGCGCCAACGTGGCCTGCGGCTTCCATGCCGGCGACCCCTCCATCATGCGCCGGGTCTGCGAGCTGGCCGCGGAGCGGGGCGTACGGATCGGCGCGCAGGTGTCCTACCGGGATCTGGCGGGCTTCGGACGGCGTTCGATGGACGTGCCGCCCGGCGAGCTCGCCGACGAGGTGGCCTACCAGATCGGGGCCTTGGAGGTGTTCGCGCGGGCGGCCGGCTCCCGGGTGTCCTACGTGAAACCGCACGGCGCGCTCTACAACCGCACCGTGCACGACGCCGGCCAGGCCGCCGCCGTGGTGGCGGGCGTCCGGCTGGCGGCCGGGTCCGGCGCCACCGGGGGCCTGCCGGTGCTGGGGCTGCCCGGGTCGCTGCTGCTCGTCGCCGCCGCGCAGGCCGGGCTGGCGCCCGTACCGGAGGCTTTCGCCGACCGTGCCTACACGCCCGCCGGGACGCTGGTCCCGCGCGGCGAGCCGGATGCCGTGCTGCACGACCCGGAGGCGGTCGTCGCGCGGGCCGTCCGGATGGCGGCCGAGGGGGCGGTGACGGCGGCCGACGGGTCGACGGTCCGGGTGGCCGCGCGCTCGTTGTGCCTGCACGGGGACACCCCGGGCGCGGCCGGGCTCGCCCGCCGGGTCCGGGAGGCCTTGGGCGCGGCCGGGGTCCGGGTGGAGGCCTTCGCGTGAGGCCCCTCGTGGTGGGCGCCGCGGCGCTGCTGATCGAGCTGGACTCGGCGCACGAGGTGGCCGCGCTGCACGCCGAGTTGCTGCGCCGCCGGGACGCGGGCGAGCTGGGGCCCGTACAAGAGCTGGTGCCGGCCGCACGGACGGTGCTGCTGGACGGCGTACGGGACCCGGCCGCGCTCGGGGCCCGGATCGCGCGCTGGGAGGTGCCGCCGCTCGCGCCGACGCAGGGACCGCAGATCACCGTCCCGGTGTGGTTCGACGGCCCGGACCTGGTGGAGGTGGCCCGGTCGTGGGGGGTCGCCCCGCGTGAGGTCGCGGGGATCGTCGGGGCCACCGACTTCCGGGTGGCCTTCTGCGGGTTCGCGCCGGGCTTCGGCTATCTGACGGGGCTGCCGGAGCGGTTCCACGTCCCTCGCCGCGCGTCGCCCCGTACGGCCGTCCCGGCGGGCTCGCTGGCGCTGGCCGGCGAGTACGCGGGGGTGTACCCGCGCTCCTCCCCCGGCGGCTGGCAGCTGATCGGCTTCACGGACGCGGTGCTGTGGGACCCACGGCGGGATCCGGCCGCGCTCTTCGCGCCCGGGGTCCGCGTCCGGTTCACGCAGGAGGGCGACGGACGTGGCTGAGGGGTTGCTGGTGGTACGGCCGGGAGCGCTGACCACGGTCCAGGACCGGGGCCGCCCCGGGTACGCGCACCTGGGGGTCCCGCGCTCGGGGGCGCTCGACACCGCGGCGTACGCGCTGGCCAACCGGCTGGTCGGCAACGCGCCGGGCGCGGCGGCGCTGGAGACGACCCTGGACGGGGTCGGGCTGCGGGCCCTGGCTCCGACCGTCGTGGCGGTCACCGGCGCGCCCTGTCCGGTACGGATCTCCGGTCGCCCGGTGGCCTGGGGGGCGCCGGTCCGGCTCCCGGCCGGGGCGGAGCTGGAGGTGGGCCGGGCGGAGTCGGGAGTGCGCTGCTACGTCGCGGTGCGGGGAGGCCTGGCCGGCCCGCCGGTCCTGGGCAGTCGCTCCACGGACCTGCTGTCGGGGCTGGGGCCGCCGGTCCTGGCGGCCGGGATGCCGCTGCCGGTGGGTCCGCCGGGCCCGGCCCCGGCCCGGCCGGCGGCGGCGGATGTCTGCGGCCTGCCCGGGCCGCCTCCGGAGCTGCTGCTCCCGCTGCGGCTCGGGCCGCGGGCGGACTGGTTCACCGAGACCTCCCTCGCCGGGCTGTGGCGCTTGGCGTTCCGCGTCTCTGCGTCGTCCAACCGCATCGGCCTGCGCACGGAGGCGGGCTCCGCGCTGGTCCGCGCCCGGGCGGGCGAGCTGCCGAGCGAGGGCATGGTGCTGGGCGCGGTCCAGGTGCCGCCGGACGGGCTGCCGGTGGTGTTCCTGGCCGATCACCCGGTGACGGGCGGCTACCCGGTGGTGGGCGTGGTCCCGCCCGGCCCGGCCCTGGACGCGGCGGCACAGGCCCGGCCGGGGGTGCCGGTGAGGTTCGTGCGGGCCCGATGAAACGCTTTCGGGGGCTGCGGCCAAGTACCGGGTGAGGGGGCCGACCGGGTCCCCTGTGCAGGGGAGGAACCGGGTGCGCAGCCCACGACACGAGACCGGACCGCCGGATCTCTCGCCTTCGGGGTCGTGTCGAACGAACACGTCCCGAACTGCTCGGCCGACGCCCGGGAGGCCTTCCTGGCGGAGCAGCGGTTGGGGCGACCCACCGGAACCCCCCGCCCCCCTACCCCCCTGGCGCCCCCGTCCACCCCGTGACGGCAGACCGTCACAGCACACGGCCCGGCCCCCTCTCGTCAGGGGCCGGGCCGTGTGCGTGTCGGGGCGGGTCGGCGCGGCTACACGGCCGACTCCGGGGCGATGCGGCTGCGGACGGCGGACTGCACGTCCTCCTCCTCCGCCGGATCGGCGGCCAGGCGGCGCAGGCGCGGGGCGACGCGGGCGTCGGCCGTCTCGGCGTGGTGGGCGGCCACCTCGCGGGTGGTCTCCTCGCAGTCCCACAGGCATTCGACGGCGAAGCCCGCCGCGAACGAGGGATCGGTGCTGGCCAGGGCCCGTGCGGCCCGGCCGCGCAGGTGGGACGAGGCGGTCTCGCGGTAGATGTGGCGCAGCACGGGGGCCGCGCAGCCGATGGCGAGCCGACCGGCCCCGTCGACCAGGGCGAACAGGCGGCGGGTGTCCGGTCCGGCTCCGCGCACGGTGGAGCGCAGGGCGCCCAGGACCAGGTTCGCGTCCTCGGCCGCGCCGCGGGCGGCCAGGGTGGCCGCGGCGGCCTCGCCGAGCGCGTCGGGGCGGTGGACCCAGCGTCGGGCCCGTTCGACGGCCTCGGGGCCGCACATGCGCTCGTAGGCGGCCACGGCGGGCTCGTCGGCGGCGGCTTCGATGAGGTCCAGCACGGCCGGGTTGTCCGGTTCGGCGAGGACCAGGTGGTGCAGGGCGGTGGCCCGGGCGGCCTCCCCGTCGGCTCCGGCGGCGGCCGCGAGGATGGCGGAGCGGTCCTCGGGCTGGGCGACCGCGGCGAGACAGCGGGCGGCGGGGACGTGCAGCGGGGTACCGCGGCGCAGCCCGTCGGCGGCCCAGTCGAAGACGGCCTGGACGCCCCAGCCGGGCCGGGGGCCGCTCGGGGTCATCTGGCGCTGCCAGCGGTCGAAGGAGCCCTGCTGACGGGCGGCGCGCAGGCGCTCCCCGTACTGGGGGATCTCCTCCCACAGGCTCCACGGGCGGGGCTCGTAGGCATCGCGGACGGCGGCGGCCAGCCGCGCCTCGCCCTCCGCCGTGGCGGGGAAGCGGGCGAGGACGGCCGCGGCCAGGGACCGCAGGCCTTCGTCGTCGTCGCGCAGGGCCAGCTCGTCGAGTGCCCAGGCCCAGTTCGCCCCGGAGGCGGCGTAACGACGCAGCAGCATGAGCGCGTCGTCGCGGCCGTAGGAGGCCAGGTGGCCGAGGACGGACAGGGCGAGGCCCGTGCGGTGGTCCTCCTCGTCGACGAGGTCGTCGGCGCTGAAGAGGTGGGCCTCGATCTCGCCCAGGGGACCGGCGAGGTCCAGGTACAGCCGGGCGTAGTACAAGGAGCGGTTCTCGACCTGCCAGTCCTGGCGCGGATCGCGGAGCACGCACTGGTTGAGGGCCTCGAGGGCCTCCGCCCTGGGTGCCGCGAGTGCGTGCAGCGTGCCGTCGCCACGGCCCCGCTGGAGGAGCCCGAGCAGGGTACCGCTCGGCGCTATGACTGGTTCGAACATGGGAATGGCCTCAAATCAAGCTGGGGACGCAACCGGGAATCGGGATTCACAGGGCCGCGTAACAGCATGTGAGGACGTCCGCCGTCATGTTCCGCTCGATGTAGACCATTGCCTTCTCACTCTCGTCGGTGCTTCGTGACCATGGAGGCCGGGCCGGGCCGGCACACCCTTCGTGTCCTGCCCGCTTCTGCCCGTCCCCCGTGCTCGCGAATCGAATCCGACGCCATGATGACCCAGCCGGTTTGTGCGCCGCGACCACATTTATGGCCGCCGTGACCAACCTGTGAGGTCCGGATGTGCCCAGGCCGGGCCAGATCCCAGGCAAAACCGGACTACTCAGCTCCGAAAAGTTCCAGCAGGTCGGCCTTGGCGAACATGCGCGCCGTGTCCACGGCGGAGGGGGTTCCGGCCTTCGGGTCGGCCCCGCCGGCGAGCAGCGCGCGGATGACGGCCTCCTCGCCCTTGAAGACGGCGCCGGCGAGCGGGGTCTGGCCGCGGTCGTTGGCGCGGTCGGCCTCGGCGCCGCGGGCCAGCAGGGCCGACACGGCGTCGGCGTGGCCGTGGTAGGCGGCGAGCATGACCAGGGTGTCGCCGCGGTCGTTGGTGAGGTTCGCCGGGACCCCGGCGTCCAGGTAGGCGGTGAGCGCCTCGGTCTCACCCTGGCGGGCGAGGTCGAAGATCTTGGTGGCCAGCTCGATGACGTCCTCGTCGGGGACGTCCTGGGAACCGGAGCCCTCCGCTGCGTGCTCGCTCATGGTTCGTACCGCCTTTCACTCGTTGCTGACATGGTCCGCCCGCCCGTCACGACGTCGAGGACCCGGCCGGGGCCGGGCGGGCAGGGGGGTGCACGGCATTGCCTCCGTACGGGTGAATCGTCAGGGTAGCGCCCTGGCCTGCACATGTCCGGGTCGGGCCGAGGCAATGATCACCCTCGACGCACCGTGCGCCGGGCACGCCACCCAGGCTGAGCCGGTCAAGTGAAAAACCCTTGAATTCACCCGTATGCACCTTTTGTCGCATTGATACTTCCTGTGAGCCTGGAACAACTGATGGTGACTGTCCCCACCAACCAGGAGAAAACCTCATGGTCCTGTCCATCTCAGGCGTGGTCCTGCTCGGCATCATCTGCTTCCTCTTCTTCAAGAAGGACGGGATGAAGCTGACGCACGCGTTCGTCTGCTCGCTCTTCGGCTTCTTCCTCGCCGGTTCCGCCATCGCCCCGAGCATCACGGCGAGCACGGCGAGCCTCGCGAGCCTGCTCGGCGGGATCAAGCTCTAGCCCGGCCATCACCCAGCGACACCAGCAGCACCCGGAACACCGTCACACCCACAACTCCAGGAGACGCCCGTGGCCCGGCGCCCACTTCCCCGCATCCTCAGCAGCGGCACCATGTCGCTGGCCCGGGGCCGCGACCTCGCTCGCACGGCCGCCGACAGCGCCACGGACGTCCTCCATCCGCTCCTCGTCATCGGACGCGGCCTGCGCATCCTGGCCGCGACCGGACGGCGCCGGTGGTCGCAGACCCCCAAGGACAAGCGTGGTCCCGCGCTGTTCCTCGCGGCGGCCTGCGTCCTCGTGGTCGCCCTCGTCCCCTACGGACCTCTCCTCGCCCTGATCACCCTCATGGCGGCGGCGGCCTGGTACGGACGCGACCGCACCCCGGCGAAGACCGGACCCAGCGAGGCCGAGACCGAACGGCTCGGCTCCCTCTACGAAGCCCTCGTGCCGTACTTCTCCATCCCGGAGGACCCGAGTCCACTCTTCGCCCACGGCGGGGACTGGGACAAGGCCTTCAGCGGCTACGAGTTCGACGAGGCAGGCCGCGTCACCCGGCTCCACATCCGCTACCCGGCCTACTTCACCGACGGCGAGGCCACCTCACGGGCCCGGATCGAGGCACTGCTGCACGCCAAGTCCGGACGCGGACGGGAGTATCTCTTCGACTGGGACGAGGAGGGCAACCAGCTCGACCTGAGGGTGCTGGCGGCGCTGCCGACGGGCATCGCCGCCCAGCCGTTCGTCACCTCCCCCGGCGAGACCGTCCTCGGCTTCACCGACGCCGGCGGCGTGCAACGCACCCTGCCCGTCCTGGAGGGCGACGAGCCCCGGGACGTACCCCCGGTGATCTGGCGCACCGGACCCCGCTCCACCGAGCCCCACCTGCTGGCCGTCGGCCAACCCGGCAGCGGCACCTCCACCCTGCTGCGCTCCGTCGCCCTGCAGGCCCTGCGGCAGGGGGGCGACGTACTGGTCGTCGACGGCGGCGGCAGCGGCGAGTACGCGTGCCTGTCCGGCCGGGCCGGCGTCCTCGCCGTGGAATGCGGGCCGACCGGGGCGCAGGCCACCCTGGAATGGGCCGCGCAGGAGACCGAACGCCGGCTCATCGCCACCCATCGCGCCCGCGAGGTCGGACGGCCCGCCCCCGAGGACACCCGCCGCCCCCTGTGGATCCTGCTGGACCAGCCGAGCGTGCTGGCCCACCTCGCCGTCGCCGAAGGCGGCCCCGACCCGCTGGCCCAGTTGCAGGTGCCGCTGCGGCACGGCCGGCCCGCGCACGTCACGGTGGTGGTGGCCGAACAGTTCGGGCACCTGGAGCTGCTGCACGACGCCGTCTGGCAGCACACCCGCGCCCGCGTCGTGCTCGGGCCCGCCGCCGTCCAGCAGGTCGCGGACGTACTGGGGCTGCCGCCGCACACCACCCCGGCGGCCCAGGTACCGCCGGGACGCGGGTACGCCCGGCTCGGCACCGGGCCCGTGCACCGGCTCCAGGTGCCCGCCACCCCGGACCCGTACGACGAGGCCACGCACCCGGCGTACCGCCAGGCCGTACTGGAGCTGCTGCCGGAGCGCCGGTCGGGCCCGGTCCGCCTCCTGTCGGCCAAGTCGCTCCGGGCGCCGGCCCTCGAACCACACCCGGAGGTGGCGGCGGAGGCGCCGTAGCCGTCGCGGAGCGGGGGCCGGTGCGGTCCGGCGTACGGCCGCCGGCGGGCCGACTACGCCACGAACGTGCGCGGCGGCTCCGCGCCGCTGCCGCCCGCGCCCGTGCCGACCAGCCGGGCCGCCGCCGCCAGGCGGGAGGCGGCCTCGTCGGCCACCGGCCCGCCCACGGTGAACGGCAGCCGGACGTAGCCCTCGAAGGCTCCGTCCACACCGAACCTCGGCCCCGAGGGAACCCGTACGCCGACCCGCTCCCCCACCTCGGCGAGCCGCGAGCCCGACAGCCCGCCCGCGCGGGCCCACAGGGTCAACCCGCCCTGGGGCACCTCGAACTCCCAGTCCGGCAGCTCCCGGCGGACCGCCGCGACCAGCGCGTCACGGTTCTCCCGGGCCTGCTCGCGGCGGATCCCGACGGCCTGCTGCCAGCCCCCGGTCCGCATCAGCCAGTTCACCGCGAGCTGTTCCAGCACCGGCGTGCCCAGGTCGGCGTAGGCGCGGGCGGCGACCAGGCTGCGGATCACGTCGGGGGCGGCTCGGACCCAGCCGATCCGCATGCCCGCCCAGAACGCCTTGCTGGCGGAGCCGACGGTGATGACCGTGCTGCCCGCCGGGTCGAAGGAGCACACCGGGCGGGGCATCTCCAGGTCCGGGTCCAGCTTCAGCTCCAGCATGGTCTCGTCGGCCACCAGGACGGTGCCGGCCGAGCGGGCGGCCTCCACCATCGCGCGGCGCTGGTCCTCGGAGGCCAGGGCCCCGGTCGGGTTGTGGAAGTCGGCGACCACGTACGCGAGGCGCGGGGCCGAATCGCGCAGCACCTGCCGCCAGACGTCCATGTCCCAGCCGCTGAGGCCGTCGGCCATGGCGACGGGTACGAGGCGCACCCCCGCGGCGCGCATCAGTTGCAGGATGTTGGCGTAGGAGGGGGACTCGACGGCGATCCGCTCCCCACGGCCGGCGAAGAGGCTGCAGATGGCGTCGATGGCGCCCATCGCGCCGGTGGTGACCATGATCTGCTCGGGCATGGTCGGAATGCCCTGTTCGGTGTAGCGGTCGGCGAGCATCCGGCGCAGCGCCGGCAGCCCCGCCGGGTAGTCCCCGTGGGTGTGCGCGTACGGCGGCAGCTCCTCCAGGGCGCCCTGGACGGCCTTGGTGAGCCAGGGCTCGGGGGCCGGGAGCGCGGCGCAGCCGAGGTCGATCATCGAGCCGAGGGACTCGGGCGGCAGCGGTTCGAGCCCCCGGGCGGGCAGCGGGTTCCCGGCCGGTACGGAGGTCCAGCTGCCGGCGCCGCGCCGGGACTCCAGGAACCCCTCGCCGCGCAGGGCTTCGTAGGCGGCCGCGACGGTGGTGCGGCTGAGGGACAGGGCGACGGCCAGTTCCCGCTCGGCGGGCAGCCGGGCGGCCACCGGGACTCGACCTTCGAGGACGAGCAGGCGGATGCCGTCGGCGAGGGTCCGGTAGGCCGGCAGCTTGCGGGCCCCGGGGACACCGGCCCGTTCCTGCTGGGAGGTGACGAGACGGGCGAGCTGTGCGGCACCGACCGCTGAGGTCCATTCGGCCATGCTGTCCGGTCCACCTTCGTCGAATTGGCCCCGCCCGACCCCGGGAGGTGGACGGTATTGGCTTGCTTCCGCCCCCACACCCTGTCATGTCGGGGTCCACCTGGGCCAGGGGTGGGGGGACCCGCGTGCTCGGCGGTCCGATCCGGACGGCCGCGGCGGCGCGCCGTTCATCACGCAGCCATCGGGCCGCACCCTCCCCACGGGTGACAGGGGGCATACTGCCGCCGTGACGCACGTACGCCTTCGCCATCCGTATCTGGACCACCCGGCTCCGATCCCCTTCGCGCACCGGGGCGGTGCCGCGGACGGGCTGGAGAACACCGCCGCCGCCTTCCGCCGGGCCGCCGAAGCGGGCTACCGGTACTTCGAGACCGATGTGCACGCCACGGTGGACGGGAAACTCGTCGCCTTCCACGACTCCACACTGGACCGGGTCACCGACGGCCAGGGACGGATCGCCGAGCTGCCCTGGAAGCGGGTCCGCGAGGCCCGCGTGGCGGGCACCGAGCCGCTGCCGCTCTTCGAGGAGCTTCTGGAGGAGTTCCCGGACGCCCGCTGGAACATCGACATCAAAGCCGAATCCGCCCTGCACCCGCTGGTCAACCTGATCGCCCGGGCCGGGATCTGGGACCGGGTCTGCGTGAGCTCCTTCTCGGAGAGCCGGGTGGCCCGCGCCCAGAAGATCGCCGGACCCCGACTGGCGACCTCCTACGGCGTGCGCGGGGTGCTCGGCCTGCGGCTGCGCTCGTACGCGATCCCCGCGGCGCTGCGCGTGGGCGCGGTGGCGGCGCAGGTCCCGGAGACCCAGGCCGGCATCCGCGTGGTCGACCGCCGGTTCGTACGGACCGCGCACGAGCGGGGACTCCAGGTGCACGTCTGGACCGTGAACGAACCGGAACGCATGGAGGCTCTCCTCGACCTGGGTGTCGATGGCATCATGACCGACCGGATCGACATCTTGCGCACGGTGCTGGACCGGCGTGGGGCCTGGGCCTGACTCGCCCTTCACCCGCTGCCCGGCCCGGGACGCCGTTGCCGAACGGGACCAGCGAGGGGGACACCGCATGAGTGCGGAAGAGAGCAGCAGGACCGAGGAAGCGGAACCCGGTTCGGAGGACGACAGAGCGGCGGGCGGCTCGGCGGTCGCCTCCGCCGCGACCGCCGAGCGCAAGCGCGAGCAGCGGGGCTGGTACTTCTACGACTTCGCCGTCTCCGTCTACTCGGCGAGCGTCCTGACGGTGTTCCTCGGGCCCTACCTGACCGCCGTGGCCAAGTCCGCCGCGGACGCCGAAGGCTTCGTCCACCCGCTGGGCATCCCGGTGCGCGCCGGATCCTTCTTCGCCTACTCCGTCTCCGCCTCGGTGATCCTGGCGGTCCTGCTGATGCCGCTGGTGGGGGCCGCCGCCGACCGGACCGGGCGCAAGAAGCCCCTGCTGGCGGCGGCCGCGTACACGGGCGCCGTGGCGACCGCCGGAATGTTCTTCCTGGGCGGTGAGCGCTATCTGCTGGGCGGCCTGCTGCTCATCGTGGCGAACGCCTCCCTGTCGGTCTCGATGGTGCTCTACAACGCCTATCTGCCGCAGATCTCCACCCCCGACGAGCGGGACACCGTCTCCTCGCGGGGCTGGGCCTTCGGCTACACCGCCGGCTCGGTGATGCTGGTGGTGAACCTGGTGCTCTACATGGGGCACGACTCGTTCGGCCTCTCCGAGGGCATGGCGATCCGGATCTGCCTGGCCTCCGCGGGTCTGTGGTGGGGGGCCTTCGCGCTGATCCCGCTGCGCCGGCTGCGGGACCGGGCCGTGGTACGGGAGCCGGGGGCGGCTCCGGCCGTCAGCGGCTGGAAGCAACTCGTCGCCACCCTGAAGGACATGCGGCGCTACCCGCTGACCCTGTCGTTCCTGCTGGCGTACCTGATCTACAACGACGGCGTGCAGACCGTGATCTCCCAGGCCTCCATCTACGGCTCGGAGGAGCTGGAGCTGGAGCAGTCCACCCTGATCGGCGCCGTGCTGCTGGTGCAGATCCTGGCGGTGGCGGGCGCCCTGGGCATGGGTCGTCTCGCCCGGATCCACGGCGCCAAGCGGACGATCCTGGGTTCGCTGGCCGCGTGGGCGGTGACGCTGGCGGCCGGCTACTTCCTTCCGGCCCGGACCCCGGTGTGGTTCTTCGCGCTCGCCGCGATGATCGGGCTGGTGCTGGGCGGCAGCCAGGCGCTGTCGCGGTCGCTGTTCTCGCACCTGGTGCCGGCGGGCAAGGAGGCCGAGTACTTCTCGGCGTACGAGATGAGCGACCGCGGCCTGAGCTGGGTGGGGCCCCTGGTGTTCGGCCTCACGTACCAGCTCACGGGCAGCTACCGGGACGCGATCATCTCGCTGGTGGTCTTCTTCGCACTGGGATTCGTGCTGCTGGCGCGAGTGCCGGTGCGGCGCGCGGTCGAGGCGGCAGGCAATCCTGTACCGGAGCGGATCTGAGCGTGGGTCCGCGAGTGCGCACCGCCCGGATCCACGAACGAATTCCGAACGAATTTAGACGTTGAAGCAAAGGGCCGGTAGTGTACGCCTTTGGCCTGCCAGGCGGACCGTTACTGCGCGCTCGAGAAGCATGGACGTTGGGTGACATCTGCTGCCAGATGTGACAAAACGGGCACTGGTGGGTACAACAAGGGGCGGTACGACGGGCGACGCATGACCCGGAGCGGGAATCTATACCGCCGACCGGACGTTGACCGGATGACGACGACAGCGACACCTGTCCTGTGGGCGACAAGCCCGGGAGGCACGATTCATGAGTGAGCGAGCTCTCCGCGGTACGCGCCTCGTGGTTACCAGCTACGAGACGGACCGCGGCATCGATCTGGCCCCGCGCCAGGCGGTGGAGTACGCATGCCAGAACGGACATCGATTTGAGATGCCGTTCTCGGTTGAGGCAGAAATTCCGCCGGAGTGGGAGTGCAAGGCGTGCGGCGCCATGGCACTCCTGGTGGACGGGGATGGGCCCGAAGAGAAGAAGGGCAAGCCCGCGCGAACGCACTGGGACATGCTCATGGAGCGACGCACCCGCGAGGAGCTGGAGGAAGTGCTGGCCGAAAGGCTCGCAGTCCTGCGTTCCGGCGCCATGAACATTGCCGTGCATCCGCGGGACAGCCGCAAGTCCGCCTGACAGCCGGACGGATACACAAGCCGAGGGGCGCCGCCCCCCCCGGGGGGGGGGGGGCCCGCGCCCGGTGGCGGGCGGGGCGGGGGCCCCGCGCCACCGCGGGAGCGGCGGGGGGGGCGGCGCATCACGGGG
>NZ_JBICYT010000054.1:0-7348 GCF_043201215.1 Streptomyces sp. NPDC048331 | reverse complement strand
CCACATTATCTGCGCGCACAAGGGGCGCCCCCCCCCCCCCCCCCCCCCCCCCGCGCCCCCCCCCCCCCGCGGGGCCCCCCCCCCCCCGGGGGGGGGCCGCCGCCCCTCGGCTTGTTCCGTGCGTGCCGTGCGCCGTGCGCTACGGCGTCAGCGGCGGGCGGTACGCGGCATCCGGGCCGTCCTTACGCCCCGGGCGGTCCTCCCGGATGACCTCGCCCTGGACGACCTTGCCGTCGGGGTAGTGGATCCGGGCCTGCTGGAAGGCGTCACCGAAGCTACCGGCGGGCGCCGAGGCCATCTTCCGCTCCAGCGAGCGGGTCGCCCGGCGGCCGATCCAGGCCCGGACGGGCGGCAGCAGCAGGACCAGGCCCGCCACGTCGGAGATCAGCCCGGGAAGCATCAGCAGCAGGCCCGCCAGCATCGTGAGGCCGTTGCCCTGGCCGGGCTGCTGCGGAGTGGGCTGCTGCCCCTGCTGCGCCTGCTGGAAGGTGCTCGCCAGGTTCTTGAACGCCCGCCGCCCGGCCCGCTTGATCACCACCGCGCCCGACACGATGCCGCCCACGAGCAACGCGGCCACGGCGAGCCCGCCGGCCGCGTCCGCGACCAGGGTGAGCAGCCAGATCTCCAGGATCAGCCAAGCGGCGATCGCCAGAGGGAGGAACGTACGGGCGGGCGAACGCCGCCGGGGGGCCGTGGAAATGCCGGTCGTCATACCATCCAGTGTGCCGGGGCCCGCATAAAAGCGACCTCAGCCGGAGGTACCGGACACCCCTTAGGGGATGTCCGGTCGATCAGGCCCCGGCCTCCTTGGTGCCGTCCTTGCCCAGCAGCTTCGAGGCCTGGGCCTTGATGCCCCACTGGGTGACCCGCCACAGCGCCTCGACGAGGATGTCCTTGCTCATCTTGCTGTCACCGAACTCACGCTCGACGAACGTGATGGGGACCTCGACCACGCGGAAGCCCTTCTGCACGGCCCGGCGCGCCAGGTCGACCTGGAAGCAGTAGCCCGCCGAGGCCACCTCGTCCAGGCCCAGCCCCTCCAGGGTCTCCCGGCGGAAGGCCCGGTAGCCGCCGGTCACGTCCCGCATCGGGAGGTTCAGCATCAGCCGGGAGTACGTCGAACCGCCGCGCGAGATGAACTCGCGGCTCTTGGGCCAGTTCACCACCCGTCCGCCCGGCACCCAGCGGGAGCCCAGGACCAGGTCCGCCCCGGCCAGCGCGGTCAGCAGGCGGGGCAGCTCCTCGGGCTGGTGGGAGCCGTCGGCGTCCATCTCGACGATCACCCCGTAGCCCTGCTCCAGGGCCCAGACGAAGCCCGCAAGGTAGGCGGCCCCCAGCCCCTCCTTGCCCTTGCGGTGCAGCACGTGGACGTGGTCGTCGCCGGCCGCCAGCTCGTCGGCGAGCTTGCCGGTGCCGTCCGGGCTGTTGTCGTCCGCGACGAGAATGTGGGCCTCGGGCACGGCCGCGCGCACACGCCCGACGATCAGCCCGATGTTCTCCGCCTCGTTGTAGGTCGGAATGATCACCAAGGCCGTACCGAGCGGTCCGTAGGTCCGCTTTTCGCCGTCGCTCACTGAGTCCCCTTTTGTGCTCTTGCACATCCTGTACGTCTGGTCGCAGAGGATGACTTTAGAACAGTGGCCGGGGCCCGCGGTCCTTCGGGCCGGTCGGACGCCCGCTGGCTGCGGGCCGCCGTGACCGTTGTCTACTGGACCGCGGACCCCGACATGGGGCCACCCGCCGCCCGGCGAAACCTTCCCTCGCCCCCGAGGCGCGGGCGCGCTGCGCAGACGGAGTCGTCCGGCACGGACTTCCTGTGGTGGACCCGGCCGAACCTATCCGGGTCCGACCGCCCGTACCGAACCGAGGCCCGCCGGATCACCCCTGTGGGCGTACGAATACCTCCCGCCCGCCGACCACGGTGGCGAGGCACACCGGCAGGTCCGATCCGGGGGTCAGGTCGGGCAGTCCGGGGGTGCCCGAACGGGGGTCGGTGGACCAGCGGGCGACCCGGTCGTCCGGGGCCTGGACCACCAGGTCACCCGTCTGCCAGACCGCGTAGTCGGCCGGCGCGCCGGGGACGAGGACGCCCGCGTCGTCACGGCCCAGCGCCCGCCAGCCGCCCCGCGTGTGGGCCGTGAAGGCGGCCCGTACGGAGATCCGGTGCTCGGGCGTCCGGTGGAAGGCCGCCGCCCGAACGGTGCCCCACGGGTCGAGCGGGGTGACCGGCGCGTCCGAGCCGAAGGCCAACGGGACACCGGCCTTGAGCATGGCCGCGTACGGGTTGAGGGTGCGGGCCCGGGCGCCGCCGAGCCGGTCGACGTACATGCCGTCCTCGCCGCCCCAGGCCGCGTCGAACGCCGGCTGCACCGAGGCGGTCAGCCCCAGCTCCGCGAAGGCCGCGATGGTGGCGGGCGTCATCATCTCCGCGTGCTCCACCCGGTGCCGGGCGGCGCGGACGCGGTCCAGACCGACCTTCTCGGCCGCCGCCCGGACGCCGTCGACGACGGCGGTGATCGCGGCGTCCCCGATGGCGTGGAAGCCGGCCTGGAGCCCCTCCTCGGTGCAGGCGGCCACGTGTTCGGTGACGGCGCGCACGTCGAGGTACTCGGTGCCGGTGTGCGCGGCGTCCGCGTACGGCGCGTGCAGACAGGCGGTGTGCGAGCCGAGGGCACCGTCGACGAACAGGTCCCCGGCGGCCCCCACGGCCCCGAGTTCCCTGGCCAGCGCGAGGTCCCGGTCGGCCCAGTACCCGAAGACGCGCGGCCCGGACCGCTCGGCGGCCAGGGCGAGCAGTCCGGTGAAGTCCTCGGCGGAGGAGATGTCGGGCCCGCCGCACTCGTGGACGGAACCGATACCGAGGGAGGCGGCCCGCTCCAGGGCGGCCCGCTGGGCCTCGGCACGCTGCGCGGGGGTGACGGCGGCCAGCGCGGCCCTCCGGACGGCGTGGTGGTCGTCGGCGGTCAGCGGCCGGTCACCGTCGGGCCGTACCCCCGGGACGAGGGCGAGCAGGGCGGTGGTGACCACGGCCGAGTGCACGTCGACGCGACTGAGGTAGAGCGGGCGACCGCCCGCGGCATCGTCGAGCTCGGCGCGGTACGGCGCCCGGCGCTCGGGCCAGCGGGCAGCGTCCCAGCCGTGCCCGAGGAGCACCCGGTCGGCCGGGCGGCTCGCGGCGTACGCGCGTACGAGGTCCAGCGCGGCGGACAGGGTAGGCGCCCCGGAGAGGTCCAGGCCCGTGAGGGCCAGGCCCGCGGAGGTGGTGTGGACGTGGGCGTCGGTGAAGGCGGGCGTGACGAGCGCGCCGCCCAGGTCGACGACCTCGTCCACGCCCTGCGCGAAGGCGTCGGCGGCGCCCTCGGAACCGACCCAGGCGACGCGGCCGCGCTCGACGACCATCGCGGTGGCGAAGGGATCGGCGGGGCTGTGCACCTCGCCCCCGCGGAGGAGAACGGTCCTGGTCGGTGCTCCGGCGGCGTCGGCGGAGTGGGCGGTGCGGTCAGTCATGCCGACCAGTGTCCCGTGTCGCCCACCCCGGCCCGACCACCGGGTCCCCGCTCGGGCTCGGTTCAGACGCGGGGCGGGCGCGCCTCGTAGGGGGTGGACAGGACGACCGTCGTGCGCGTCGAGACGTGGGCGAGTGCGCGCAGGCGGCCCAGGAGGTCTTCCAGCTCCAGGGGGGTGGCGACGCGCACCTTCAGGATGTAGTTCTCGTCGCCCGCGACGCTGTGGCAGGCCTCGATCTCGGGGACGCCGGCCAGCCGGTCGGCGATGTCGTCCGGGGCGCTCGGGTCGAAGGGCTTGACCGAGATGAACGCGGTCAGCGGCAGGCCGACGGCCTCCGGATCGACCACGGCCGCATAGCCGCGGATGACCCCGCGCTGCTCCAGACGTCGTACTCGCTGATGGACTGCCGACGTGGACAGTCCCGTGGCCTTGCCCAGATCCGTGTAGCTCATCCGCCCGTCCCGCACGAGCAGATCAACGATCTGGCGGTCCAGCTCCTCCATTGCGCTCATAGCCGCTCAACTTAAGGCCCAAGGGCACTCCAGGCACAGTGCTGTCCGCCCACTGGAGGCATCTGCGGCAGGCATGTGACCAAGGCCACAGGGGTATGCAGGTGGAGGCCTGTCTGTTGTGGTTACTCGTGACGCTCGACGGGAATTGGTTGCTGTGGCCGAGGCCGAAGAAACTGCCCGCCCGGCCCACCCAAGGGGGAGTACATCCATGCTGAACACCAAGCGCGCCGGTCGCACCGAACCGGAGCCCCTGGAACCGCTCGATCCGGGGAACGGTACGTACGCGGACGACGGCGGGGACGGCGATTACCTCGACGAGATCGAGGGATTCGAGATCCACCACGCGATCTGCCCCGACTGCGGCCAGTCGATCGCCCTCGTCGCGGACGAGGAGTACCTGCCGCAGCACGCCCTGTGCCTGACCCCCTGGAACCCCTTCGGCCTCACCGTGTGCGCGGGCACCGGTCGGCCCGCGAGCGACGCGCTGCCCACCGTCGGCATGATCCAGCCCACGGAGGCGCAGGAGCTCGAATCCGTCGTCCTGTCGACCCTGCCCCAGGGCCTGGACTGGCGGACGCAGCCCTTCTCGCACGTCGGCGGCCCGGGCTCGCGCCCGATCCGCGTGGTGAGCCCCGTGCTGCCGCGGCCGCAGGCGCAGACGCGGCAGCAGCACGCGCAGGCGGCCTGACGGCCGCTCCGCTCCCCTACCAGTACGTTCCCTGCACCATGGCGGCCAGAGCGGCATGGTGCAGGATCAGGCCGTCCGGGTCCGCCGGGACCTCGACCTCGCCGAAGTGGGCCTGCCGGTAGGCGATGCGCAGCATCACGATCCCGTGTCGCAGGGCCGCGTAGAGGGTGTGGAACTCCATGTCCCGCGGGGTGTGGCCGGTGAGCTCGGCGTAGCGGCGCTCCAGGTCCTCACGGCGCAGGAAGTCCGGCAGGCCGGGCTGGCCGAAACCGACCGTGAGGTCCTGGAAGAACCGGTGCAGGTAGACGGTCCAGCCGAGGTCCACCTCGCGCGGGGCGTACGCCGCCATCTCCCAGTCCAGGACGGCCACCGGTGTGAACCCGTCGTAGATGACGTTGCCGATCCGGGCGTCGCCCCAGTTGAGGACCGCGGGACCCTCGTCCTCGGGCCACAGCTCCTCCAACCGGGCGAACGCCCGCTCGATGAGCGGGGACGGGGCGAGGCCGCCCACCACCCAGGAGTAGTAGGCGCGTTGGGCGTCCACGTGCCGACGCAGCGGTGTGCCCTCGCCGTCGGGAAGGAGGAACTCGGCCTCCTTGGAAGGGAACTGGTCGTGCAGCCGGGCCAGCAGCGAGATGCTTTCCTCCTGGAGCCCGGCACGCTCGGCGTCGGTGGCGTTGTGCAGCCAGTTGCCCTCGTAGGTGTAGGGCATGACATCGGGCGGGACCCGCCCCTCCGCGCGGGCCATGACGAAGAACGGCGCTCCCAGCGGCCCCGGATCCTCCTCCAGCCACTGCACGCGCGGGACGGGTACGTCCGTGTGCCGGCCGACCAGGCTCATCACGCGGTGCTGGCGCGGCATGTCGTAGGTGGGGAAGACGGTGTATGCGGCCGGGTCGGCGGCGAGCCGCAGCGCGCAGGCCCGCAGCGGGGTGTCGGGGTGCTGTATGTCGAAGAGCAGCGTCTCGCTGGACATCCCGTTGGAGCCGGGGACGGAGACGTTCGTGACCCGCGCGCCGGGGAGGCGGGCGTCGAGCCAGGCGGCGAGGCGTCGGCCGAGCTCCTCGGGCTCCCGGGTCGAGGTACGCGGACGTGGTGCGGTGGCCATGGTTGGGCCCCTTTCCTACGGGTCCTGGTCCTGCGGGTGCTGGTCCTACTGGGCGACGGAGGAGTAGTCGGCGAAACCGCTCGGGTCGTGGCGCCCGAAGCTGCCGTGCTCGAAGATGCCGTGGCCGATCCGCCCGTCGAGGGTGAAACGGGCTGAGTGGTCGGTCACCCCGAAGGCGGCCATCGGATGGGCCGCCGGGTCGGAGAGGTCGTAGACGCGGCGGTCGCTCCAGCCACGGCCCTGCCAGGTGCCGTGCTGCCAGTCACCGGCGGGCGGATAGCCGGCGCCGACGGCGAGGGGGGAGGAGTTGAGGATCTCCACGCCCAGTTCGAGGGGCTTGCGGGAGGGGTCGGTCAGGTGGATCACGGCCCGCTCGGGGTGCCGACCGCCGGGTCGGTAGCGGATCTCGGTGTGCGGCCAGCCGAGTTGGACGTCGTGGCGTCCGCTGCCCTCGGGGAAGACCTGCACGGCCTCGTTCAGGGTGCGGTGGCCGTCGGCGTCCTCCTGCGCGATGACCATGATGAAGCGGTCCTCGAAACGGACCGGGATCCACAGCCAGTGAAAGCCCTCGGGGCGGTACTCCTCGGCCGCGCGCCCCCCTTCCTCGCCGGGGATCGGCCGCACGCCCCAGCTCCGGTCGCGGGTCCCGGTCCACTCCCCCGGCGTGAGGGTGAACTCCTCCCCCTTGGCCCGGATGGTGCCGGTGACCTGGCCGGCTTGTACGAAGCGGCGGCCTTCCAGCATCAGGCGGTCGCCGCGCCGCTGGACGTGGTGCGGCTCCCAGACGGCCGGGAACTCGGCGGTCCAGGTGATGTCGTACGAGAGCCCGCCCGGGTCGGCCGGATCGGCGGCGCAGCGCAGGGTGAGCTGCTTGAGCGGCACGTCGACGGTGATGGACAGAGGCCCCACCGAGAGATTCATCCGGTCGTCGGTGAGGGCGTCGGAGGCCCGGACGGCGAGCAGTTCGTCACCGAGACGGAGGGTGGCGTAGGCGTCGATGACCCCGGCGTTGGGGTAGACGCCGAGGCCGAGGATCAGGACGGCGCGGCCGGCGTGGTCGAAGACGTGGAAGATGCACCGGTCGTAAGCGTTTCGGTCTCCACTGACGACGTGCTTCATCGACAAGGGCGCCTGATGGATGGGGTATTCATCGAGCGCGACGGGCCGGTCGGCGGACATGGCGAACCTCCAGGAGGGACGGTTTCGGGGGCTGTCGGGGCGGCTGCGGGGCGACGTTCGGGGCGGCTTCGGAACAGCTTCGGACCGACTCCGAGGTGCGGCTCGGCAGATATGACGGTACGTCAGAAACCAGCCTCGAGGCCACCCTTCTGGCACGCTCTGACAGAGCGGCGCGATGTGCCGGGGCGGGGGCCGGGTGGTGGGGCGGGTGGGGGCGGGGGCTTCGAGGGACGGGAGGCGCCGGGGCGGTGGTCAGTGAGGTGTATGGGGGTTTCCCGTCAGTCCCATCGTCTCTCCGGGTCGGGCCCGGCCCCCACACGGGCGCCCTCGTCGCCGCGCGGAGCCCAAGCCCGC
>NZ_JBICYT010000053.1:0-42544 GCF_043201215.1 Streptomyces sp. NPDC048331 | reverse complement strand
AGGCGAATCCGGCCGCGTCACCAGCCCTCACCCCGCTGACCTGCACCTTCAACCCGGCAGGTACTCCAGAACCCCTGAATTACGCGGAACGCAGGGACGTGCTCAGCGGCCGGCGGCCCGCAAGGACACGAAGTGACGCCCCCGCCGTGACGTCCACCGTTCCCCCGCCGCCCAGCCCGCATCCGCCGCATGGCGGGGGAGAGCGTCCGCTCCGACCGTGGCCCAGGGGAATGAGCCGCGTACGGGACGGTGCCCCTCGTGCAGCCGGGCCAGATGTCGCCGGTCGGTCCCCCCGAGCGGGACCTCGACGATCAACAGGCCCCCCTCGGCCACCAACGCCCGGATACGGCACAACAGCGCGGGCGGGTCTCCGCCGATGCCGATGTTGCCGTCCAGGAGCAGTGCCGTCTGCCAGCGGCCCTCGTCGGGAAGCGGGTCGAAGACCGACCGGCACAGTACGCTGCTTCCCCGGCTCACCGCCGCCCGGACCGCGGGCAGGGAGATGTCGATGCCCAGGGCGCGATGGCCTTGTTCGTCAAGAGCCTTCACCACTCGGCCGGGGCCGCATCCGATGTCGAGCACGGCTCCTTTACAGCGGCGGACCACCCCCATGTCGCAGGCGTCCGCCCGCCCGCACCACCGGGTGGTCGCAAGCGGCAACACCCACCCCGTGCCGTCCCTCAGTGACAGGTCCGTGCTGCCGCAGACGAGAGCCCGTGCGTAGGGGGCGGCGTTCCAGTGCTCCAGCGACCGGTCGCGCCGCTCGGCGCCGGTACCCGAATGAGCAGACAAGGATTCCATACCGTTCGTTGAAGTCGGCGTAGCCACATCATGTGGAGGACGGAAGGGACGATGAACCGGCGGTGGTGTGCGGGCGGCCGCACTATGGGCGGCCACCCGCACGCCGAGGCCGGTTCAGAACTCGGGGCTACTTCTGGTTGAGGGGCAGGGCCAGGTCGGTGACCTGGTACTTCTTCGGGAAGGCACCCTTGTTCGTGGCTTTGCCGGTCAGGAGGTCGATCGAGTACAGGCGGTAGGAGCCTGCCGTGCCGATGGCGGCGAAGCCGTAATTCGTGCCGGCGGCCGCGTTGAAGTAGATGTCGAATCCGGCGTCCAGGTCGGCGCTGACACCGAGGTTGCCCGTGGGAGCGAGGGTGCCGGCGTTGGCCGGGGACTGCAGGGAGATCCGGTCGGCCATCGTGTCCAGGTCGAACAGGGTCGTCGCGGTCGCGGTGTTCAGGTCGTTGTTGGTGTAGGCGGCGCCGGTGACGCCCATGGCGGTCGACGGCGGGGTGGTGGGGTTGGTGAGGGTGCCGTCGACCGTGGTGGTCAGCGGGGCTGCCGGGTCGTCGATGTTGTGGCGCAGGTTCTGGCCGGTGTTGGAGATGACGCGCAGACGGTTCGCTGCGGGGTTGAAGTCCACGCCGAAGGTGGTCCCTGCCAGCGCGACGGTCAGCTGGGACACCTTCGTGGCCTGGGCGTTCATGGTGTCCAGGGTGTAGATGCCGCCCCGGTCGCCGACGCCGTACAGCTTCTCGTTCTGGACGCGGAAGTCGATGCCGACGAGCTTGGTGTCGCCGGAGAGGCCGGAGACCTTGCCCAGCGACCAGGTCTTGGACGGCTTGTTCACGTCGAACTCGACCAGCCGCTGGTCGCCGGTCAGGCCGATCGCGCTGAGGCCGCCCTTGTGGTCCATCGCCGGCAGGGTCTTTGGCGGGTTGTCGTCGGCCGCGGCGAGCGAGGGCGCCGCGCACAGGGCTGCCAGAACGGCTGCGGAGACCGCGGTCGCGGTGAGATTGCGCATGTTCACTCCATTCATCGGTGCCTCGGCAAGGGTGGCCGACGGCTTATCGGGGGATTCGTCACCACCACCGCAGCGGACAGGCACCGGGAGCGGAAGCCACCCGCACGGCCCAGGAAACGGCGCCCGGGCTACGCCAGCCGGGTGGCGACATCGTGTCCCCGGCAGTCCACGGCGTCCTGGACGTACTACCGGCGGAGACGGTGTGTTCATGCATACGGATCAGGGATGGCAGCGCACGGAGTGCGCGGGGCTCGAGGTCTGCCTGAAGGGGGACGAGGTTCGCGGACTGAGGCTGCTGGGCTGGGAGGCGGCCCTGCCCCGCTCACTGGCCGTCGTCCTGGGCGTTCAACCGGCCATGGCCCCACACCATCCAGCGGCACGATCACCGGGAGGAGCCTTCGCACAGTCCGCCCGGTCGATCGCCTGAGGGGAATCGCTCTCGCCTGCAGCTCGCGAGGACAACTTCCCTCCGGACCGGTGGCGAGGCCGTGATCAGGCGCAGAACAACAGGCCCACGCAGAGATGAGGCTGTTCCTGTGTGAGCTGGGCCGTCCACGGGGAGAGCCGCGATCCGGTGGTGCCGTTCGTACACGGCGAAGTGCCTGCCGGCGCACTGCCGGGACGGCCCGTCGCGAACGCTGCGGCACCGACACGTCACGGCTCCACACCTCCGTGGCGCTATTGCAACTAGCTTGCAATAGAAGACTGTTGGCTCGTTCGGGCTAGCGTGAAGCTGCGTGTCGCCGCAGCCTTTAAGCCGATGTAGCCGAGCGCCCTCGTGGGGCTGGCCTGCGGATTCGTCGTCCTTCTCGCATCGCGGATGCCGGCGTGGACTGGCTGGTGGGCGCGCGGCGGGCGCCGTGCGTGGTTTCCTTCGGCCTGCGCGACCCCGCGCCAAGGTGTGTCCAGGCCTGGTCAGTCCCCGTTGCCTTTCCTGACCCTGCCCGGGCAGTGCGAACCCCGGTTCGCCGCGGTGCCGACCGCCACCCGAACAAACCCGAAGCGGCACCGACGCCCGCCCGATCCGGCCGGGCCCGGTACGCACCCTGTTGGGAAGGAAGCACGTTCCAGTGAAGGCAACACCTGCGGCGTCCGGCCGACGCCGGCTGCTCGACCACTCCCTGCTCGTCCTCGGCTCCGGCGCGCTCGCGACCGCTATGGCCGTCCTTACCCTGGGCCCCGGGGTCAGTTCCGCCTCCAGCCACCGCGAGGCACCACTGATCGCGGGCGACCCGCGCGCGGACAACACCGACGTGTACGCGTTCACCAGCCCCGACAAGACGGACACCGTCACGATGGTGGCGAACTGGATCCCGATGGAGGAGCCGAACGGCGGCCCGAACTTCTACGCCTTCGGCGACGACCTGCGCTACAACATCAAGGTCGACAACGATGGCGACGGCAACTCCGACGTCACCTACACCTGGCGCTTCCGTAACAGCTACCGCGACGCCGCCAACCAGTTCCTGTACAACACCGGCCAGGTCACCTCGCTCAACGACCCCGACCTGAACTTCCGTCAGTTCTACGATCTGGTCGTCACTACCAAGGGCAAGAGCCGCACCATCCTGGAGAACGTGCCGGCCGCCCCGTCCCGCACGGGCAAGGCCTCCATGCCTGACTACACCACGCTGCGCAACCAGGCCACCCTGAACCTGCCGGGCGGCGGCAAGACGTACGCGGGGCAGGCAGAGGACCCGTTCTTCGCCGACCTGCGCGTCTTCGACCTCCTGTACGGCGGCGACCTGAGCGAGCGCGGCCAGGACACGCTGGCCGGCTACAACGTCAACACCATCGCCATCCAGGTCCCCAAGAGCCAACTCGCGCTGAACGGGAACAGCTCGCGCAACCCCGTGATCGGCATCTGGTCGACCACCGAACGCCAGGGCGTCACGATCAGCGACTCCCGCGAGGCGCAGCACAAGAAGGACTGGAAGCAGGTCTCGCGTCTGGGCAACCCGCTGGTCAACGAGGTCGTCGTCCCGATCAAGTACAAGGACGCCTTCAACACCCTCAACCCGTCCCAGGACCGCACCGTCCAGCCCGTCGTCGACAAGGTCCTCGACCCGATCCTGCCCAAGCTCATCCAGCAGGTCTACGGGATCCCGGCCCCGCCCACACCGCGCAGGGACCTCTTCGAAATCTACCTCACCGGCATCTGCAAGGCATGCGGCCCCATCCAGGCCGATCTCAACGCCCACCGCCTCAACCAGGACGCCAACCTCAAGAAGATCGTCCCCGCCGAGGAACTACGCCTGAACACCGCAGTCCCCCCGACCGCGCTGCCCAACCGTCTCGGCGTCCTCGCCGGCGACCTGGCCGGCTTCCCCAACGGACGCCGCCTCGCCGACGACGTCATCGACATCTCCCTCCAAGCCGTCGAAGGCGCCGCCCAGACCGGCCAGCTCGTCCCCGCCCTCGCCGACGGAGACAAGGTCGACACCAACGAAGTCCCGTTCGGCACCACGTTCCCGTACGTGGCGCTCCCGCACACCAAGAACGTCAACACCGGCCCCAACGGCCCGGAGCGCAACGCCGAGCAGTCGACGATGAAGAACTCCGCGGCTGAGCTTCCCGCCCTGACCACGTCCCACGCCACGGCCATCGGCGGGCTCGGCGCACTGCTCCTCGGAGCCGGCGGCTTCCGCCTGCGCCGCCGCAACAAGAACAGCTGAACCGGCCGCAGCCCGACGACGGCTGCGACCCACGGTGTCAGGGCCTGGGCACAGGACCGTCCGGGCCCTGACACCGGTACCACCAGGAACCGGGGAGGACCCTTTCGTGCCGCACCATGCCACCGCACCGCCATCCACACCTCAACCGTCACAGGCGCGCAGACGGCTGCGCAGCACCGCGGTCGTACTGGCCCTGGGAGCGGTCATGTTCACCGTCGGCGCGGTCGCCCTGAACCCGAACGGAGGAACCGCCGCCCAACCCACAGCCACCGCCCGGGCGGCAGGACCAGCCCCCGGCTCCATCCAGGCGCTCCAGGCACGCGTGACCCGCCTACCGAAAGACCCCGGCGGTTGGGCGGCGCTCGGCATGGCCTACGTACAGCAAGGACGTACGACCGCAGACCCGGCCACCTACGCCCGTGCGGAGAAGGCCCTGCGGACCTCGCTGACCGTGCAGGGCACGGACAACACAGACGCCGAGATCGGCATGGGAGCCCTGGCCGCGGCCCGACACGACTTCCCCACCGCCCTCGACTGGGCTCTCAAGGCCACCACCAGTGACCCCTACAGTGCCTCCGCCCACGGAGTCCTCGCCGACGCGTACACACAACTCGGCCGCTACGACAAAGCGGACGAAGCCGTGCAGCAGATGGCGGACCTGCGCCCGGACGCGGCCTCCCTGGCCCGCGCCTCCTACGCCTTCGAACTCAAGGGCGACACCAAACAGGCCCGCGACCTGATGCGCCGCTCCCTCACCGCGGCCGCCACCCCGGCCGATTCGGCCTTCGCCCGCGCGGTCCTGGCCTCCCTCGCCCTCCAGGACGGCGACGCCCAAGGCGCGCTGACCGAAGCACAGAACGGGCTGAGGGCCGCGCCCGGCGATGCGGCCCTGCTCGAAGCGCGAGCCCGCGCCTACGAAGCCCTGGGCGACACCCCCAAGGCGGTCGCCGACTACCGGGCCGCCATCGCCATCGCCCCGCTGCCGCACTACCTGCTGGGCCTGGGGGAACTGGAACAGTCCCTCGGCCACCGCGACCAAGCGGAAGCCCAATACACACTGCTGCGCGCTCAGGACCGGATCCGGGGGAACAATAAGGCACCGGCCGATGCTGACGCGATCCTCTTCGAAGCCGACCACGGCAACCCGCAGCAGGCCGTCACCATGGCCGAAGAGGCCCTGCGTACACGGCCGTTCATCGCCGTCCACGACGCCTACGCCTGGGCACTGCACCGGGCCGGCCGCGACACCGAAGCACTCGAACACGCCGACCGGGCACTGGCCCTGGGCACCCACAGCGCGCTCTACCACTACCACCGCGCCGCCATCCAAGATGCCCTCGGCCACCTCGAGGACGCACGCCAAGACCTTGCGCAAGCACTGCGTCAACCCGGCTTCCACCCCCTGCACGCCAGCGATGCCCGCGCCCTGCTCCAGCGAATCGACACCAGCGAATGAACCACACCCTTCACCGCACCCTCACCGCCCTCGCCGGCGCCGTCCTCGCCGCCACCGCGGGCGTTGCCGCAGCCCCCGCCGCGAGCGCCCACCCACTGGGCAACTTCACCGTCAATTACCACACCGGCCTTACCCTGCGCCCCGACCGCATCGACGCCAAGGTCATCGTCGACCGCGCCGAAATCTCCGCCCTCCAGGAACGCACCCTCATCGACACCGACCACGACGGCAGCATCAGCGCCCCCGAAGCCCGTGTTTACTCCGAGAACGCCTGCGCCGTCCTCAAGCGTCAGCTCCACGTCCTCGCGGGCGGCCGTAACGCCGACTGGAAGGCGACTTCGGCCAGGCTCGAATACCAGCCCGGCGAGGCCGGCCTCAAGACCAGCAGACTCACCTGCGAACTCACGGCCCCCACCACGCTCACAAAGCCGACCGACATCTCCGTGACAACCAGCTACGACACCCAGCGCATCGGCTGGAGAGAAGTCACAGCCACCGCACAAGACATCAAGATCACCCAGTCCGACGTCCCGGCCGTCTCCACCACTCGCGAACTGCGCGCCTACCCGCAAGATCCTCTCGCCTCCCCCCTCGACCAGCGCGCCGCGAACCTGCGCACCGAGCCCGGACAGGGCGCGGGCCTGGTACCCGCAGCGGCGGACATCCCTGGGGCCGGTCTGGTCACCGGCACCATCGGCAAGGTCACCAGCATGTTCGACTCCCTGGTCGGAGCGAAGGAGATCACCCTGCCCGTCGGGATGCTGGCTCTGCTCCTGGCCGTCGTGCTGGGAGCCTCGCACGCCGCCATGCCCGGCCACGGCAAGACCATCATGGCCGCCTACCTCGCAGGACGCCGCGGCACCCGCCGAGACGCCGTCACCGTCGGCGCCACCGTCACCCTCACCCACACAGCAGGCGTCCTCATCCTCGGCCTCGCCCTGCCCGCCGCCACCCACATCGCCGGGGAATCCGTCCTGCTCTGGCTCGGCGCCGCCAGCGGACTGCTCGTCACAGGCATCGGCCTATGGCTCCTGGCCGGCGCCCTCCGCGGCAAAACCACCCTCCACAACCACCATGACCACGGCAATCACGGGCACACCCACGATCACGAGCACCCGCACGACGCCCACCATCACCACGAGCACAGTCACCACGACGACGATCACAGCCACACCCATGACCACCACGGGCTCGGGCCTGCTCGCAGACCCGGCAAGCTGATCCCCTCCAGGCGCGACGCCCTAACCGACCAGCCGCACGAGAGCGGCCGCGTCGCCACACTCACTCCCGCGCACCACGCACACTCCCACCCCACTGCGCCACTGGCACCGAAGGCCGCCAGGCGCCCGGCGAAGACCGGCCTCATCGGCATGGGCATCGCAGGTGGCCTCGTCCCCAGCCCCTCCGCCCTCGTCGTCCTCCTCGGCACCGTCGCCCTGGGCCGAACCACGTTCGGCATCACCCTCGTCATCGGGTACGGACTCGGCATGGCCGCCACCCTCACCCTCGCCGGACTCCTCCTCGTCCACGTACGCGAACACATCGAAACCCACCGCCGAACCCACGCACTGCGCGAGAACATCCTGCTGCGCAAGATCGCCCGCACCGGCCCCGTTCTCACCTCCCTCCTCGTGATCGCCGTCGGATTCGGTCTCACGGCCCGCGCAGCAACGGGAGGCGGATAGAGACATGGGCCGGCTGCGTTCAGGGAGAGCGATAGCACCGCGTTACGCCTGAGCGTGCCAGCCTCCTGCGGGGGTCTGTACGGTCTCCGGCCCTGTCTCACATCCGGCGGTGACGGAGAGTCATCGAGGTATGCGCTGGTCGAGAAGGTGGATGTTCATCCGGGCCAGCTGTCTCCCCTCCCGTACGCCCGGAGTTCCGGGGCGCTGAACGAGGGGCCGAACTGGGAGAATCGCTGCACGTGACGATCGTGGCGGTACGTCACCACCAGATGTGAGACAGCCCGCAGGCTTTACAGACCCGCACCCGAGAAGCAATCACAGAAGCGTTGAAACGAAGCATCCGATCCATACTTGGCGACGACAGCGCAGGGTGCCCGTCAGGGGCCGCCAGTCGCTCCCGACGGGCGGCGAGAACCTCCCCTCAGGTCCCCCGGGTTGGGCAGTACGTGATGTCCGCCACAGGCAGCAGCTGGGAAAGGGACACGATGGCTCGCCGTAACGCGACACGAGCCCGGGGCTCGGCTCCTGCGTAAAGCGACACGACGTGCGGGGGACACGGCCTTTGCCGAAACAAACTTGCTCGACCGGCTCGGCGCTTCCCCGACCGCGTTCGGCGTGATCATGGGCATCGGCGGTGCCGGCGGCGTGGCCGGCGCGCTGCTCGCGCTGCGGATAGCCGCCCGGATCGGCATCGGCCCCACGATCATCGTGGGCTTCGCGATCAGCCCCCTCGCCCAGGTCCCCCTGCTGTGTGCCGGGCCCGGCCTGCGGTGGCAGATCGTCCTCGCCGTGACGCTGGCCGGGCAGTTGTTCTGGGCGGTGGCGGCGGGGACCAGCCAACGGTCCCTGCGCCAAGCCGTCTGCGACCCCGCCTTCCAGGGCCGGATGCAGTCCGCCAGTACCACGCTCACCGCCGGCATCCGGCCGCTCGCTGCCGCCACCGCCGGCGGCCTGGTCCTCCTCCTCGACGTCCGGGCCACCCTCGCCGTCGGCGCGCTACTCCAAGTCGTCCCCGTCATCCTGCTGCTCGCCTCCCCCATCCGCTCGTTGCACAAGATCCCTGCCCGCGCGGCCATGCCGCCCGCCCGCGAAGAAGCCACCTCATGACCACCGCGCCCACCACGGCCGCGACCTACTGGGAACCGCTCTGGTCCCAGGGCCGCCGCTACCGGCAGCCCGACGACGCCGAACACCGGCTGCTCGACCAGCATCTCGGCGCCGGCCACAACCGCACGGCCCTCGACATCGGTTGCGGCGACGGCTCACTCGCCCGGCGCCTCGCCGACCTCGGCTACCGCACGACCGGCATCGACTGCTCCCCAACCGCCATCGCGCTCGCCGCGGCCCAGAACCCCGGACGCGGCCGCGTGCCCGCCTGGCAGCGCCTGGACTTCACCACCGACGACCTCACCGCCCTCCCGGAGCCGGCGTACGCGGTCATCACCTGCCGCCTCGTCTACCGGTGGATCGACGACAAGGCAGCCTTCCTCCACCGCGTCCACCGCCTCCTGGTACCCGGCGGAGTCTTCTGGGTCGTCGCCGAGATCGCTGGCCGCAGGAAGAGCACCGACCCGCTCCAGAGCCTCGGGATTACCCCGGCCGATGCAGAGCTCCTCACGGCGGGCTGGTCCGTCGTCCGCACCCACGACCTTGACGTCCTCCGCTGCTACGCCCTGCGCCCCTGACCCATCCCACCCTGCTGGAGCACACGTTGATGGACATCGAGAAGCAGACCGCCGAAACCTGGACCACCTACGGCGCACACCAGCTCACCACCCGCCCGGACCTGCCGGAGATCGAGCGGTGGGACTGGGGCGTCACCGACACCGGGCCCGACATCGAGAGCCTCGGGAACGTGGAAGGGCTCCGCGTCCTCGACCTCGGCAGCGGAACGGGCCGGCACGCCGCCCGCCTGGCCGCCCTGGGCGCCGACGTCACCGGTGTGGACGCCTCCCCGACCCAGCACGAGCGCGCCGTCACCCGATACCCGAACACTCCCGGGCTCCGCTTCGTGTGCGCCGACGCCGTCGCCCACCTGCAGGACGCAGCCCCCTACGACCTCATCTACTCCATCAACGGGCTGCCGTTCCTGGACCCCCACCGGCTCCTGCCGGCCCGTCCCGCAGCCGCACCGAAACCGGGCAGGCCCGGCCCCGGGCGACCGCCCGGCAGCCGCAACCAGTACAAGGCCCGTATCCAGAACGTCGGCAAGACCGTAAAACGCGCCGAAACGATCAAGGAACACGAACAGCAGCGAGGTTAAACGTCAAGCTAAGCAAATCAGCCTCGCCGCCGCCGAACAGAAGCTCACCGCCCTGCGTGACCTCGCCGCCTGGCACCCCACCGTCCACCTCGGCACGTCCTACTTCCGCAGCGTCATCGCGCGCGTCGGGTCCGAGCAGCCAAACGGAGATGCGAAGCAGCAGTGCCAAGGGCTAGAAAGAGGGGATGACCGCCTTCCTCTGTTCCAAGTGCGGCACCGCGATCACACCGCAGTTGGCTGAGCTGGCCGCCGTCCCCAACGTCTCCGACGACGAACATGACCGGGACAAGGACACACGCCGGGCACCTTCCACCGTGCCGCAGGGCCACTACGTGATCGATGCCGAACCCTGGGGGCCTCCCTACGTCGTGCAAAACGATCAAGAAGACCCGAGGCCGGCGCAGTCCCGAGGGCTGCTGGTCTCTGGTGAGGAGGGCCTTTGTCATCTCAGCTGGCGTTCGGGGCACAGTGCTGATGTACCCAGAGGACGCCCCCGACCTTCGGCCGCTGCCCAACTGGGAGAACAGCAGCGGCTGCTGCGGGCCTACCGGTAACGAAGGACTCAACCGTGCCTGCTCCTGCGGTGCCGCGGCCGCAACGCTTGCGGCCGACTGCTTCGGGCCCTACGAACTGCACCTCGACCCCGTTCGAACCTACGCGTTCTCCCAGTAGGCTCGCGGAACGGCCGCCCCCGGAGCGCGACACGGGTGCACGGCCGGGACGGCACTGACCGCGCAGGGTGTAGCCCTGGCCCCGCCATACGGACACCCTTAGTCGACGCGGCGCGCTCGGCGGGCTCTGGCTAGGTGGCGCGGAGGAGGCCCTCACCACGGATCCCTGCGAAGGCCTGGAACTGGTACGGGGAGTCGGGCACGATGGCGCCGGGCAGAACTGGGGGGGAGCTGTGGGGTCTCGTCGACTGGTGGCGCGTATCGGTGCCGCCGTCTTATTGCTGGTCGCGGTGGTCTGGGCGGTCATCGTGCCGGGGGTGGGGACGTGGATCGCGGCAGCGGTCCTGGCCGGGCTCGCTTCCACTCTCGGCGGGCTGGTGACGCGTGGCGCGGACCGGGTCCTTGCGCGCGGCCGTGACGCCATCGTGGCCGCGACGCCGGCCTCTCCGATCGTCGTGGAGGCCGTGGAGCCGTACGGCAGGAACAAGCACGTCGGCCCGATTCCCGTGGGAAGGGAGGAGCGGCTGAACTCTCCGGGCTGGGTGACGGAGGCGGTGGCAACGGGCGTGGACCTGACGATCGAAGCCACCGTCGAGCGCGCCGTGATCCTCACCAGGCTGGAGGTGCGGGTGGAGGCGCGGTCGCGGCGCCCGCCCGGCAACCTCGTGGCCCCGCCGGATTCCGGGATCTACGCGAGGCCGATGGAACCGGAGGAAGCGCGCACCTTCCTGGTCGACCTCGGCGAGGCACGGCCCACGCCACAGCAGGACGAGGGCGTCCCGAGCTTCCCCTACTCCGTCTCGCATCTCGATCCGGAGCGGTTCTGCATCCGCGCGTTCCTGGACAGGCCAGGCGACGTCACGTGGCGTGTCGAGATCCACTGGCGGTGCAACGGCGAGTCAGGGGTCGTGGTCGCTGACAACGAAGGTCGACCTTTCCGGCTCGTTCGGACTCTGCCCGCTCGGTGAGGCTCGCCCCAGCTGGGAGCGGCCCTCAGGGCGGAGACCCGCCGGCACCGAGCGCACCCGCTGTTCCAGGGCCCGGCGGATGCCAGTCCCTGCCCGATCTCCTTCCTTCGCGTCGAAGCGCACGCCGAGGAAATCAGGGACGCCGCCGCCGACCTCGCCGCATTCGCCACAGCGTCCTCCGCAGCCGGGGCGGGATGCGGAGGAGCCGACGAGTGAGGTGCGGGGTGCGGGGCGGCCTGCTCGGCCTTGGTGTCGTTCGGTAGCGCGACGATGGCGGTGAAGCGGCTGGTCCGCTCGACCAGTGCGGCTATCGCAGACGGCCTTGGGATGGGGCTGCTGGCCACCGGAGCCGCCGTCTACCTCTCCCTGGTCCACCCCTCGACGGCCGGGCCGCTGGGAGTGGGGGCGACTGTCCTCGGCGCGCTGGCCGGCGCCGGGGGCGCTATTGCTCGCGCGATCCGGCACTGTCGCTGACGCGAGAACTGGGAGAAGCCGCGGGTATGTCCTTGCTGGGAGTACGCACCGCATACGGCGATGGCGAGATTGCCTGGGGCGCCGCGGTTTCTGGACCACATCAGCGATGAAGCCGATTGCCTGTCCAAGTAGCCCTAGAATCCCGGGGTTCCACGGATTACCCTCACGGATCACGCCCCGCCACCGAGTCGGGAGCGCCGTCACGCGACGGAAGAAACTCCGAGATCCCGCTAGGGAATAGCGGCATGCCGCTGTCACCTAAAGCGAGAGTCCGGGCAACTTCACTTCACGGACGTGATGGGATCTCCAACATACCCATGGTGCGCACAGGGGTTATCTCCACCAGCACGCGCTCAGAGTCTGGGGCGGGGCGGCGACCATAGCGATCCGCATATCGGTCGACAGCGTTCGAGACTTCATCGCCTGCGGTTCGAACCTCTGCCACGCCCTCGATGGTCAGCCACCTAGGGCCCGCTACCTGCGATACCGCGACTCGCGCCTCACCTGGGAGGGCAGCAAGGATGTTGGCAACTTTCACGCTACTCTTTCGCGTGATGACACGCGCGACGCCCGCCTCGTGGTCGTAGGTCACCCCAACAGGCACCACATGCGGAGTTCCATCGGAACGCAACGTGGTCAGCGTGGCCAAGTGGTATTCAGACCAGAAGCTCGCAAAGGCTTCAGTTTCGGTGATCGCGGTAGCCATGGCGCCAGGTTAATTCACTTCTGCATTCACGCGGGTGCGACCTATGTCACGCAAATCAAGATCATCAAGAAGGGTTCCGATTTGCCTGAATTGCGCCACCCCGACAGGACGCTCCACGGGCGCTTCGTTTCGGATCCATAACGAATCTACCGGCGGGTACTTTCCGCGAACCTGTCAACCTCGCAAGTGAATAACGGCAGGTCAGATGGCGCTCATGGCAATGCATGCCATGAACGCGGTTGATCAAGTAGACACTTTCGATCTTGAATGGCTTTAGAGCCCTATTGGCCCGCCCGAGACTACTGATCAACCCGCTCCGGGAATGACGTACGGTTCGATCAAGCGGTCGGAATCGCTGGTTCCGCGGGGCTTGCCTTCGCGAACCTTCCGCCGCCGGACCATGTGGGGGATGTGTCCCCCGCAGGGCCCCTAGCGTTAGCCCTGCGGAGCCGCCGGGCGGAAAGCGCTCGCACGGTGCAGGGGCGCGGTTGACCGACCGCGAACCCCACCCGTCAAGCAGTAGGAGCAAAGCCGAGCCGCATCCCCACTGTTGTGGCATCCGCCTCGGATTTCGAACATACGAACGATGGTGCCAGTGTCTTTCGTCGTCTCCCGCAGGGTGTGACGGAGGACTACAGGCTGACGAGGGACCTATGTGGTGGCGAACCGGGGACACGCGTTCCCACAGCAACACCGAGCGCCGGGTACGTCCCTGGCCTCTCCGCCGACCGGGAGCCTTGACCCCTGCAGGGCGGGCGGACCGAGTGGCGGACCGGCAGCTACGTAGGCGTATACGCCTGGAGCTCCAAGAGCTGGGCGTCCAGCCGCCGCTGCGCATCGACGAGCTTCGGCTCGCGTTGGCGGCCCAGCGCGGTCGGCCCATTCTGATTCGACGGGCGCCGCTACCCATGCCGGGACCGGTGGGGCTCTGGCTCGACCTCCCGGACGCCGACGTCATCGTCGTCCAGGAGCGCACGACCCAGCTCCATCAGGACCACATCATCCTGCACGAGCTATGCCATCTGAAGGCCGACGGGCCGCAGGGTCACCGCTGGGAAGACCTCGCGTCGGGAGTTGGAACGGAGGGCGGGCAGCGGTGCTCGTACCTCGACAAGGAGGAGTGTCAGGTGGAGAAGGCGGCCACGATCATCATGGAGTGGGCGTCCGTCCTGGAGCAGGTCGGCCCTCCGCCGGCATCCGATCCGGCCGTTCGCAGTGTGAATCTGGCCCTGGGTGACCGGCAGGGGTGGCTGTGATGACGATCCTTTTCCTCCTCATCCTGGCTGCCGCCGTAGCGTGGAAGGTCTACCAGCTCACGAAGGCGCCCAGGGACGGCGCCCTGCGCTCCGTCACCCTGTGCCTCGTGTGTGCGGCCCTGTCCTATCCGGTAGCCATGCCGGGCGGCGCCAGCGGCGTGGACACGGTTGCCGGCCACGGCGCGGCCAAGCTCATACAGAACATCCTGCTGCTCGGCACGGTGTACTTCCTGATGTGCTTCTACCTCTATTCATCTGCCGACCGGGCAACGAGTAGGCGGCGAGCACGTCGCGAGGCCATCCTCGTTCTCGTCGTAGCAGCCGTTCTCGTCGTCTCGGCCACGACGGTGCCGCACGAGGTGTTCGCCGGATCCTTCTCGTCGGCGGACATGACGATCACGCAGCTCGCCGCGTTCTACGGCGTCGCCGGCCTGTATCTGACCTACACCCTAGGTGCCGCTGGCATCTGGACGGTCCGCTACGCCCGGCTTTCGCCGCGCCCGCACTCCACCGGTCTTTGGATCACGGCGGTCGGGCTGCTGGCCATGGCCGCTGCCTGTGCGGTCCGGGCAGTCTTCGTGGCCGCGCGTTGGCAGGGCGGCACCGTTCCGAAGGGCCTGATGGCCTCCGTCGCGATGCTACTGGTCCTCTCCATCCTCCTCTTCGTCGTCGGCGTCTCCTACTCCGGTGCCCGCAGCCGCCTGTCGGCGATGCGGGTGTGGCGGCAGCACCGCCGCGGATACCGCCGCCTCGAACCGCTCTGGGGTCTGCTGTCCGACCGGTTCCCCGAGACCGTTCTGGCCTCTCGGCCGACGGTGCTCGAAGCATGGGGTGTGCGTGGCGTACACCGTCTCTACCACCGCCGCGTGGTCGAGTGTCGGGACGGGCTGGTCCGCATCAGCCCGCTCATGGGCGACCTGACCACGGAGGAACTGCTGTCTATGGACACGGCCGTCCTGGCCAACCGCCTGCGCTCAGCAGCCGCCGCAGACGTCCACGCGTCCGAGGAGGCCCAGCCGGTCATTCCCCTGGCTGTACCCAAGGTCGATAGCGCGGGCGCTGACGCCGCCCACCTGTTTGCCCTTTCCGACGCCCTCCGCGCCGCCTGACCATCTTTCACGGAAAGAGAACCCTGATGCTGATCACAGCTGGCCGCATCCTCACCGGAGACGCCGACGTAGCCGACGGCGCCGTACTAGTACGGGACGGCATCGTCACGGCCGTCGGCCCGCGCGCCGACATCGAAGCCCAGGCAGGCAGTGGCGAACCGCGCCAGGACTTCCCGGATTCCACCCTGCTGCCCGGCCTGATCGACGCCCACGTCCACCTCGTCTTCGATGCCGGCGCCGACCCTGTGGCCACCATGCAGGAAGCCAGTGACGAGGATCTGCTGGAGGGGATGCGCAAGCGGGCCGACCAGCTGCTGGCTACCGGTGTCACCACGGCCCGCGACCTCGGCGACCGGGGAGGCCTCGCGCTGCGCCTCGCCCAGGAAATCGCCGCCGGCTCCGCGCCGGGCCCGCGCATCATCGGAGCCGGGGCACCCGTCACTCCGCCGGGCGGACACTGCTGGTTCCTCGGGGGCGAGGTCTCCAACGCCGACGAAGCCCGTGCCCTCGTACGCCGCAATGTGGCCGACGGTGCCAAGGTCGTCAAGGTGATGGCCGGCGGCGGCGGTCTCACTAAAGGCGGAGCGCCCAGCTGGAAGAGCCAGTTCGGCGCGGAGGAGCTCGCCGTCGTCGTCGAGGAGGCGCACCTGGCCGGCCTGATGGTGGCCGCGCACGCGCACGGCACCGACGCCATCACCGACGCGGTGGCCGCCGGGGTCGACACCATCGAGCACTGCACGTGGATGACCGAGGACGGCTTCGACCTCCGCGAGGACGTCCTGGCGCAGATCGTCGAGAAGGGCATCTACGTCTGCCCGGCCGTCAGCCCGCACTGGCGGATGCTCCCCCGCTTCTTCGGCGAGGAGAAGGCCGCCGCCATGTTCGCGCTCGTACAGCGGATGGCCGAGTCCGGAGCCCGCCTGATCGCGGGCACCGACGCCGGTGTCCAGCGCGCCGGGTTCGACGGGATCGTCGGCGCCCTCGGCTTCTACGAGCACCTGGGGGTCTCCCGAGACCGGATCCTGGCCATGGCCACCAGCGAAGCGGCGGCAGCCCTCGGTGTAGGTGACCAGACCGGCCGTATCGCTCCCGGCTACAGCGCCGACCTGCTCCTGGTCGACGGCAACCCGCTCGAAGACCTGTCCGCTCTGAGCGCGGTGCGCGCCGTCTTCACCAACGGCCGCCAGCACCAAGCCGCGTAGACATCGCAACGACCAAGCGGGGCTTCGCCCGGCGCCGTTAGGCGCTGGGCAGGCCCCGCTCTTCGATTTCCGCGACGATGTTGTTGATCAGGGCCATGACCTCGGTGGGCAGGCCCTCGGGTCCCATCTGCCTGCCCTTCAGCCCGCGGATCCTGCCGGCCTGCACGTTCGCGAGCAGAGTCAGTCCCTCGGCGACCTGCCTTTTGACCACGTCGCGGCTTCGGAAGAAGAGTGCGCTGACGCCGAATGCAGCCGACAGCCCCTCCAGCACCGGTGGGGACGCCTCGGTCACCTCGCCGTTCCGCAGGTCCGCGACACCGGCAGCGGAGATCACCTGGGCACCGACGTAGGCGTTCACCGCACGGGCGATCTCCGCGTCCGAGGGTGGCACGCTGTCGTCGTCCGGGTTCTCCAGGAGATACCGCATCTTGTCGGCGAGGCTCGTGGGCATCTCGGGGTGGGGCTCGGGAACCTCCACTCCGAAGGACCGTTCCTGTGCTGCCATCAGCTGCTCGACGCTTACGTCATACGCCTTGGCCAACGGCTCGACGTAGACGCCCGAGAGCCGCCGCTTGGCCCGCTCCGCGTTAGCCACCGGCCCGGCAGACTTGGTGCCCAGGAGCCCCGGGACCTCGTTCTGGAAGAACCCGGCATCGGCCCGCAGGTCTGCCAGAGTGGGCAGACCATCACGCGGGAACATGGCATCGAGCGGCTGCCCCAGCGCCCGGGCGAGAGCTGGAAGCCTCTCCGGATCCGGGTGGCTCGTACCCTTCTCCCACGCGGTCACGCTGGTCGCGTGGACTCCCACGGCGGTAGCCACGGCCTCCTGCGTCAGCTCGGCGGAGCGACGGAGCGCGCGTACACGCTGTCCATCGAAGATACGTGCCGGCATGCCCCTCCTCCTTTCCGTCCTGTCCTAGGTTCACTGTATTCAGGAAACCTAGTTTTAGCCACTTGTGCGGTTCGACGAACGCAGATAACTTCGACTCGACGAACGGTACCGGCCGCCGACCAGGCCGCCTAGCCCTCGTGACTGTCTTGCCACCCGAGGGATCGGCGCTGGTCAGGATGCACGTCGTGACCTGTGAGGAGTTCTAGAGCGAAGTCTAGGTATTCCGGCAGGTTCTACGTATGTTCGTCGTCGCCCGCCGGTCACCAGGCCCGGCGGAGGACTCGGAGGGGGGGCTGGATGCGCAGCGGATGGACCTTACGGACTGGCTGAGCCAGGAAACAGCGACGGCGCCCGAGAGCGGGAACTCTCAGACGCCGGACGCTTCTGGCAGCACAACCGCCCACGAATGAGCGGACAGCCACCCAACATCGCCGAACCGGACCTTCTCACGGGCACACCGGTACGGCGGGTCACACCAGAGGAGAGTGTCGCATGGCGACCGCCCTGCGCAAAAGACCGGAGCATACGGCCGACCCCGCAACCCGCGATCAGGGGGGTGTCGCCTAATGGCCCGCATCCGCACGATCAAGCCGGAGATGTTCTGGTCGGAGGACCTCGCTGCGTGCGACGTCACCGCGATGGTGACCTTCCAGGGACTGCTCACGCAGGCCGATGACAGCGGGCGGTTCCTTGCACACCCGGCGATCATCGCCGGACAGGTGTGGCCGCTGCGTATCGAGCACACCCCCGCCCATGTGGCCAGGGACCTCGACCAGCTGGCTGCCGTCGGCATCATCTGCCGATACACCGGGTGCGACGACAAGGACTACTTGCACGTCGTGAAGTGGGACAAGCACCAGAAGATCGACCGACCCTCCGCGTCGCGCATGCCGCGGTGCCCCACGCACCAGGCCGAGCGCCTGTGCAGCGAGTGCGGTAGCGCGGCCTGCCCCGCTTCCCCCGCCAAGGCGTCGGCGCCGACCACCGCAGTCGGGCTTGCCGGTATCGCCTCGCAGGATTCGACGAATACTCGTCGAGTACTCGATCAGCCGGTTTCGCCCGATTCTGCGCCTGCGGCGCAACCGGACCCCGCACCCGTCGGCTTCGGTACCGCCCCGCGATCCGCTCCGAAGGCCCCCCAGGAACCACATTCCGACCTGCCGGGAGAAACCGCAGGTCAGAAGGCACTCGATGAGGGCTCGACACAAATACGCGAGGGCTCGTCGTCTGGATCTAGGATCTTGGATCCTGGATCTGTACCTACGGGGCGCGAGGCGCCAGCACTTGGCAGCGTCTCGGAGAAGGTGTCCGCGAAGGATCTGGTGGCCGAGTACGTGAAGGGCTGCCGCCAGAAGCCTCCGAGTGACATACGCGGCCTCCTGGGCCGGAAGATCAAGATGCTCCTGGACGAGGGCTTCGCGCCCAGCGACATCCGAGCCGCCATGGACCTGCTGCGGGACAAGGGCCTGCACCCGAGCGTCCTGCCGAGCCTGGTGAACCAGGTCGTCAACGCCGCGCCGCAGCACGCAGGCTCCCCGCAGTCCTCCGCCTCCGGCGCGGGGCCCTGGGCCAGCACCGGATCCGCCTACACGCCCTACTTCAATCCGGCGCCTGCGCCCACCACGTTCGGAGGAAGCCTGTGACCCGCTACCGTCTCGCCGACCCGCAGCCCGCCTTCGACCGCCTGCAGGCCCGCCTGGCCGCCCGCCTCACCGAACGCGGGATCGACGCCAACGCGCCGGCACTGCCGGACACCCCCGAGCCGATACCGGCCCTGGAGGCCGCCCAGCGGCGCATCCCGTACGACTACCGGGAGGCCTTCGCCGATCACCCGGCGGTCGCAACCTGGGTGCGGACCATCGCGGAGGCGGCGACCGCTCCGAACGCCGATGACCACAACCCGCACTGGGGCAGCGGTGGGCGCCGGATGATCGCCCGCGGCCCCTCACTGCTGCTGTGGGGCAACACCGGAGCGGGCAAGACCCGCCAGGCGTACGGGGCGATCCGCTCGCTCACCGCCGCCGGGTGCGCGGTGCGCTGGCACGCGGTCAAGGCCGTGGACCTGTTCGGACAGATGCGTCAGCGCAGCGGCGTGGACGTCGAGTGGCTTCTGCGCGACATCGTCCGCATGCCACTGCTGCTCTTGGACGACCTCGGTGCCGCTAAGTCCAGCGAGTGGAACGAGGAGATCACCTTCCGCCTCCTGGCCTGGCGCGGGGAGAACCACCTCCCCACCCTCATCACCACCAACTACGCCCCGGTGCGTACCGAAGTGATGGACAAGCACCAGCCGGTGCTGCGGGACAAGGTCGGCGACCGAATCCTCTCCCGCCTGTCTGGTATGTGCACACCGGTGCATTTCGACGGCCCGGACCGCCGCTTCCTGCGCGCCTGACCGACTCGCCCTCCTTCCTCTCCCCTTCCGGCGCGGCCCCGTAGCCGCTCCCCCTGCCCTGCCTCACCGTCGAGCCGCACCCACACCGCTTCACCGCCGGTGTGCCGCGCTGCCCGCCCGCCGGCCCATGAGGCGTACCCGGAGAACCATTCCAATGCGCTACATCACCACCAACACGCCTCCCACCGGCCTCCACGGCGTCGCCGACATCAGCTGGCACGCCCGAGCCGCCTGCAACGGAGTCGACCCCGCCACCGCGGACGAGCTGTTCTTCCACACGCCCAACGACGACTACGCCATCGCGGAGGCGAAGGAGATCTGCAGCTGGTGCCCGGTCCGCCGCGAGTGCTTCGGGTACGCCCTGGACAACGAGACCAAGGAGGGCGTCTGGGGCGGCCTGACCGAGGCCGAGCGCGCGACCTGGCACGACCAGGTCGAGAACCGGCTGGACTACAGCCGGGTGAAGGCCGCGATCGAAGGCCGGGACGTCCAGCTGAGCCGACTGGAGCGCAAGACCCTCACCCGCTACGCGAGCGCCCAGGGTTGGAGCCCGGCCCGGCTCGCCCACACCCTCCAAGTCGGTGTCGAGTGGGCTCGCGACTTGCTCCGGGTGGAGGCCCGCGCCATCGAGAACCGTGACTACGACAACGTCTCCTCGGATCCCAACCCGGCCGAGACCGCCCGGCAGGCCGCCCTCGACGGACAGCAGCCCCCACGCGCCGGCCAGGCCCACGACGGTGACGGTCCCGAGCGCGACCGCACCCTTCCCCGCAAGACCAGGCGGGGCAAGGTCGTCAAGCAGAAGCCGAGGCCGGTGGCCCGCCAGGTGCAGACCCAGGCCCTGATCAGCAGCCTTCGGGAGGCCGTGTGACCTCCGGCAACACGGGCCCCAGGGCCGCGAAGAGCACGGAATCCGCCGAGCGGTTCACACTCGCCGCCGCCGGGGCCGTCATCGCGGCTCTGACCGGCGCCGCCTTCTGGCTGTCCTACGCGCACCTCGCCGAGGTCGCAGGGCAGCACGGCTTGGCCAAGTCCCCCGAGCGCCAGTGGGCCTGGCCCGGCACGCTGGATGCCTTCATCGTCATCGGCGAGCTGCTGATGCTGCGGGCAGGACTGCGGAAGGTCACCGACTGGTGGGCCGTAGCCCTCACCACGATCGGCTCGGTCGGCTCGATCGCGCTGAACGTCGCCGGCGTCAGCGGGACCGGCAGCGACCCGGTCCCCGTGCTCGACTACGTGGTCGCCGCCGTCCCGCCCACTGCCGCATTGCTGGCCTTCGGAGTTCTCATGCGGCAGATCCACCAGCACGTGGCCGCACCCCTAGCCCCAGCGGATGAGACTCCGGTCCCGGCGAGCGCCGCCGGGACCGGAGTGGGCGGAGACACGAGCGACGGAGACCAGCCCTCCGCACAGTTCGGGGACGGCGACGGGACCGTGGTCCCGGCGGGCGGGGACCAGCACGCCGGGGACCGCCGGAACGGGGCCCGCGTCAGCACGGTCCCCGCGCAGAGCCTCGGTCCCCGAACGGTCCCCACCGGCGCCGATACGAGCGAGCGGGGGACCGTCCCCGAACTGGGGACCAGGGACCGCCACAGCGGGGACCGTCCCGCCACGGTCCCCGAACAGAAGCATGGTCGCCACACGGTCCCCGTCCCGCCCGGGGACAGTCCCGAGGGGACCGTCGGTCCCCGAACTGGGGACCATGCGGGGACCCTCCCCCAAGCGGGGACCGGCAACGGTCCCCGTACGGTCCCCAATCCAGTCCCCAACACCAAGGCCGTCAAAGGGGACCGACTCGGGCGCGGGCCCGCAACCGCGCGGAACAGCGGCGTCAGCGGGGACCGTCCCCGCCACGACCGCACCTCCTCGGTCCCCGGGACCGGGGAACGGCTGGGAACAGTCCCGGGGACCGACGCCGACGGTCCCCGTCCCCACCCCGCACCGGACAGGGACCGGGACACTGCTGGGGACCGTGAAGGGGACCGGAGCAGCGCCGACCCCGAGGACCCGCCGGCGAACCCGCGACGGGGACCGGTCCCCAAACCGAAGCGGGTGAAGGGGACGCGTGTGCCGGAGCACCCCCGCACCGAACGGGGACCGCAGAACCGTCCCCGCCTCACCGAGGACGAGATCGTCGACCGGCTTCGCCCCCACGTGCGGACCGCACTTGAACGGGACGGCAACGAAGCGGTCACCCGCGTGCAACTGCGAGCGATCATGCGCGCCCAGCAGATCCCCATCCGCAACGACCGTCTCACCACAGTCCTCGCCCGACTGCGCGACGAAAACAACACCCCGACAAGGAGCCGCCGATGAAGACATGCCCCCGCTTCACCCGCATCCGCACCGACTTCGAGCGGGACATCCACTACCTCGGCAACCACGCCGCCCGCCACCCGGGCACCACCCCGGCGAAGACCAGCGCCCGAACCGCGCTCGGCACCAAGCAGCGGATGGCCGAAGCCCTCACACGGCACTACGCGCACTGCCCCGAATGTGGATGAACTCCACATAACCACAGGGCAACCGCCTGTGGAGCCCCGCTTCTCTCCAGGCGGCCCGGCCAGACGCCGGGCCGCCGCCCACCCCGGAAATGGAATCCATCATGTCTGCATCGACCCCTCCCAAGCCTTTCTCCCAGAGCCTGATCACCCATTTCATGCATTCGTTCCTCGAGTTCAACTTTCTCCACTCGGCTGTTGAAGGCCCTGACGGCCAGTGGTTCGTCCAGATCTCGCCCACTGAGCGCATCCATCACCTGACCGACAGCGAGGACGCCTTCGAGTTCATCGGCGACATCCTCGCGATCGTCGACGAAGCCAACGGGCCCGCCCTGTGATGAACCCGCTCATTCCCCATGACCCCGAGAGCAGTTCGCCGAACTCCAACCCGACCTCAGGGCGAGCAAGTTATCGGCCAAGACACTCTTCCCCGTCGGGGAAGGTGTCTTGGCCAGAGCCCGCCCCGGGGGTGGCGGGTCCGGACCAGCGCCGGGGGGCACTGGTCCGGGAGGCAGCGACCGAGGGCGGACCGCAGCCGGAGGAGAAGCAGACACCACCACGCCGACAGCGCGCCGCACCACGAAGTTCCCGCAAGCGCTCCCCCAAGCCTCCGTCCGACAAGCGAGTTCACGTCTGCAGCGTCCGCCTGAACGACGACGAGAAGACCTTGCTGTCGAGCGCCGCATCAGCAGCGCACACGTCCCTGCCGGCCTTCCTCGCCCGCAGCGGCATGGCCGCCGCCCACGACATCGACAACAGCGCCGCCGCGATCGCCGGCCACCGCGAGACAGTCTCGGAACTGTTCGCCGCGCGCCGGCATCTCGGCCGCGTCGGCAACAACCTCAACCAGATCACCCGCGCCATCAACTCCGGTGACCAGCCCGAAGAACTGGAAGCGGTCCTCGGTGCCGTCCGGCGGGCCGTGGACCGCGTCCAAGCCGCCACCGACCGCCTGCTGAACCAGACCTAGAAGGACACCACCGTCATGATCCCCAGGATCCACAAGCGTGGGAAGCGCACCATCGGCCTGCTCGCCTACCTGTACGGGCCGGGCACGCACGAGGAGCACACCGACCCTCACCTTGTGGCGTCCTGGGACGACAACGCCCCCGACCCCGGGCGCGATCCGCAGGCCACCTTGAAGCAGCTCCAGCACCTAATCGACCAGCCCGTGCAGAACGCCGAAGAGGACAGCCGCCCCACCCAGCATGTGTGGCACCTGTCCGTCCGCAACGCCCCCACCGACCGGATCCTGTCCGACGAGGAGTGGGCGGACGTCGCCCGGCGCATGGTTGCCTCCGCCGGGATCGACGACCCGGACCAGGGCGCGGGATGCCGCTGGGCTGCCGTCCGGCACGCCGACGACCACATCCACATCATCGCCACCCTCGTCCGCGAGGACGGCTACAAGCCCGACCTCGACCACGACGCCCAGCGGGTCCAGGACGAAGCCCGGCTCCTGGAGGCCGAACTCGGACTGCGCCGCCTCAACGCCGGCGACCGCACCGCAGCCCAGCGGCCCACCAGCGCTGAGCGCCACAAAACCGAGCGCGAGGACCGCGAGCGCACCCCGCGCGAGGAGCTCCGCGAGACCGTACGCCGCGCGGTGGCCGGCGCCAGCAGCGACACCGAGTTCTTCGACCGGCTCGCAGCCTCCGGCCTCCTCGTCCGGCAGCGAATCGCACCGTCCGGAGACCTCATCGGCTACACCGTCGCCCTGCCCGACGACCGCAACAAGGACGGCGACCCGGTGTTCTACTCGGGGTCGAAGTTGGCCCCCGACCTGTCCCTGCCGCGCATCCGCGAGCGATGGGCAGGCACGGAAACGCCCGGCCAGGACGGCGACAGCATCACGGCTGACGCACCGCTGCGGTCTGTGCCCGGGCCCGCCACGGCACGGCGGGCCGCGACCACCGCCGCGTGGCAGGCGGTCCTGGTGTTCGACAGCGGTGACGACGAGGTCATCGCCGCGCACATCGCGGCGGCCGGCGAGGTCCTCGACGCACTCGCCAAGACCTCCGCCGCCCACACCCGCAAGGAACTAGGCGAAGCGGCATCCGCGTTCGAGCGGGCGTCGCGCTCCCACGTCCGGGCCGCACGGGGGCACGACCGCGCCCTGCGCCAGGCCGCCCGCGACCTGGTCCACGGCGGACCGGCCCTCGGCCGCGGGGAGGACGGGGCGAGCACCGCGATGCTGATCGACATGGCGTTCTTCCTCGTCACCGCCGCAGCGGCCTGGCACGGAAAGAAGGAGCACGCACAGCAGGCCGCTGCTGCCCTCCAGGCCGCCGAACACCTGCGCACCGCCTACCAGGCCGCAGCCGGACACCCCATGGCCGTACTCCACCAGCGGGGCCGCCTCCTGCCCCCGGCACTCCAGCGGCGGCAAGCCGCCTACCTGCGCGCGGCGGTGCCGGAGCTCGCCGAGCAAATCTTGGCCGAGGCCGGTTGGTCTGCGCTCGCCGCTACCCTCGCTGACGCCGAAGCGGCCGGTCATGATCCGGCGGCCCTTCTCGTGGAGGCCTCTGGGCGGAGGGAGTTGGGGAGCGCCGAGTCTGTCAGCGACGTGCTGGTGTGGCGGCTGCGCCGTCTGGCCGGACTGCCCGCCGACGCTTCCGCAATGCCGATCCACCAGAGCGGTTCCGCCACGAAACCGTCGCGTTCGCACATATCTGGCCCGACTGGTCCTGTGCGGGATACCCGCGACCCAGTCCGTGGGCATTGAGCGTTTCTAGAATGGAACGACGACAAGGGCATGGTGCACCATCTATGGTGCCCGGCAGGACAACGACGAGGGGGGACCTCATGTTCGGACGCAATCGCGAACGGCGGCAACAGCGCGAAGCCCAGCAGCAGTGGGAAGCATGGGATGCCGTGCACGTCGAGCCGCCGCTTGGCCCAGCCCGCCAGGGGCCGGCGGCCGGGCTGGTCGTGGGCGACTTCCTGCCGCCCGAGCTGCGCCTGCCGACGCGCGAGGAACTCGCCGGGATCCTGATGGCCCACGACAGTCCGCTCGTGCTCGACGGTGAGGTCCGTGTCTGTTCCGACTGTGGCGCGTACCGCAAGTGGATCGTCGTCAGCACGAACGACGGTTTGTGGCTGCGCTGCTCCGCCGGCCACGAACAGGTAGAGCCCCGGCTGGACGCGGCATGGTTCAACCGCACCAGCGGGCCGTACACCGGCCAGCACTCCACGTACGAGGAATGCCTGCGCTTCCTCGGCCACTGACCGACCCCTGCCACCCATCACGCCGGAGGAAGGCCCCACGAGGGCACCGGCAGTCAGACCCGATCCACCACACCAGGGGTTCCACATGCGTATACGCACCATCATCACCGGCTTGACCGTCGCCACCTCCCTCGCCCTGTCCGGCTGCTCCAAGAGCTCCCCCGCAGGCTCCGCCGCCATCGTGACGCCAGCGGGGCAGCCCAAGTCCGGCGCTGCGGCGGCCAGCACCCCGCTGTCCTCCGCCATGCTCGCCGGAAGGCTCCTCACCGCGGCTGACCTCGGACCCGACTACACCCTTAAGCCCGAGACGACCTCCCGTCACGACGACGTGACGGTGATCGGCTGCCCCGCGATGGAACAGCTCGGCGGGGACGCCGTCGCGGGCGGGACCCTGGACTTCCCGAACAAGGCGAAAGCCACGTTCGCCTACAGCGGCGGCAAGGGCTCCGAGGTCTCCGAGGAGCTCTACAGCGACACCGCACCGAAGCTGAGCGCAGGAACGGCACGGATCTTCGACGCGATGACGAGCTGCCCCGTCTACCAGATGGTGATCGGCAGCAGGCCCGTCAAGATCACCACGCAGAAGCTGGCGGCCCCCGCCCTGGGCGAACAGGCCTGGAGCCAGATGCTGACCTTCACCGCTGGCGGGCAGGACACCATCATCAAGCAGACCGCGGTCCGCATCGGGTCCGTCCTGCTGATCGTCTCCGGATCACCGGCCCTGGTCGACTCCCACGCAGAGAAGGCCCTCTCCAAGGCCAGTCCCGCACGCTGATCGCGTCTCGCATCCGGCCCCGCCGCTCCTCCCGGACCGGCGGGGCTGACCTGTGCAAGGGGGTATCGCCGGGAGTACACGTAAGGCCCGGTACCCATCTCCTCACGGAGTGGGTACCGGGCCTGACAGGGCCACTCGGCGCGTTACGCCTTGCGTCGCTGGGCGGGCAGGGCGACCGTGCCGCCGTCAGCGAAGCGGCGTTGAATGCCGAGGAGCCGGTCGCGGTGGACGCGGGTATCGGTGATGCGGTCCTCGCCCGGCAGGTAGACGACCAGGTCGATGTGGCTGTCGTGGCGGTGCCGGGCTACGGCGACGACGTGGTGGACATCGCCACAACCGGAGAGCGTGTAGCGGTCGCCCGGCTCCAGGAGCCACGCCCGGTCCTCGAAGGCGCCGTGCACGTCCGCGTCCCATGCTGCCGCGTGCGCGCGCAGCTCGGGCAGGATGTACATCTGGCGGTAGGTCTCCTCCTCCGCCCACAGGCGAAGGCAGGCAGGGCATTCGTGTGCCCCGGGTGTCCGGACTACCGGCTGTTGTTCGCCGCAATAGGTCTGGCCGGTGGCACCGTTACGGCGGTGCCCGAAGGCGAGGGGTCCGGCACCGTGGTGCGTCCACAGCAGGCTGTCCTCGCCGTGACAAGGCTCGACTGCGGGAAGGGCGAGCTCACCGGCACGCTCTCGCAGGGCGTGCAGGGTCCGGGTGAGACGCGCGCAGTTGGCGCAGGGCCTCTTGCTGGTGGAGCGGCGGCGGTCGAGGGCCTTGCCGCAGTAGCCGAGCAGGTGGCCCGGGATCGGCCGGTGGGCTGCTGCGCTTCTTCCGGCACCGGCCGCCGGCCGGGCTTCGGCGTCGCCGGAGTGGGGTGGGGCCGTCAGAGCGAGGAGAGCACGTGCGCAGCTCTGGCAGGTGTGGTGGGCCGTGCCCTCGCCGATCGGGGCGAGGGCGGGCGAGTGAGTGGCACACACCGTCAGGTAGTCACCGTTCGGGAGCACAATGCCGTAGTGGGCGACGCCGATGGTGCGCCCGGTGGAGAGTCGGATCAAGGTGCAGGGCAAAGGGGCTCCTTGCAGTTGGAGAATGGGGCACGCAGATGGGGCGGCCGTCCTCACGGAGAGGGACGGCCGCCTTCTGGAAGGTTGGGTCGGGTCAGCCGGGGAGGCTGAAGGTGAGGCGCCCTGCGGCGAGTTCCGGCAGGATGCGGCGCCGCACCGGGGCGGGTGAGGCGATCGAACCGGCGAAGGCCGCGACCAGGTCGTGCGGGGTGCTGGCGCTGAAGGCCGCGCACCAGAGGTAGGGGCGGCCCAGGACCGGCTCGGCCCACGCCTGCCAGCCCACAAGATCCGGGCGCGGATCTCCGTCCTGGATCCCGGCCGGCAACTCTCCCCAAGTGAAGCCGGCGGATGTTCCCGCGTCCCAGGCCGTGGTCTCCGGCTGGTCGACGTCGCAGAGCCAGCCCAGAGCCGTCAGCGTCGACATGACGCTCTCCGGACCGCAGTAGTTGACGACGGGGTCAGTGCGCGCCCCGAGGGCGAGGAGGAAGTCGGCAACGGCCTCGTGAGGGGTGCCGGGGGTGAAGTACGCGTTCCACTCGGCCAGCGCGCTGCCGCGGTGTGTGCGTGCGGAGATCTGCCACGCCAGGGGTAGGCCACCCAGCAGGAAGGCGGGGTCGGCGCGGATCCACTCGGCGCCACACAGCCCGTTCGGGCTCAGGAGGAGCATGGTGCTGCGGGCGGTCGTCCAGCTAGCCCAGCCGGACTCGGCGAGGGTCTCGCAGATCCGGTCGGCGAGGACGCCGTCGTCGCCGGCGAGGTGGCGGGGCGTGACCCAGCAGGACGGGCCGGGGTCGGGGTTGGACGGGTAGCGGGAAGAGCGGGGGTTCAGGGGCGCCTCCAGGGCAGTTCGGAACAGGGGGACGACGAGCTACTGGTCTCCGGTGGCAGTTCGGCGCCGGCGCGGCGGGGCCTCGCTCGGCTCGTGCCACGTCAGATCAACTGCTACGGACTTGGGGACGGGGCCGAGCTGCTCGCCGCGTTCGGCGAGGTACACCACGGTCCGGCCCTGCGGGTCAACGTGGGAGACGATGGCGCCGGCAGTGTGCTCCATCGGGAAAAGCGGGTTGACGGCCAGCCGGAAGATGGCGTCGCGGTCGAAGGCGGCGAGCCGGTCGATGATCTCGCCGACGGTGCACTCCGCGTCCAAGGTGGTCTCCTTCGTCATGAGGTTGCGTGCGCGGGATTCGTACCACGTCGCGCACGCGAGGTCAGGGTTCAGCGCGAGCGTACGGGTACGGAGGAGGCGATGACCTCGGCCACCGCCGCGGCGACGACTTGGGCGGGGGTCTCGGTGTCGAAGACGACGCGATACCCGGGGACAGTGGCCGTCCCTGTGACGGCGAGGACCCAGCCGTCGTCCTCGGTTCCGGGCCGACCCGAGGGGAACCATCCAAGGTAAAAAGAGCCGTCACGGGAGCTGATGTGCATATCGGCCCGGTCGTCGACGACGAACTTGAAATCCTCGTCGGTGAACTGGTCGATCACCAATCCCTGATGCCCAGTACCGAGCAGCCAGGTACGTAGCCGAAGAGCCTCGATCGTGGTGGAGAATCCGGGCTTCGCCGCATCCAGAGCCAACCGCACACACCTCTCTGACCTGGGGTTTCTTGGGAAGGTGTCTACGTTGACATCCGTTGCGGCGTTGCACCAGTCCTTTGGGAATCTTTCCTGTCTGCCCCCAGCGGAACTGCCGCATCGACGAGATTACGAGGCGGTCAGGCCCTGCGGAGTGCACCGCCACGACGCTCAGCATGCGACGCCAGCGGACCTGCGATCTCCGGCCCTGGCCGTACGATTCGCGGGGTCGAACGGCTCTTGCGTCAGACCGGCGTGCGGCCGGCCTGGGCGAGTCGCCAGGAGAGGCCAAGCTCGGCGAGCCGTCCTCGCATCACTTCTCGCTGCTCCTCCAGCGCCAGCCAAGCCGGGGAGAGGAGGTAGACACGGTCCTGATAGGAACGGAACCCGACGCTCTCCCACCCTCGGGCGATCTTGGCGTTCACCCGGTCGAACTCGGCCCGATCCCTCAGCCGGTCGCTGCGGAGGTCGGTGACGCCGGGCGAGCACGCCACAGCCCTGCAGCCGGCCACAAGCCGGTGGATGGCCTCCGAGGCGAGGATGGCCCCGAGTCCGTGACCGCGCCAACCCGCTGCCAACGTCACCCTGTCCATGACGAGCAGGGCGGATCCGGCGTACGGCAACCACGTGCTGGCGTCCTCCGTGAAGCTCCCGGTTCCGGGGTCCAGCAGGACCTGAGCGGTCTCGTGCAGCTCGTCGGACTCCTCCTCCATGGCACGGAAGGCGTTCAGGCCCCGGTCCAGGTGGACCCTGTAGAAGGTCATGGTCCCGGCCTCCGCCTCCTCGTGGAGGATGACCAGGTCCCAACGTTCCAAGGTGTCTGACTGCGGAGCGCCGTCGAGTTCGTCGGTGTAGGAGATGCGCAGGCGCAGCTCGGAGGGGTCTCCGGGCAGCAGAGAGGATGCGTTCACCGCTGCAGCGTAGTGATGCGCCACGGACAGCAGGCCAAGCGGGCATCTCGGCGAGCCGGTCAGTGGGGTCAGGGCCGGGGCTTGCGATGGCGTCCGGTACCTGGGGCCAGGGGGTTACGTCCTGTCACGGGGCCGGTCGTCTCCGTCTGGTCAGCCTTCGCACTTTCAGCTGGCGGCATGAGAACCCGGCGGGCTGCCGCGTAGTCCTCCACCACCATGAGCGGCTGCCAGGCGAAGCCGTCCCACTCCAAGATCATGCGTGGGGCGCCGGGGTCGACGTGGTCAGCGCGCTGCGGGCCCTCGGCGAGGGTGACAGCCTTCAGCTCGCCTGGCTTGCGCAGACGCCCTTGGCGGCGCGCGGCCCATCGGTCAAGGGGTTCGTCGGTCATGGTCGTACCTCCGTGGAGTGGAGCACCATACCGAAGCCAGACGGCCAGCCTCCACCTTCTCCTCATACGGAGAACGGGGAGGTCCCGCGTCCGCCTCTTACCTCGGATCCGCTGCGAACGGTTTGCAGGGCCACTAGCGTGTGACGACATGACGGTGCTGATCATCGGCGGTAGCGGGTTCCTGGGTACCGAATTGCTACGGCAAGCGCGGTCCGTCGGGCACTCCACGGCCGCGACGTTCAACTCCCGCCCCGTGCACACCGCTGACACCTCATGGCACCACCTAGACCTCCAAGACCCCCGGCGCATCGACGAAGTCCTCGACGCGGTGGAGCCCAGCGCCCTGATCAACTCCTCCAGCGGGAACAGCAACTGGGCCGTCACCGCCGAGGGCCCCGGTCGTCTGGCGCAGAGCGCGGTCAGGCGCGCCATCCGGCTCGTGCACGTTTCGAGTGACGCCGTGTTCTCCGGGATCCGCGGCTCCGGCTACGACGAGTCGGCGCTCCCCGATCCGGTCACGCCCTACGGCGCGGCGAAAGGGGCTGCCGAGACTGCTGTTCGCCTCCTGCACCCTGCCGCGGTCGTCGTGCGGACCTCGCTGATCATCGGGGATGGCGGCTCGGTCCACGAACGGGTGGTGCACGAACTGGCCGCCGGTACAAGGTCGGGAGCCTTGTTCACGGACGATGTGCGCTGCCCGGTGCATGTCGCCGATCTGGCAGCCGCGCTCTTGGAGCTCGCCGAGTCCCGGGTGGCCGGCATTGCCCACGTCGCTGGCTCCGAGGCCCTCACCCGGTACGAGCTCGGTGTGCTCATCGCGCGGCGTGACGGCCTCGACCCCTCGCTGCTGCCCGTCGGCCGTCGGGCGGATACCCGGCTCCCGGGAGCCCTCGACGTGCGCCTCGATTGCCGGGCCACGCAGCAGCAGCTGACTACCCGATTCCGTGGAGCCCACGAGTTCCTCGGTCAGGGCTGAGAAGGGCATCTGCTACGAGCAGCGTGGAGCGGAGACACGCCAAGGCCCCAGGAACCGGTCGTGCTCGGTTCCTGGGGCCTTGGCGTTGGTGATCAGTTCTGGGTGGTGGTCCGGTCAGCCGGTGGTCTGGTCATCCTGGTCCGCATCGCGGCGTCGACGTACGGCGATCAGTGCGCCTCCGCCTGCGGCGATCAGCACTCCTGCTCCGGGGAGCAGCCATCCGGTGGCGTCCGCGCCGGTCTGGGCGAGGGACCCTGTGGGGGCGGGCGAGGAGGTGCTGGAGGTGGTCTGTTCCGGGGTCGGGGCCGCGGAGCTGGTGGGGGGCTGGGAGGTGGCCGGCGTGCTCGGGGTCGGCTTGCCCGACGGTGTGGCGGGCGGGGTGGTGGGGGTCGTCGGGGTAGGGGCCGGGGTGGTGGGCGGCTGGGTCGGCTGCTCCTTCTTCGTGTTGGTGAAGGCGGCGGTGACCGGGGCGCCGGGCTTGGCGGTGATCTTCGCCGGGGTGGAGTCCAGCTGGTAGCCGTCGGGGGCCTTGGTCTCGGTGGCGGTGTAGCTGGTGCCAGCGCGGGCGGCGACCGGGAGCTTGCTCGTGGCGGTGCCGTCCTTGCCCGTGGTCAGGGTGACGGGCTTTCCGTCGCCGGAGGCCGGGGTGATGTTGATGATGGCGCCGGCGAGCGGCTTGCCGCTGGCCTTGTCGGTCTTGGTGACGGTGAGGTCGGCGGGCTTGAACGGATCGACGACGGCGAGCTTCACGGTCTGTCCGGGGGTGACGATGACGTCCTGGTCCGGTGCGAGGTCGTGGATCGGGCTGCCGGTGGCGGTCTCCTTGAGTCGCCAGACGCCGGGGGTGACGCCTTCGAAGCGAAGGACGCCGTCCGCGTTGGTCTTGCCGGTCAGGGCCTTGGTCCCGTTAAGGGTGTCGAGCAGGTTGAACTCGGCGCCTGCGAGGAGGGCTCCGTCGGGGTCCTTCTTGGTGATCTCGACGGTGCCGGGCTGCGGTTCGGGAGCTTCCGCCCAGGCGGTCGGGGCGCCGAGCAGGGTGCTCGCCACGAGGGCCGCCACGGTTGCGGTGACTACGGTCGGGAAGCGGTTGGTGGCGCTGGAGTGCATGGAGGGAGTGGTGTCCTTGATCGTGGATGTCGGTGTGCCGAGGCGGCGTCGGAGGCTGGGAATCAGCGGGAGCGGCCGGGTGCGGGGCGCGCGGTAGGCAGGGTGGGCAGACTCGGGCGGGAGTGCTCGGGTGTCGGGGCGGGAGCCCAGATCCGGGTGTAGTGCGTGATGGCGCGGCGGAGACCGGTCAGGTCGGCGCCCTTCCAGGGCGGGGGCCCGTTCTCGTGCCAGTCGCGGATGCGGGCGTAGCCGTCCCATCCGGGGCCGATGCCCCTTGCCTCGTCACGCCGGGCGAAGGTCTGGTGGTCGGCGAAGGAAAGGAAGGCCGTGTCCAGGGTGCCCCGGTCGGGATGGATCACCTCCAGCCGCAGGCCGTCGTATTCCCGGTGGCGGATCGTGCTCTGGAAGTCGATGCGGATCCGCACCGGGGAATCCGCGACGGGGCTGCCGTAGTAGGAGCTCCCGACGACTGCGCCGACGGGGAAGGGTGGCTGGAGTTCGGCGAAGAACTCCGATGCGTGCAGGGACAGGTAGACCTCCAGGTCATGGTCAGCGGCGGGCGGGAGCCGGGGTGGTGCTGGTACTCCAGCGCGGCACGCTGGTCGTGGTGAGCACCGACCGCGGTCGGGCCGCCATCTGGCGGTGCACGTCCAGCGGAGTGGGTGCCGGCGGCGGGGGCGGAACGATCGGCGTGAGCTGGATGTGCGGGAGCAGGGAGGAGAGGATCCCTTCCTGCCAGCGAGGAACGGGTGCCGGGTCGGCCAGGGCGGTGGTGATCGCGGTGACCAGGTGGACCGGGGTGCCGGTGGAGGCGGTGGCGTACCAGCGGGGTCCCTTCGGGCCTCCCCACATGTACCAGCGTGCCTCCAGGGTGGTCAGCTCCTTGGTCTCGTCGAGCCGGCCGGTGAGGTATTCCAGGCCGGCCAGGCCGTCGGCGCTCTGGAGTTCCAGAACACCCCAGCGCGGGTGCTGGAGTTCCCAACCGCCTTTCAGGAGCGGGGCAACGGCGTCGAAGCGGTCGCGCGGCTCCTTGTCGAGGTAGGCGTCGGGGCCCTGGGCGTACGCGGCGGCGAGGGCGGTGGTGAAGGCGGTGACCAGCTCCGTGGGAGTCATGTCGTTGAAGCACACGCCCCAGGCGGGGGCGGCGAAGGGGTCGCGGTAGGCCGTGATGCGCCACAGGCCGTCGTCGTCGCCTTCGGGGAGGAAGCCGAGCCGGACCTTGCGGTCCGGGGAGGCGACGTACAGGTTGCCGACATCGTCGTGGTGGCGGTCCCAGCCGAGTTCGAACAGGGGCCGGAGGGCGTCGTCGGCGATCCAGGCGCTGCCGGCCAGGTAGCGGGGGGTGACGTAGACGTCGCCCTCGATCGGGTCAGGTGCGGTGTCGGTCAAAGAGCAGTCCAGGGGGCAGGGGTGGGTGGCGGCTACGCGGTCGGCGTGACGGTGATCGTGATGTGGTCGCGGGCAGTCTGGATGCGGGCTGCGGCCTGGTCGGCGTCGGGGGCGGCGACGACGAGGAGGCCGACGCGGGCGACATCGACGTCGCCCTCCGGCGGCAGGGTGACCTGTTCGCCCGGGGAGACGATCCAGCTGGTCTGTTCCAGCCAGTCGGTGTCATCGAAGAACTCGGGGTCGATGCCGCGGGCGACGACGGTGCCGGAGGCCTCGGGGTAGAGGAGGGCGACGGCTGCGGCCTGCTGCCGGGTGGGGGTGAGGTCGGGCTGGAGGCCGAGGGCGAGGTCGGCGGCGGCGCGCGGCAGGTCGATACCGGTGGCGAGTAGGACGAGCTTGCCGATCAGGTCGCCGCCGATCCGGCCGTTCACTTCGATGATCCGCGGGCCCGTGGCGGTGAGGCGCATTTCCACGTGCTGGATGCCGGTGGTCAGGCCCAGGGCGGCGACGGCTGCCTGGGCGACCGGTCCGACGCGGCGGAGCAGGGGGTCGGTCCCGTCCACGGTGTGGCCGATTTCCTCGAAGTACGGCGCGAAGGCGAGCTGCTTGCGGGTGACGGCGACCGGGGTGGTGACTCCGTGGTGGGTGACGCATTCGACGGATATCTCTTCGCCGTCGAGGTACTCCTCGACCAGGACGTCGGTGGACTCGCCGCCCCACAGGCTCGCGCCTTCGGTGGCGAACTCGAAGCCGGCCGGGAGTTCTTCCGCGCGGTCGACGCGGATGACGCCGACGCTGCCGGCCTGACCGGACGGTTTGACGACGACGGGGTAGCCGATGAACTCAGCGGCGAGGGCTGCCTCCAGGAGGTTGGCGGACTTCATCGACCGGGCGGACGGGACCCGGTGGAGATCGAAGAGCTCGCGGCTGAGGGACTTGTCGCGGCATCCGTGGAGAACGTCCGGGCCGTCGGTGGCCACCTGCAGGTGCTGGGCAAGGACAGCGGTGTTGACCAGGAGCATCTCGTTCCAGGTGAGCACGGCGGAGATGGTCTGCCGTGCGGCCAGTGCCTGCCCCGCTGCCAGCAGCGACTCGATGTCGTAGGGGTCGGCGACTTCGTGGTCGACGACGAGGGCCTTCTCCCAGGTGAGGGCGGCCGGGGTGATGACGACGGTGTCGTAGGCGGCGGCGACGGACTCAAGGCAGTAGCCGCGGTACAACTCGTCGTTGGGTGCGACGACCAGGACAACGGGGCGGGCCGGGGCAGTACGGAGGGTGTTGGACGGAGTCAAGGGGCAAGCCTTTCGAGCAGACGGAGAGCGGGGAGGTTTCGGAAGCCCGGGAAGTTCAGCGCTGGCGGCCTGGTCCTTCGGTGCTGGCCGCGATGCGGGGCGGGGGTGTGACCGCCGCGGGGGGTGGCTGTCGGCGGGGAAGGGGCTGGGGGAAGACCGTGTCCTTGGCCAGCAGAGAGAGCGTTTCCAGCTGGGCTGCGGCCTGGCCCAGTGCGTCCTGGACTTCGAAGGGGAGCGGCCCTTCGAAGAGGGTGGGGCCGGTGGTGCCGGCCCAATGGGACACGGCGCGGAGCAGGTGCTGGATGTCGGTGACGAGGCCGTCCTGGGCCAGCAGGTTCTGGGCCAGTGCGGTGGTCTCGGCGGTGGGCAGGGTGTCGAAGCGGTCGGTGAGCAGGCGTACGAGGCTGCCTGCTGCGGCTGCTTGGTCGGCTGTGAGCGAGGCGATGGCGGAGGGCGGCGGGGGCATGGTTCTCCCGGGTTGGATGGGCGGGCAGGGAAGGTCAGGCCCGCTTGTGTGCGGGAGAGCGGCCGTGGCGCATGGCGGGTTCGCGGCGCAGGCGCCAGAACGCGGCGAGGAGGCCGATGGCCTGGAGCGCGGCGCAACCGGTCAGGACGTGGCCGAGCATCGCGGCGGGAGTGAGGGCGACGAGAACTCCGGCGAGCGGAAACGGCAGGAGCATGATCAGGATGGTGATGCTGAGGGTCGCGCCGAAGACCTTCTCGGGGATGAGGTGGGAGCGCAGGGTGCGCAGCACGACGGTCATGCCGCCCTCGCCGGCCATCAGTACGGCGGTCAGGACGAGGAACTGCTGGTACGTGCCGGCCTGGGAGACGGCGAGTCCGGCCAGGGCTGCGATGCCCGCGCTGGCTGCTCCGGTGGGCCACAGGCCGACGCGGTCGATGGCGTAGCGGCAGCAGGCGACGGTGACGAGGGAGGCTGCCGCGGCGGCCGACCAGATGACGCCGACGGCGGCGCTGGAGTAGCCCAGGTGCTGGACGACGATGATCGGGGCGGCAGCCTGGAGCATGCCGGTCGCGAGGTTGGAGACGGTGAGTCCGGCGATCAGCCACGCGAGCGCCGGCAGGGAGACGAGGGTCTTCCATCCGGTGCGCAGTCCGGTGAGCGCGGACGCGGCGGCGGGGATCAGTCGGGTCTCGCGGTGCCAGGGGGCGAGGGCGGCGCCCAGGAGGGAGCAGGCGGCGATGGTGATCAGGGTGCCGGTGACTCCGGCCCAGTGCAGGAGGAATCCGGCGGCTGCGGGTCCGGCGAGGGTGGCGGTCTGGTCGATGCCCAGGAGGGCCGACTGCACTCGGTGGGCCCGCTCCCCCGCGTCCTTGCTGGCCGCCGCTCCGGCGGTCTCGGCCGCGATGTAGGAGAACTCGGTGGCCACGCCGGTGATGGCGGCGAGCGCCATCACCGTGATCGTCGCTGCGGGGCCACCGGCCTGGGTCGGCAGGATGACCGCCGCGGCCAGGACCACCAGGGCGCGCAGCACGGAGGCGATGCGGAAGACCCGCTTGGTGCCGTGCCGGTCGACCATCGTCCCGGCCAGGGAGAAGGCAGCGAGGCGGGGAATCCACTCCAGCGCGAACGCAATGCCGGTGAGGGTGGCGGAGCGGGTGGTGGCGAGCACGATCAGCGGGATGCCGTACGTGGTCATGGCGAACGCGCCGGCGTCAGCCGTACGAGGAAGGTAGATGCGGCGCAGCAGGGACAGCTGCGGGAGGAGGGCATGCCGTGGGCCGGCGATCACAAGATCGGAGGTCATCGTCGCTTTCACGCAAGAAGACGCCCGCCGCGGCGAGCAGGACAGGAAAAGGGTCAGCGGCGCGGTACGCGTGGCTTCGGCGGGTTCTTTGCCGAGGGCGTCACGCCCAGAGCATTCGACGCAGTGGCCGGAGGGCTCGGCTCGGCCACAACCTGCTGGTAGAGGGCCAGGAGCGTGTCGAGCTGACGGAACAGGGAGCCGCGCCGGAGGCTGGCCGCTTCGATGCGGGCGGCTCCGCTGCCGAGGGGGCCTTCGGTCCAGCGGTGACCGCCCCACCGCATGTCGCGACCGCTGAGGGTCGCGTTCAACGCTTCGACGCCGCGAGCCGCGTCCTCCAGGAGCTGCCGCTGCACGGTGTCGATGCTCGAAGCCGTGTTCATCACGGCCACGACCAGGTTCTGCACATGATCGGGGGCGTCCTTCATTGCCGCGAAGGCCCAGACGTTCGGGTCCATGCCGACCACGCGCGCCACCTCGCTGGTCCCCAGATCGGAGATAGCTCCCTGGTGCGGTGTGGTGTTCACGCGGCCAGCTCCATCGCGTCGCGGGAGGCGCCGGTGAGCTGCGCGGCCAAGGTCGCCCCGTGGTCGCGGATCCACGAGGTGAGGGCCGCCCGGGGCTCGTCCAGGGAGTCGTAGTCCAGCTCCTGTGCGTGCCCGGGACGAGGCTGGTCCGAGCCGAGCAGGGCGAGGGTGGCCTGGACCCGTGTGACGAAGTCGCTGACGTCGCTGGGGTGATGGTGGGTGCGGGCCCAGCGGGCCGCCGTGTCGTAGACCTCGGCCAGTTCCTCGCCGGCCGGGGTGAGGACCAAGCTCGGGATTCCTTCGACGGTCGAGGCCTTCAGCAGACCCAGCGCGCGCCCGACGGCGGAGGCCTGTCGCCGCTGCCAGGTGGTGAGGCCGGTGAGAGTGCGGCTCAGGAGGTGCCGCTGGAGAGGCCCGTTGTCGTCGATGTCGCTGACGATCCGTATGAGGCCGGGGTGCGACAGGGCTCGGGTAGCCGGAACCAGCGCGCTCACGTGGGTGTGGGTGTTCATCGGGTGCGGCCTCCCGTCGGAGCCGTTCCCGCGGGACGGACGGCGGTGCTGTGGGAGAACAGGCCGCCGGGCGTCCAAGCTCCACGCGGAGGCGTGGTCGGCGCCGTCGGGATGCGAGGAGCCGTAGTGGCCCACGTACCGGGGCGCGCCTGCGACGGTGGGGGTGCCGGTGCCCATACCGGGTGGTGCGCGGCCCTGGTCACCGGAGAACCGGCGGCCCAGGCGGACAAGGCCAGGTAGACCGGGGCCAGATCCCGTCCGGCGGCGGTCAGCTCGAAGCGGCCCTCATCGTTCCGCGCGACGAGGTAGTCGTCGGTCAGGCGGTTCAGCGGCTCGTAGACGTTGGTCAGGTGCCGATCGGGCATGGCCGTGGCCGACAGGGCCTTGGCGCTCGATGCCCCGCGGATGCGCAGGGCCCACAGGATCGGGCTGGCCTGCCGCGGGGCGATCAGCGTGATCGTGTCCTTGATGTCCTGCGCGCGGGGCATCGCCTTGGGCACCCGGTGGCCGGTCGCCGGATCCAGCACCGTCTCCTTCTCCAGGTGCTTATCGCCCCAGGCGGCGATCACGCCGAGGACCGGCAGCAGCTCGCGGCCTCGAACCGACAGGCCGTAGAGCACGTCGTTGGGCTCGAACTCGGTTCGTTCGAGGAGGCCGGAGTCGACGAGCTTGCCGAGCCTTGGGTGGAGCTGGCCGTTCGGGAGCCAGTGCAGGGCGTTCTTGATCCCCCGGTAGCGCAGCGGCTTCTCGGACAGGGTCAGCAAGACCCAGACGTTCCACCGCGGAGCCAGCATCTGCAGGCTCTCGGTGACGCGGGACAGGTCGGACGATATGGATGCGGGCAGGCCGGTGGTAGCCAAAGAAGTACTCCTGGAACGGGGAGGGGGAGGATTCAGCGGGTGCGCGAGGCAGGGGCCGCAGCAGGGGCCGGCGGTGTGGCCGGGGCCGCGGGTGTGGTCTGCGGCGTCGGGGTGCGGTGCAGGCTCTGCAGCACCGCGGAGACGTGTCGGGCCTGGGCGTCGCGGACGGCGACGGCTTCACCGATGCGGCGGGCACAGTCGTAGATGTGGCCGGAGTCGAAACGGCCGATCTCCCGCTCGGGGTCGGTCAGCTGGCGCAGGCGCTGCAGTTGGAAGGCGAGGTCCGTCTCGGCGAACTCGACGGTGCGGTGGCCGGCCAGGAGAGCGGACAGCATGTTCGGGTGAGTAGTGGAGTCGGCGTGCGCTTCGAGGTCGGCACGCGGCTGTCCGTAGAGGGATTCGATGTGGTCGGCGATCTGCCGGGAGGTGGTGTGGGTCAATCAGTGGCCTCTCGCGCCGTGGGCTGCCGGGCTCGCGGTGACCGGCGGCAGCGAGGGAGTGGGACGGGTCCTGAGCCTGGGCTGGTCCAGCTTCGAAGGCCCTTCGTGGGCGGTGGCCGCGGGGGGCATGGCGCGTAGGAGTCGCTGGAGAGCGGCGGTGTACTGGGTACGGGCGGAGAGGGCCGCTTCCATCCACTCGGAGTCGAACCGCAGCTCGGCGGCGGACAACGAGCCCATGTCCGTGTCCGGGGCGGTGTAGCGGTGGACGCGGTCGCGGACGCGGGCGACCTGTTCTTCGGCCAGGGCCAGGAACGAGCGCAGTTCCAGGGCCCGGTGCACGGCGGGAGTGGAGGTCCCGGCCGCTACGGCGGTATAGAGCTGGGCCACCGGGGCACCGAAGGCCGCTTCAAGGTGTGCGTCCTGGCTGGACGGCTTCGACGAGGCGCTCATCGTCCGCCTCCCCTGACAGGAACGCTGGGCACCACCGCCGGGCGGGCAACGGGTGTGGTGGTGAGGGCGGGCCCTGTCCGGGCGGCGCCTCGCCAGGGGCCGGGTGTGCTCTTACCCGGGGCAGTGTCGTCGAGGAGGTGGCGCACGACCAGGGCTCGACCGTCACGCACCGCCACGAGCGTGTTCACTCGGTCGGCGAGGGCCATCACGGGGTCGGCGAGGTCGCCGACCGGCGCGTGGTCCAGAGCTGCGAGGAGCTGGTCCTCGGCGGAGGAGAGGGCCTCTTGGGCTCCTTCGAGGAGTCCGTACCAATGGGCAACGGTGGTCGCCTCGGGATTCGCCGTGGGTGCCGCGGTCACCGCGTGACGCAGCTGATCCAGCGGCATTTGGAAGCGGGATTCGATCTGCTTGGTGAATGCGCCGAGCACGTCGTCGAGTTCTTCGGGCATGACGGACTCCTGTCCATGAAGGCATGGGGTGGGAAGAGTGAAGGGGCCGCCCGTTTCTGCAGGGTGGGCCTTCTCCTAGGGTCCGGAGATTCCCCGGTTTGGCTGACCGGGGATGTGCTGCTATGTTCCCGGCCCGCCGGAATCATCGAATTCGACCCGGCCTTCTCGGCGGGGCGCCCGGAAGGGGGCTCGGTCCCGCCGTGCGGGCGCTGGACGGAGCGGGCGGCGGCAGCGGAGCGGAGCGCTCCTCCATCCAGTCGACGGCGGCCTCCATCGTCTCGAACGCGCCCTCGCGCAGGGTGTGCGTGAAGGTGTCGAGGTCGGCCTGCTCCAGCAGAACGCGGAATGGCTTCTGGACGCGCTCGCCGCGCGCCCGGAGGAGCACCACGACTTCCGTCTGGGAGGAGAGGTCATCGGTGTGGCTGTCGAGCAGCTCGAAGTGGTCGCCGTCGCGCATGATCCGCTGCTGCAGGGCGACGGTGGCCGGGTCGGCGGCCGTGGTCCCCATGCCCGACGGCAAGGCGATGGCGTCGGCGGGGCAGCCACGCTTGATGAGCCAGGACTGGGCCAGCGCCGGCAGCGGCAGTTCGGCGTGCGCGAAGTCGTACGTCATCGTGGTGCTGTCCCGTGTGATGTGCGCGGCGACGAGCTGCGGCTCGCCGGGCAGTCCCCACGTGACGGATCCGTCGTGGATCACGTAGAAGCTGTTGCGGCCATCGGGACTGTGGTGGTCGGCGAGCGTGGTCATCGAGCCGCTCTCCGCGTCGAGGTGAGCCCAGAAGCGTTCCTCCACCTCGTCGCTGGCGGGCTCGAACCCGTCGAGGCGGAAGTCAGGACGGTAATCGGTCGGCGGCACGGAGCTCGTCTCATAGGAGGGTGTTGGTGGCGGCTGGCAGGTCAACGGGACCGCGCGGGGATCACCGGCCAGGACCCCGTCCTGGGCATTGGGGTGGGTGGTGCCGCAGCCGGGCGGACCGTGCCGGTCAGCGTGGCGCGGCCGGTGTCCGTGATCGAGATGGGCTGTCCGGCGTGGAGGGGGTGGGAGGCGTCGCACACCACCAGCCGGGCGGCCTCCAGCCTCTGGAAGACCGGATGGGCAACCCGGGCGCCGGAGGCGGTGACGACGGACAGCCGGCCGGTCCGCAGGTGCTGGTGGAGCTTGGCGCCCTGGCTGATGGCCAGGAGCGCGGCGAACTCGTGGGCCATCAGGTCCACGCCGTGCCCAGGGTCTCGGGCCGGGGCGGCGGCCTCCACCAGTTCCAGCACGGCGACCGCACGCTGTTGGTGGAGGTCACGTGTGGCGGCGGCCTCCTTGAGCTGCGCGACGGTCCGCTCGATGCGCGGGAACAGCCCTTGTTCGAAGGGCAGGTCGCCGGAGGCCAGGCGCTGCAGCTGGGTCTGGTTGAAGGCCACGCCCCGTTCTGCGTCGGCCAGAGCGCGGTGGGCTTCGGCGAGACGGTGCAGCGGCTCGTCGAGCAGGCCGCGGTCGTGGCAGGTCCATAGGCTGTTGATGTCGTGGCCGGACACCTTCTCGACGCGGTGGTCGATGCTGGTCGGGGTCTTCGCCGGCGCAGGGGACGACGACAGGGGGATCACCTCCTAGAAGGGGGCCGGGGGCGGTGTTGCCCGATCGCCGGGTCCTGTGGAGTGAGGGCGATGCGGACGTCGAGGTGCGTGCCCTCGCGGCGGGACTTGGTGGGGTGGCCGAGGCGTCGGACCAGGCCGAGGATCGGTAGGTTCGACGCCTCGGCGTACACGGCCAGGGTGTGAGCGCCGCGGGAGCGGGTGTGGGCTGCGGCATGCCGGGCGAGGGCGAGCCCGATGCCTCGGCGCTGGTGGCCGTCGGTGACCTGCAGGCCGAGATCGAAGACGCCCGGCTCTCGGCTGACTGGGCCCGCCGACGCCAGGGCGACGACCTCGTCGGTGGCATCAAGGGCGATCCAGCAGCTGGAGAGGCCTAGCAGGCGCTCGATGTCGCGGCGGGTGATCCGCGTTCTGCCCCAGCGGCGGTGCAGGGCTCGTTCGGAGCAGCTGCGGTGGAATCCGTCGATGACCGGCCAGTCCGCCAGGGTCGCGCTGCGGATGCGGGTGCTGCCAGCGGAGGTCAGCAGTTGGTGCACACGCCCATGGCGGCCAGGAGGGCTTCGCGGGTGTAGGACTTGCGGCGACGGCCGTCCGGCAGGGTGATATCGCGGGTCCGCGTGCCGTGCGGGGCCAGGAGCTGGGCGAGGCGGGCCTGGGTGAGGTCGCTGTAGCGCCAGTGGTTCCCGGCGGTGCCCGGCAGGTACTGCAGTGCCTCCACGAGGTCGGCGGAGGCCACGGCGTGGGGGTCGCCGAGCTCGGCGAAGACGTTGCTGCACGCGTCGAGGAGACAGGCCGCAGACTCGTCCGGTTCCTTGCAGCACTGCTCGCCCGCGCCGGTACCGAAGCTCGTCTTGACGGCTTCGCCGGCGGCCTTCGCGGCGGCGAAGTCGGCCTCGCTGAGGCAGGGAGCGGACAGAAGGAGGGACAGCTCGCGCCCTGCGGCGAGTCGTGCGATGAGGAGATCGGTGCACAGATCCCACTCTTCGGCGCTCCCGATGTCGAGCGGCGGCGGGGTGGTCAGTGCGGTCAGCAGGCGCTGTTCGAACTGCTGGACCTCGACGAAGACGTTCAAGAGGTGGCGGTGGCGGGGGTTTTCATACTCCGACGTGGCGCCTAGTAGGGCTTTGTTAGGTCCTGTGGTGGGGTTCGGAGGTTGCTGCGGGTTGGCCGCATATCGAGCAGGCGCCGGTCCAGGTGGCCAGGAGGGC
>NZ_JBICYT010000052.1:0-44562 GCF_043201215.1 Streptomyces sp. NPDC048331 | reverse complement strand
CGGCCCGAACCCGGCCCTTGATGCCGAAGCGGAGACACAACGCAGGTCCGGGTTCCTGCTGAAGACCTCTCGGAAAGTCTGAACTCGCAGAGTTCGCAGCGCCGTGGACTGGACGCCGCCGCCGTAGCTGATGCTTCGGAGCCCAGCCGCGGGAATTCCGGTGGTCACGCGGCGGCCTCCAGCACGGAAATCCCGCTGTTCGCGGCCTGGAGGAGCGCGAGTCGCTGCTCCAAGCCGCGGTTGGCCTGCTGCGTGTCGTGGAGCCGGCGGCGCAACTCGGCGGTCTGCGCGTCATCGACGACCCCGGTACGGAGTTGGTCGATCAGCCGGGCCCGGCGCTCCAGTTCCCTCTTCAGGAACTTGATCTGGTCGTCCGAGCCGCTGTTGCCGTTCCGCATCAGCTTGATGACGGCCGCATCGGCGGTCGCCAGCCGGGCCTCCAGGTCGCGGATCTTCACGGCCTGGCCCGCGATCACTCCGGCGGCCCGGGTCTGGTCGCCGCGGAACCGGCGGATGAGGGTTCGTACTCGCATCACTGCGCTCCGTCCTGCTGCTGAGGGATGAGGGGCCAGGAACCGTCGATCACGGCGGCCGGATCGTGCTTCGCACCCGACTTCGCCGGGTCCCTCAGGTACCGCTGGTACGACTCGGCGTCCCGGGCCGCCCACTTCGCCTGCGCGGCGTGCAGGTCATCGAGACCCAAGATCAGCGAGTCGAAGCGCTGCGTACGCAAGGCCTGCACCCAGTCCGGCCGCTGGTCGTGCGGCCGGTGCGCGATGTTGCCCATGTGCCACGCCGCCCGGGCCGACATCAGCGCGTCGTAGTCCGCGCCGTGCGCCGCCGCGTCATCCCAGCCGAGCGCGTACCGCTGCGCGGTGGTCTTCAGCTGGTACGGGCCCTGCTCCTCCGACACTCGCCGGCGGAACGGAGCCGTCTGCTTGTCGAGGACCATCGTGTCGATCACCCGCATCCGGGCGGACGCGTCCGGGATGGTCTCGGTCAGCGGGGCGCCGAGATGCCGCACCGATTCGTGGGAAAGGAGGTTGAGGTCGTAGCTGCCGACGTTGTGGCCGACGATGGGGATCCCGGCGGCGACGACCTCGGACAACGCCTTGACGATCCCGGTGATGCCCTGCTCGGCGGCCTGGCCGTGCTCGGCGGCGTACTCGTCGGTGATGCCGTGCACGGCGATCGCGCCGGGCTCCTGCGGGATACCGGGGTTGATCAGCCAGTTCCGGTAGTCGGTGGGCTGGCCGCCGCCGACGAGGATGAGGGCGCAGGTGACGATCCGCGCGGTCGTGGGGTGCTTGTCGCTGGACTCGAAGTCCAGGGCGGCCATACGGCCGAGGTGCCAGCTCATGCGCGGGCCCCCGATCCGGGCTGCGCGGCCGCCGGCCAACCAGCGGACGGCACGTCGTCCACGAACTCGGCGTCGATCGGGCCCTCGTCCTCGTCGTTCGTGACGGTCAGCCCGCCCGGCTGGGGGGCCAGCACGGCGGGTGCGGGCCGGACCTCGGCAGCCACCTCGGCGTGCGCACGGAGCTGCTCGCGCATGTACTCCGCTGAGGTCGGAACCCACTTCGTCAGCCGGTGCGCGGCCGTCTTCATCCACATGGCCTCCTCGTGTTTCTGCCACGGGGAGTAGGGGGTGTCCGAGCCCTGGCTCATGGCCTTGGCTTGCATCACCTGAGCCCTGTTGAGGACGACTACCTTGGAGGTAGCACCGTCCTTCATCACGGCGTAGGCGTAGACGAGACGGAGCGGCCCCCGGTCGGATGCGTCCCAGTCGATCTCGTGGTCGGGACGCTCGTCCCGACCCGGCGCGTACCGGAACCGGTCGGCCTGCCGGACAACTTCGACGATCACCGAAGACACGGCGCCCGCCCGGTAGATCAGTTCGATCTCGCCCTGGTAGCCGCGGATCCCCTGAACCTCCAGGCGGCCCTTCGTCTTACGGGGGACCAGGTAGAACTGCTCGGTTCCCGGCGTCAACCCGAGCTGCGCGGCGTCCATGAGGGCGCCCATCAACGCGGCCGGATTGTTACGGGCGGCTTCGGTCAGCTTCGGGTCCCGGCGCAGGACGCCGACTGCGAGACGGACGAACGTGTCGGGCTTGACGTGGGACGGCATGACGGTGGCCAGGTCGGCACGGTAGGCCTCGATCATCGCGCCCGGCCCGTTGTCCCTGACTGCGACGGCGTTGGAGATTGTGTTGTCGGTCATCGGGGCTGCTCTCCGAGGTAAGTGCGGGCGATGTCGTGGGCGTGCTCGACGAGCGCCGGGTTCCTGGTGCCGTTGATCGCCCCGGCTTGAGCGGTTGACCGGCCGCAGACTTCGAGGAGGTAGGCGATCTCGCTGACTGCGGAGGCCGGCACGGTGATGGCGCCCCCCTTGCGTTTAGCCCGCGCGACCTTGGCGTTCAGGTCGGCGGCGGCGATGAGCATCTGTTCCGCAGGAGTCATCGGGCGGTCCTTCGGGTGCGGGCGGGAAGGAGCTGGTACGTCCTGCCGTCGCGGACGGTGCGGGTCGCGATCCGGACGCGTTCACACATGGCGCGCTGGCCGGTGCCGATCAGGTCGAGGAGTTCGCTCTTGCAGGCGGTCAGCTCGTCCTCGGCGATCCATGCCGCGTCCTGCGCCGCGTACCACCGGTCGCGGAGCACGGTCGGGATCTCGACGTCCACCGCGTCCAGGCCCTCGGGCAGATCCCGGATCGCCTGGTAGGTCGCGGTGTGCCCGTCGATGGACGGCCGTTCGCCGGCGGCCAGCGTCCGAACGAACTCCGCGCCCGCCTCCCGCAGAACCCGGGCCTCGGCCTCGTCGTACTCGACGACGTACTCCCGGTAGTCCGACAGACCGATCAGCACAGCGACGTGACAGCGGCGAGCACGCAGCACATCGAGGTACCAGAGGCACTGGGCCCGGTAGTACACCGGGATCTGGTCAGTGCCTTCCTCGCCCCAGCCCTCGTCGTCGCGGCTGGTCTTGGCCTCCAGTAGCTCCTCGATGGGTGCCAGGAACCTGGGGTCCTCGGCAGGCCAGAGGTGACGGTCCGGGTTCGCGATCTGCCACGGCCGGCCGATCGTTGCGTACGTCGGAGACGGCGCGACCTTGAACTCGGGGTGCCGCTCCGCGAACTCGTCGCAGATCGTCGGCTCGTGCTTCTTCCCCCAGTACATGACGCTCGTCTCGTCGACGGGCGCCAGGAGTCCCTTCTTGCGGTGCCACAGGGAGAACCGGGACTCGTAGGGGGAGAGGCCGAGGACGGCGGCGATCTCGGAGCCACCGATCCCGGCTGCGCGGGCGGCGTGCCATTCGGGTGAGCCGGCCTGGAACCATCCGAGGACGGTGGGGCCGGCGGCCGGGGCGGTGCTCGCCCCGGCCAGCGCGGTCTCGGTCATCGGCCACCACCGGTGGCGTAGTTCGGCGTGTACGAGACCCGGCCCGGCTCGCGGCGCTCGGTGAGGTAGCCGTGTACGGCGAGGGCCTGGAGGGAGTGCCGGGTGAAGTGGATCGGCGGCTTCGGCTCGATGGCCGAGACGACCCACTGGTGGGCCTTGTTGGTGGTCCACTCCCCGCCGGCGTTGAGGATGTGGTCGGCGAGCCGGAGGGCCCGCTCGTCCAGCCCGGGCCCGGGATGACCGATCAGGCTGGCGAGCTTGGCGCGCGCCGCATCGTCGAGGAGCAGCGCGACCGGGCGCCCGTCCTCGGCGACCGCGTAGACGACCATCTCGGTCTCGCCGCAGAAGCGGTCGGGTTCGATGGAGGTGTCGAAGCGGCGGACGATCAGCGGGTCGGACGGGGTGGGCTCGCCGCCGGTCGTGCCGGTGCCCTTCCCCTCCACCCTGCTCGCGCTGTTGAGGAGCCGGTACAGGGCCGACACGGCGTCGAACACGCCCTCGTTGTAGTCGCTGCGCGCGTCGCCCAGCTCCTGCTGCTCGTACGCAGAGTTCGCGGTCTGAATGGCCTCGTTCAGAACCTCGCGTCGGTGGTCGCCGACGTGGTCGTGGTCGTCACGGGTGCAGCCCACGGAGATGGCTTCGGCCAAGTGCTCGGCGGCGCTCATGCCGCCTCCCCGCGCTGCTCCGGGATGGACCGTTCCTCGCCGAGTACCACCAGCTGCTCGCCGATACGCACGGCCTGCTTGCCAGTCAACGCGACCTTCGTAGCGAGCCGCTCGACAAGGGCCGCGTGCAGTTCCTCGAACGCGAGGCCGCCCGTGGTGTCCAGCTCCATGAACGTGTCGATGAACTCGTCCGAGCGAAGCAGGTCAAGGAGGTCATGCACGTTGTTCGAGACGAGCGGGCTGATGTCGAGGGTGACCGTGATCGGGGTGGCCTCGACGTACAGCGGGCCACGGACGGGCTTCGGGGTGGTCATCGGGTCACGCCCTTCAGGTGGATGCGGTGGGACGGGCGGAGGGAGCAGCGGCGGCAGCGGGTGTGCGGGGTGCTGGTCCAGGAGGGGACGACACGGACCGGGTCCCCCTGGTGCGGGGTCTCGGCCTCGGCGTCGCAGCCGGGGCACGAGTCCTGCATCAGCGCGTAGCCGTGGGCGCACAGCACCAGAACTCGGTCAGCCACGGGGCGCCTCCGCCAACGCCGCGGCCCCGTACAGCGGCACGCGGGACGACGCGCGCTCGACGAGCTGCTGCTCCAGTTCCTCCCGGTCCAGCCGCTCCGCCGCGCCCGCCGACGGAGCAGCAACCTCGTGGAGGAGGTCCCACAGCGTGGTGTCGTCACCTTCGATGAGCGCGTCGAGGACGTCGCTGACGACGTGCGCGGTGAGTGCGACCAGGTCGAGCTCGGCGCCCACGGGGATCGGCTTGACGTAGATGGGGATGGGCCCGGTCACGGGCGGCTGCTCAGACATGGGGCACCTCGGGAAGGTCGTGGCTGACGCGGTAGTCGTGGTGCAGCGGGGAGACGTACGGGTCTTCCGGAGACCGGACCGGTACGAGCGGGCCGAAGTCCCGGGCGACGTCCGCCGCAGGCTCGACCCAGGGCCGCCCGGTAGTCGGGCCGCCGGCTTCGGTCGCGGCGAGCGTCAAGCTGTTGCCGTCGGCCTGCCAGGTGTCGCCGAACCGGTCGCGGTAGAGCATCGGCGCCGGGCGGGTGCGCTCGGCCTCCAGCTCGGCGAACCGGTTTCGGTCTGCCCGCAGTTGTACGGCCGCGTCGGACAGGGCCTCGTTCGTCGCGTGCCGCTCGGCTTCCAGCTCGGCGACCCGGGCCAGCAGCTCGGCAACACGCTTGCGGTGCCACTCCATCTCGTCCCAGGGCGGGCTCATCAGCCAGCAGTGCCCGGCGTGAGTCTGAGGCGTGTCCGTCCACGGTTCGCCGCAGGTGCAGCCGTCGTGCTGGGACGCGAACTTCCGGGCCCGGGTGCACCACGAGCTGTGGGGCAGGACGCATCCCTCACCGTCACAGCCACGAGCCGAGGTCTCCAGCTCGGCCACCCGCGTCTGCAACCGGTCCAGCTCGGCGACCGTCTCCGGGGACATGTGCCGGCCCGCCGCGTCGATCGCGAACGCGATCCCCATCGGCGTCCGGTCCTGCTCCTGAGCCCGACAGATCAAGTCCGCCAGCGAATTCAGCGCCTTCGTGTTCACGCCGCACGCTCCGGGGCCGTAGCCGCCAGCTCCAGGAACGCAACCGCCTCAGCCGCCGTCACACCGTCCGACCAGTCGTCGACGTGCGCCTCCAGACTGAACGGATCCGTCCACGCCGGGCCGCCGTCGATCGACAGGGCCAGGAACCCGATCGCCATGTCCGCGACACAGTTCGTCTTCTGCGGCGAGCCCGTAGCCGCGTGCCGGATCGCACCGACCACCGACATCGGGCGGACGTACATCGGCACGTCGAGACCGTCGCGGCCGAGCGCGTCCAGTACGTAGTCGCCGTGGTGGAGACCGACGCGGGCGATGACCCGGGCGGCGGCCAGGATGGTGCTCTCGACCGTGGCCGGCGGCGTGGGTCGGACCGGGAGGGCGACCAGGACCGTACGGCGTGCGCCGTCCAGCAGGTCGGTGGGGCTAGGCTTGTGGTTCATGGTGTTCCTCGATCTCTTCGGGTTGTGAGGAATGCCGGGGTCGTGTGGGCCGTGCCAGGCCCCGCGACCCCTCGGTCTGTCAGGGGTCAGGCGGCGGCCGGCGCGGAGCCCGCGGGCCGTGTGCGGCGCTTGGCCGGGTTGGTGAGGATCGGCCGGAGCTCGTCGACGTGTGCCGCGTCCGGTGCAGGAGCCTCAGCCACGCGCTGCCGGATGTAGGCGACGTACTCGGGGCCGAGCCGGGCGATGCGTTCCGCGCGGCTCATGCGGCGACCTCTTCGATGAAATCGTCGACGGTGCCGCCGTACGTCCGCTTGAAGACGAGCAGGGTTTCGACGAGCGGCTTCGACCGGTGGTTCAGCAGCTTGCTGACGTGCGGTTCGGAGAGTCCGGTCCGCTTCGCGATGGCGTACTGCGTGGTGTCGCCCCGGGTGTGGGCGGCCTGCTTGAGGTTTGCGATGTGGAGTCGGTACTTCATGGGTCACCCCCCTCGGTTCTGCCTACCTAGACGATTCTGCCTCGGTAGGCAGAACTCTAGGCACAAGACACCCTGCCTAGCAAGCAAGGTTGCCTGCTGTGAAAGTAAAGATTCGAAGGGGAACGCATGTTCGAGCGCTGGAACACGCTGCCCCAATGCCTCCACCTGGCCAAACGCGCACCCTTGCTTGCTAGCAAGGGTGCTGCACCTTCCTACCTGGGCAGATACCGTGCACGCATGCGGAGTGAAGAGACGGTTCGACAGCGGTTCGGCAGGCTGATCGCCAACGCCGCCCGAGCCACGGGCAGGTACGACCTCGACGGCCACGGCGGCAAAGCCGCGCTTGCGCGCGCCGCCGGCCTCTCAGAAAGCACCATGGGCCGCGTGCTCAGGGGGGAGGCCATGCCCGACCCACGCTTCTTCGAACCCCTCGCCAAGGCAGTCGACGTCAACGCCATCGACCTCCTCATCGCGGCCGAAATCCTCTCCCCTGAGTCCCTGTCAGCCCCTGCGCAATCTCGGGCAACAGGGGTAGGCTCACGTTCAATCACTTTGGATGAAGCAGCCGATGCGCTGGGCATTCAGACCGCGGTCGGGCGAGAGCTCTTCACCGCGGCAGTGGAGCGGCTGCAACGTACGGAACGCACAGAACGCGCCACCGCCGACGACGACGGAGGCGCGGCAGCACACGCATAGCGGGGGTACGGATGGAACAGACAGAAACCACAACAACCCGGGCCCGCGCGGCCGCCGCAACAGCCGGCGTAGTCATGGCTTTCTCCTCCAGCGTCGTCGCCTACGGCATCGTCGACAGCAACACCCCCGCCTCCCTCGGCGGCGGCCTCGTAGGACTTGCGTCCGCCGCCATGATGCACCTCGCCATGACCCGAACCTGGAGCGTGGACGCCAGAGATGAACGGCGACTCCTCGAAGACGAACGCCGTCGCCTCGAAACCGCCTGTCAGCATGCCCACGACGAACGCACCCGCTACCTGGCCCTCGGTGCCGCCCAGGCAGAAGAGCACCGCCGTCGCATCCGGGACCTCGAAGCGGACCGGGTTGCGAATCAGCACGCGCTTGCGGCAGCCAAGGCCGCCTTCGAGGAGAAGTTCGAGGGACAGCGCGAGGCCCTCATCGTGGAAAGCATGGAGACCGGGGTACGCCTGTACCTCGCCGGCCTCCACAACGCCCCGCCCACCACCTCCGAGGCGAAAATCATCCGCCTCCCGGGACAACAGCCCACCCGAGACCGGGCCGCTGCCCATCCCGCCGACGCGGCTAATCAGCCTGCCCGCGAGCGCGAGGCACGACACCCCTGAAGCCGGGCTCGCCGTACCACGACAACCGAACCCGGTCCGGCGTGAGACGTCGTGCACCCTGCGTCGCCGACCGGTACACCCGAATCGTCACCACCCGGCGAATCACCGCACGCCGCTGCTCCAGCTCCATGTCATCCCACGCCTCCGACACATCCGGCGCCCCGATCAGATTCCGCAGGACCAGCGGCACCCCCTGCGGGCCCTGCGCCTCCTGCCTGGCCTTTGCGATCAACGGCATCAGCTGCCGCTCAAGCGCGGCCAGAGACGCCACGCTCAATGCCGGGGCCCCACTCTCGTCGAACTGGCTGGCCATCTCGCGCGCCTCGTCGAGCTGCCGCTCCAGGCTGACCAGCCGGTTCCGCGCTGCGTCGGCCGCCGCCTGTGCCGGCTTCTCCCTGAACCCAGCGGCGTACACGGGGTCCTCCAGCCGCGATACAACAGCCTCTGTGACGGCGTCATGCAACATGGCCTCATTGATGGACACGTGGGCCTTCAACTCGCAGCGGTACGACCACGACTTACCGTTGACGTACGGCCGCATCACCGGCTCGGCCCCCTCCCCGGCCAGCTCCGGGTGCAGACCACACAGGGCGATCCCCGAGAGCAGGTGCCGCGGCTCGGAGTCCTGACCCCGAGCCCATGTCCTGTCCTCCTGGTCGAGATACGCCTGTACCGCCTGGAACTGGGCGGGCCGGATCAGCGCGGGCCACGTCGCATCGCAAAGCTCGCGGCCCCGGAAAACGCGCCGACCGATGTAGGCCGGATTTCGGAGCACCCCCAGCACGAACGTGCGGGTGATCGCCTTGCCATCCCGCGTGTACCAGCCGTCGTCGCCACAGCGGACTGCGATGCCGCGGATCGACCGGTGTGCCTCCGCCTCGTCGAACAGACGGCGGATGAGCGGCGACCGCTCAATGTCCTCAACCTGGTCGATCAGGTCACCGGTGTCCGGGTCGTAGCGTCGCCGGTAGCCGTCCAGCGTGCGGCCGTGCGGCTTGCCTGCCGTCGCGTTGATCCTGACGGTGCGCAGGTTCCGTTCCCGGATCATGTCGCCCTCGGACTCGGCCTGAAGGGCGTCCTGCGCGGTCAGTTTCCGGTCGGTGGCGGTGCTGAGGTCGTAGATCATGCCGTTGTAGCAGAGCAGGACGTCAGCCTCGGCGCAGGCGTTGCGCAGCCGAACGTACACCTCAAGGTCGCGGTAGTAACGGGAGGCCTCATAGGCGACGACGAGACGGACGCGCCGCTCCTTGATGCCGGTCAGCATCTCGTCGAAGTCGTCGCGCGCCTTGTGGGCGTATCGGGTGGCGGAGACGCCGGTGTCCTTGAACTCTTCGACGACGGGCCAGCCCCAGGTGTCTGCGAGGTCGCGGCCGTCGTGAAGTTGGTCGCCGACCGACCGGCCGCGCTTCTTGGGGTCGCGGCTGCTGCGTCCGTAGAGGTAGCAGGGGAACGGGCCCTGGTGGACGAGGTGCAGGTACTCCGGGGCGATCGGCATGGGCCGAGGATAGCGTCAACCTACGTGCTGTAGAAGGTTGTCCCCGGACAGCACGCACACCGTCGCCGGCGCCCGAGGCCCCGTGCCGACCTCCTCGATCAGGTCGGTCAGCGCCGCGAACGAGGCGGGGAACGCCGCCCAGTGCTCCAGATCGCTGCGCCGGCGCAGATCCTCCCCGATCCGCGCCCACCGAGGCCCCCGCTCCCCACGGCACAGCGCGGCGTTCCACGTCTCGGCGTCGTGGATCAGCGGCGGCATCAGCCACGGCAGCGAGGACCCGATCAGCAGATGGTCGTAACCGCCATGCCCTGCCAAGGCGTTCTCCCGCAGCCACTGCTGCTCCGCCGGATCGAGCATCGCCCGCCCGTCCTCCGCCAGCACCCGCGCGGCCCGGGTGTCCACCATCAGCAGCCGTGTCCGGCCGAAGTCGCGCCGGTAGCTCCAGCGCACCGTAGCCGGATCGGCATCCGCCGCGGAGGCGAAGGCCTGTAGGACGTCCGTACCGTCGCGGGTCTGCCGTACCGCCTCGTACACCGCGTCGGTCGCCAGCTCGGCGGGGGAGAGATTGCCCAGGTGCTGGTACACCCAGTACGACATCAGGCCGCTGAGCACGCGCTCCCGCCACCACGGGGTGGCCCGCATCTCCGCCAGCCAGGCCGCGCTCGTGTTCCAGTCGTCGATGACGTCGTGGTCGTCGAATATGTGCAGGCTGGGGACGGTCGACAGCAGCCAGCGGATCTCCGGGTCGAGCCAGGACTCGTAGTAGAGCCGCGTGTACTCCTCGTAGTCCGCGACCTGGGCACCGGGAGGTTCCCGCAGATCCCGACGGGCGGCGAGCCACGCCCGGGTCTCCCGCGACAGCGCGTCCGCGTACACCTGGTCGCCGAGCAGCAGCAGGACGTCCGGCCGCACCGCCTCCGGGTCTGCGGCCAGCCGCGCGGCGAGGGTGTCGAGCGCGTCCGCGCCGTGCGGCCCCCGCCGGCCCGCGGGCGGCGCGGCCTGTCGGCAGGAGCCGAAGGTCACGCGCAGCCCGGGCCCGGGCCGGCCGGGGCCCGTCACGGCCGGAGCGGTGATCGTGCTCGGCGGGAAACCGCTCTCCGGCAGCGGCCACACCGGCCGGTCGTCGAGCAGCACTTCGTAGGCCGTGGTCGCGCCAGGGGTCAGGCCGGTCACCGGGACCAGCGCGTAGTGGTGACCGGCTATTTGGAAGGTGCGCGCACTGCCGCCCGACCCGTCCGCGCACCGCACCTCGGCCGTGCACGGGCGGTCCGCCTCGATCCAGATCGTGGCCGACCGCCCCGTGTCCCAGTCGACGTGGCGCAGCAGCGGCCCCAGACGCAGTCCGGCCATGCAACTCCCCCTCCTCCGTAGCCCCTTCGATCACGGTACGACGGGTAGGGGGAGCGACGCCTCCCCCTGACGGGGAAAGATCGGCGGCCGGCTCGGTGCGCGGCCTCAGTGGCCTCGCCGGCGTGAGCCGTGTCAGTGGCCTCAGCAGCCGTTGAGGGTGTTGACCAGGGCCGTCTTCTCGCCGGAGTCCATGCTCAGACCGTAATACTGCTTCACGTTGACCCACATCCGTGCGTACGTGCAACGGTAGGCCGTCCGCGAGGGCATCCACTTGCCGGGGTCGAGGTCGCCCTTGGCCTGGTTGACATTGTCGGTGACCGCGATGAGCTGCGGGCGAGTGAGGTCGTTGGCGAACTGCTGGCGCTTGCTCGTGGTCCAGGAATTGGCGCCGGAACGCCAGGCCTCGGCGAGCGGGACGACGTGGTCGATGTCGAGGTCGGAGGCGGCGGTCCAGGTGGCGCCGTCGTACTCCGAGTACCAGCTTCCGCTCACGGCGGCGCAGGCCGAGTCCTGGACGACATTGACGCCGTCCCGCTTGAGGACGGTCTCGCGGGTGTTGCAGCTGCCGGAGACGGTGCTCCAGTGCGGGAAGAGGTCGCGGCTGTAGCCGCTGGTGGAACCCTCGGTCTTCGGGGTGACGGTCGCCAGGTAGGCGCGGGCGGCCGAGGCGCTGATGGGGGCGGGCGGCGCGGCCTGGGCGGCGGGGGCGTTGAGGAGGGAGGTCAGCGCGGCGAGGGACGCCGCTGACGCGAGCACGCCAATTCGACGCGCGTAGATGCTGGGTATGAGTGCCATGAGGGGCTCCCTGGGTGCGGGGGGTGTGGCCGTGCGGCCCCGGCGGGGCGTGGCCATCGTGGCGGCGCCGGGTATCGCGGGGATGGGCGCCAGGTGACAGCCTGGCGACATGGGCACGTCACATCAAGTCAATCAACGCCCCTGATTTAATCGGAAGTTGATATTCCGTAATCGTGTGAGGGTGGTGCGATGGGGGTGTGAGCGGGGTGTGAGGGGGCCGGGGGAGGGATGCGGGAGGGATGGGGGTGTGCCGCCGAAGGTGGTTCGGGGTGGTTCGGGGCGGGTGCGAAGGGGCGCGAGAGGGCGAGGTGGGGGCGACGGTCCATAGGGCCGGCCGTGGGCGTCGCGTATCCTGTTCGGAGCAGAAGGGGAGTAGCTCTTCGCCGGACCGTCGACATACTGCTGGGTCACCCCAGCCGGCGCCCGGAGGCAGGCCGCGTACAGCGGCAGGCCAGCGAGACCTTCGGCCGCAGTGTCCTGTTCAGCGCAGGCGCGTTTCGTACGCGCACGCGCAAGCCAGGGCGCCGCCGAGCCGAAGCGACCCCTGACACAGCCCAGGTCTCTCGGTCCCGATGGCGCCCTGCCCGACCGATCGAGGTTTCACCCCCGTGTTCAGCTTCAGCATCACCGCGATCGCCTTCGGCGTCGTCTTCCTTGCCGAACTCCCCGACAAGACGGCCCTCGCCGGCCTGATGCTCGGCACCCGCTACCGCGCCTCCTACGTCTTCGCCGGCGTCGCCGCCGCCTTCGCCGTGCACGTCGCACTCGCCATCGCCGCGGGCAGCGTCCTCACGCTGCTTCCGCACCGGCTCGTCCAGGCCGTTGTCGGCGTCCTCTTTCTTCTGGGCGCGGCCATGCTGCTCCTGAAGAAGGACGACGGGGACGAGGAGGTCAAGCCGCCCGCCGACCAGTCCTTCTGGAAGGTGTCCGGGGCGGGCTTCATGCTGATCCTGGTGGCGGAGTTCGGCGACCTGACCCAGATCATGACCGCCAACCTCGCCGCCCGGTACGACGACCCCGTCTCGGTCGGCATCGGCGCTGTGCTCGCCCTGTGGGCGGTCGCGGGCATCGGCATCCTGGGCGGGCGGACCCTGATGAAGTACGTGCCGCTGCGGCTGATCATCAAGATCGCGGCGGCCGTGATGGCAGCGCTGGCCGCGTTCTCCCTGTACGAGGCGATCGCGGGCTGAGTTCGGGGAGGGAGGAGTGGGGTGGGGTGGGGGATATTGCCTTGCGGGCGGAGAACGTACAGGTCAGGCTCGTGCGCGTGACCGACACCGCTTCCTTCGCCGGGCCTTCCTTCGGCGGGCCTTCCTTCGATGGCCAATCTTTTGCCGGCCCCTCCTTCGGCGGCCCTTCCGCCCGCCCTTCCGTCCGCCCCTCCATCAGTCCCTTCGTCGAGCCCGCGCTTCTGGCGGAGCCCGTGTCTGCGGCTGCTTCGGCGCCGGTGCCCGCGTCCGTGCCCATGCCCGTGGCTGGGTCCGCGCCCGCGTCCGTGCCTGCTGCTGTGTCCGTCGAGGAGCGGAAGTTCGGCTGGTCCAACATGTTCGTCCACCCCGACGAGGACACGCGGACCGACGGCGGATTCCAGGGCGAGCGCGCCGTGCTCGCCGGATATCTGCGCGACCAGCGCCTGACGCTGGAACTCAAGTGCGCGGGCCTCGACGCGGAGGCTTTGGCGCGGCGCTCGGTGGAACCGTCCAACCTGTCCCTACTGGGTCTCGTACGCCACCTCGCCGGCGTCGAGCAGTACTGGTTCCGGCAGGTCATGGCGGGCCAGGAGGTACGACGGCACTACCGCTCGGAGGAAGACCGCGCGGGGGACTTCACCGGCGCGGTGGCAGACCCGGCGGTGGTCGCGGACGCGTGGGACACCTGGCGTGCCGAGGTCGCCTTCGCGGAGCAGCTCGTGGCGGAGGCCCCCAGCCTGGACGTCGCGGGTGGTGGCGGGCATGACGGCGAACCGATGGAGCTCCGCGAGGTCCTGGTCCACATGATCGAGGAGTACGCGCGCCACAACGGCCACGCGGACTTCCTGCGGGAGCGCATCGACGGGCGGGTCGGGCAGTAGGGGCAGTGGGGGCAGTAGGGGCGGGAGCTGCTGGGGCGGCATCGGGGAGGGTTCGGGGGTTTCCCGTCAGTCTCATCGTGTCTCCGGGTCGGGCCGGTCCCTCAAGGGCGCTCCTCCTTCGTCGTCGCGTCGCTTCGCGATGGCCTTCGGCCACCCTTGACCGACCGTCCCGCCCCGGAGAAACGAAAGACTGCCGGGAAGCCCCCGAAGGAACGGGCCGGGAGACGAGAGGCCATCGGGGCGGTCGGAGAGGCCCGGCCCCGCATTCCGGCGAGTGGGGTCCTGGTTCCCGGTGGCCCCGTTCCGGCGAGCGTGGTCCCGGCGGCCCGGTTCCGGCAGACCGTTCCGGCGAGCGTGGTCCCGGCGGCCCGAGTCCGGCGAGCGTGGTCCCGGCGACCCGAGTCCGGCGAGCATGGTCCCCGGTGGCCCGATTCCCGCAGCCCGGTTCCGGCAAGCCCGGTTCCGCCGAGCATCATCCCGACGCGGCGTCGGCCCGGCCGGCCTCGGCGGCACAGCCTGCGGCATCCGACGGGCGCCCGCAGGCTGTGCCGCCGAGCGGTCGCCTCGCCGACGTGGGAGCCGTTCGGGGTCAGGCCGCCGGGTGGAGCGTGATGGTGATCGAGCCGTCCGGGGTGGCCGTGACCTGGAGGGCGGTCAGGTCCGGGACGTGGGCCGTCGGGGCGTGGGCGGCCGCGCGGGGGCCCACGCCGATCACGCGCATGCCTGCCGCCCTGCCCGCGGTGATCCCCGCGGCCGAGTCCTCGAAGACGATGCAGTCGGCCGGGTCCACGCCCAGTGCGGCGGCGCCCATGAGGAAGCCCTCGGGGTCGGGCTTGCTGGCCTGGACGGACTCGGCCGTGACCCGTATCTCGGGCATGGGCAGGGCGGCGGCGGTCATCCGGGCCGTGGCGAGGGCCGTGTCGGCGGAGGTGACCAGGGCGTGCGGCAGGCCGTCGAGCGCGGCCATGAACTCCGGGGCACCCACGACCGGGATCACGCCGTCGGTGTCGGCCGTCTCGCGGGCCAGCATCACCGCGTTCTCGGCGTGGTTGACCTCCATGGGGCGGTCCGGCAGCAGGACGGCCATGGTGGCGTAGCCCTGGCGGCCGTGGACCACCTTCATGGCCGCCTGGGGGTCCAGCCCGTGGGAGACCGCCCATTCGTGCCAGCAGCGTTCGACCACCGCGTCGGAGTTGACGATCGTGCCGTCCATGTCCAGGAGCAGGGCCTTGGCGGTGAGGGCTACGGGTGCGGTGGTGGTGCTGGCCGGCATCGGCGGGGCTCCAGACGGGGCGGGAAAGAGAACAAGTGGTTCCGTCCACCGGTCAGGGAATGAGGACGGAACCACTTTGTTCCATCACGATACAAAACAAAGGGCGGTCCGCGCCACCAGCGGACATGTGACGCTCATCCCTCCAGTGCCTTGCGGGTCACCGGCCCGTAGAAGCCCCATTCCTGGTCGTCGATGCCCCTGTCGTACTGGAACTCCGACACGGCGTCCTCCACCCGCCAGTCGAACCGGCCGTTGATCCGGCCCCGGTACAGGCCCTGTGCCGCCAGCAGCCGCTGGAGCTTCTCCACCTCCGAGCCCGAGTCCCCGTGCCGCAGGGTCGGGGCCTGCGGCGTGGGCGGCGGGCTGGAGGAGCGGATCGCGCTCGGGGAGGGGCTGGGAGACGGGGGCGCGGAGGTGCGGGACGCGCTCGGTGAGGGGGAGGGGGACGCCGACTTCGAGGCGCTCGGTGACGGGGAGGCCGAGGGGGACGGGCTGCCCTTGGTCGGGGACGGACTCGCGGAGGGCGCGGCCGGGGCGGCGCTCGTCACGGGCGCCGAGGCCTTGCCCTCCAGCAGTACGGCATCGGTTTCGGTGGAACTCGGGAGCGCCCACACCGCCACGGCCGTTCCGCTGAGGGCGACCACCGCGGCGGCGCCGATCAGCAGCGCGAGCGGCTTCCGCGCGGCCGGGCCGGTTCGCTTCGCCGGGGCCGTTGCGGCGGCGTACGTGCGGCCCGCTGCCGGGATCGCCCGGAGCTGGACCGTCTCGGCCGGGTTCGGCGGGTACGCGGGCCCGGCGGGTTCCGCGGGCCACGGCCCGTCCTGCGGTGGTACGGGTATCCCGTACGCCGGGGTGTCGTCGTCCACCGGAACGGGCGCCGGGTGCGGGTCCGGGGCCACCGCGCCGGACACCGGCTGCGGGGACACCGGGGTGTCCGGCTCGCCGGGGTCGGGCAACGTCACGTACGGGCGGATACGCAAAGGGTTGAAACCCACACCCGGCACGCACCCGCAGGCTGCGCCGGTGGCGCCGCATTCTGGACAGTGCTGACGGCTCACTGGACTCCCTCCCTGGCTATTGCCTGCGATTATGCAGACCCGCAGGAGCCGTCCCAACCGCCCGAGAGGCCATAACCGGACACACCGCTCAGGATGGAGACGTTGATCCGGCCTGAGGAGGTATCGATGGCTCAGGATGTGACCGCGAAGGGCCCGGGCCCCGTTCCCGACCCGGACAGGACCAACCCCGCCGGCGAGCACGCCTCCCGCGAGGTACTCGTCTCCATCGGAGCGCTGCTGCTGGGCCTGCTGATCGCCGCGCTCGACCAGACCATCGTCTCCACCGCCCTGCCGACCATCGTCAGCGACCTCGGCGGCATGGCGCACCTGTCCTGGGTCGTCACCGCCTACATGCTCGCCTCCACCGCCGCCACCCCGCTGTGGGGCAAGCTCGGCGACCAGTACGGACGCAAGCGGCTCTTCCAGTACGCCATCGTCCTCTTCCTCATCGGGTCGGCGCTGTGCGGGATCGCCCAGGACATGCCCCAGCTCATCGGCTTCCGTGCCCTGCAGGGCCTCGGCGGCGGGGGACTGATCGTGCTGTCGATGGCGATCGTCGGCGACATCGTCCCGCCGCGCGAACGCGGCAAGTACCAGGGCCTCTTCGGTGGCGTCTTCGGTGCGACCAGCGTGCTGGGCCCGCTGCTGGGCGGCCTGTTCGTGGACAACCTGTCGTGGCGCTGGGTCTTCTACATCAACCTCCCCATCGGTCTCGTCGCGCTCGTCGTCATCGCCGCCGTCCTGCACATCCCGGCCCGCTCCTCGAAACACACCATCGACTACCTCGGCACCTTCCTCATCGCCTGCGTGGCCACCTGCCTCGTGCTCGTCGCCTCCCTCGGCGCCACCTGGGGTTGGGGCTCGGCCCGGATCATCGGCGTCGCCGTCCTCGGCGCCGCACTGCTCGTCGCTTTCCTCCTCGTGGAGCGCAGGGCCACCGAACCGGTACTGCCGCTCGGCCTGTTCCGCATCCGCACCTTCACCCTCTGTTCGGCGATCAGCTTCGTCGTCGGCTTCGCGATGTTCGGCGCGATGGTCTACCTGCCGACCTTCCTCCAGGTCGTCCAGGGCGTCTCACCGACCATGTCGGGCGTCCACATGCTGCCGATGGTGATCGGCATGCTGCTCACCTCCACCGTCTCCGGCCAGATCGTCAGCCGGACCGGGCGCTGGAAGGTCTTCCCGATCGCGGGCACGGCGGTGACCGCGCTGGGCCTGCTCCTGCTGCACCAGTTGCACCGCACCAGCTCCACCTGGGAGATGAGCGTCTACTTCTTCGTGTTCGGCGCCGGCCTCGGCCTGGTCATGCAGGTGCTCGTCCTGGTGGTGCAGAACGCGGTCAGTTACGCCGACCTCGGCGTCGCCACCTCCGGTGCCACCTTCTTCCGTTCCATCGGCGCCTCCTTCGGCGTGGCCATCTTCGGCACGGTCTTCACCCATCAGCTCGACGACAAGCTGGCCGCCTCCCTGGCGGGCGTCACGCTTCCGGCCGGTGCGAGCGTCGCGCAGCTGGAGGCGGACCCGCGGGCCATCGCCGCGCTTCCCGCCGATCTGCGACCCCAGGTGCTCGACGCCTACGCGACCGCGATCACCGACGTGTTCCTCTACGCGGTGCCGGTCGTCCTCATCGCCTTCGTGATCGCCTGGTTCCTGAAGGAGGACAAGCTCCGCGGGTCGGTGACGGCTCCCGATGTGACGGAGACCCTGGCCTCCAACCCCGTCCAGCGCTCATCCCATGACGAGGTCGCCCGTGCGCTGTCGGTCCTCGGTACCCGCGAGGGCCGCCGGCACGTCTACGAGAAGATCACCGAGAAGGCGGGCTACGACCTGCTGCCCGCCTCCAGCTGGCTCTTGCTGCGGATCAAGAGGTACGGCTCGGTGGAGCCCGCGATGCTCGCCGAGCGCACCAATGTGCCGCTGAAGGTCGTCACGGACGCCGCGCGCCAGATCGAGGAGCGTGGGCTCGCCGTCCGGGACGGGCTGCCGCTGGTCCTGACGGACCAGGGGCGGGTGAGCGCCGGAAAGCTGGCGGAGGCCCGGGAGGAGTCGCTCGCCGAGCTGCTCGGCGACTGGTGGGGACCGGAGCGCCCGACCGACCTGGTCAAGCTGGTGAAGCAGATCAACGCGGAGTTGTGCGGGTCCGACGCGGAAGAGCCCTACGACGCCTTGCCGCGCCGGGACCACGCCGCCCACTAGGCCGTCGCCACGGGGTCGAGGTTTCCTTCCAGGACGGTCTGGATGATCTGAGGGCGGTCCCAGAGGGCCAGGATCTCGTTGGCGAGGGCCACGACGGTCAGGGGGTCCTGGTCGCCGTACGCCCTGATGGACGCGGCCGACAGGCTTCGGGGGACGGCGCCGGCGTCCAGGAGGACGCGCCAGTCCCGCGGGTCGAGCGCCAGGAACTCCAGGCCGGTGAGCTCGGCGATCTCCAGCGGGTCGGCGAGTGTGCCGGCGTACGCGGAGAGGGTGCGCAGGCGGGGCAGCCCGGCGACCGGGGCGAGGCTGAACGGTGGGCCGTCCCACACCCCGAGCGACAGGACCTCCAGGCCGGGGTGCGCGGCTTCCCGCACGCTCCGGATGCTCGCGTGGTTGACGTGGGCCACGAGCGGTGGTTGTGCTCGGCGGCGTCGACTCCCTTCCGCCTCACGGTCCAGGACCCAGTCGGTGAGGGACTCGGCCAGCAACGCGGCGCCGACGCTCTCCTCGTGGCCGATCAGGATGATCTGCCCGACGTGTCCGCGCGGGCCGGGTGTCAGGTCGACCGCCAGTCGGTCTCCTCCGCCGTTCTCTCCGAAGACGATCCACCCAGGTGATCCGACGACGCCTTGTACGGCTGCGTCGGGCGGAGTGTCGACCGCCTCCATGGCCGCGAACTCCCAACTGCAGTCGCGGGTCGAAGCGTCGGCGGTGTACAGGTCGTCCACGGAGGAGAGTTCACAGCGCACCGCCTCGAAGACACCGTCCGCCACCTCGTAGGCGTTGCCCCAGTCCTCCCACCGCGCCCGCGTCACCCGGTACAGGACCTTGAGTTCCTCGGGCAGACGGACGCCCAGGCGGGCTTCGGCGGAGGCGATTTCGTCCTCCGTCGCGCCGATGGCGTCGGGCAGCCGCTCGCGCAGCGTCCGCTCCAGCAGCTCCAGGTCCGCGGAAGGGGCCGGCCCCGCTCCGGGCATCGGATCGGGGAGGCGACGCCAGGGCTCGGGAAGAGCGCCCTCGACCAGGAGGAGCGCACCGGGGTGCGGGCCTCCGATTCCGGTTTCCACCGCCGGGCTGGGTCCGATCAGTCGCAGCACGGTCGTCCCGGTCGGTTCGATCTTCGCCGAGAACGAGACGTCGTCGACACCGGCCTCCGCCAGCGCGGCCCGCACCCGTTCCACCGCGTCGAGCTCGTCCCGTACGTCCTCGGTCCGGAGAGCCCGACCGGGCGGTGGCACCGGGTGCGGGAGGGCCAGGCTCCAGCCGCTTCGCCCGATGCGCCCCGCCACGCGAGCGGGCCCGGTACCGGCCGTGTCCGCCTTGGCCGCCCACAAGAGCCTCAGTACGGGCTCCCAGGTCGCGAAGTCACGTATCGATCGCCCGGGAGATTGTTGATCAACCATGCGCAGACCGTACGCGGGGCGACCGACATCCGACCCGCGCCGCTGCGGAATCCGCGGTCACTCTCCCACGTGGAATATCCACAAGGCCAGGCCGATGATAGGAAAAAGGACATTCCCTGCGTACCCGGAGGGTGGGAACGCCATGTCAGAGCATCCCGACTGTGCCCTGGTCCGCCGCGGCTACGAGGCCTTCGGCAAGGGCGACATGGAGACGATGAGCACCTTGCTGACGGCCGACGTCATCCACCACGTGCCGGGCAGCAACCCGTTGTCCGGGCACCACAAGGGCCGGGACAACGTCCTGGACCTCTACCGTCGCCTCGGCACGGAGACGAACGGCACCTTCCAGGTGGATCTGCAATCGGTGCTGGCGGACGGACGCGGGCACGTGATGAGTTTCCACACGGCGCGCGCCGACCGCGGCGACCGCGGCATCGAGATCCGCCAAGGACTCTTCTTCACGATCATCGGCGACAAGATCACCGACATCGACCAGTGCACCGCGGACATCGACGAGGAAGACGCCTTCTGGAGCTGAGACGGCCCGAGGTCCGGCCCGGGGCCCGGGTCGCGGCCCGGGCCGGGGATCGGACCTGGCCCCGACCCGGGCCCGAATCGTGTCAGGCCCGCTTCGGCTCGTGTCAGGCCTGCTTCGGCGCCGCCTGCTGCACGACCTCGAACGACCACACCGTGGACGCGGAAGCCGCGGGCTTCGGACGCTCGCCGCCACCCTCACCACCGCCCTGGTGGGCCGCCTTCATCGGGCCCTCCATCCACGCCTGGAAGTCCTCCTCCGAACGCCAACGCGTGTACACCAGGTACTGGTCCGTGCCCCCCACCGGGCGCAGCAGCTCGAACCACTCGAAGCCGTCCGAGCTCTCCACCGCCCCGGCCCGGGAGGCGAAGCGCTTCTCCAGGATCTCCCGCTGCTCGGCGGGAACCGTCAGTGCGTTGATCTTTACGACGCTGGGCACAGGACACCTCTCATGAAACGCCGGCCGGGCGGTATGCCCGGCCTCGACGACATGCGTGCAGTTTCCTACATCCGCCCGCACGACCGCCCGCAGGGACCGCACCACGGTGCGGTCCCTGCGCTGCGGTCCCGGCGTCCTACCGGCCCGGAGGTCCGATTCAGGGCTGCGGCGGACGGGTCTGCCCCGGCGCGGGCGGCTCCTTGCCGATCTGCTCGTTGAGCTTCTGCTGTGCCGTGTCGACCTGGCTCTGGTACTTGTTCCCGGTCCTCGCGTCGAAGGCGTCTCCGGCCTTCTCCACGCCTTGGCGGGCCTGGTCAGGGTGTCCCTTGATGAGGTCCTTGAGCTTGTCAAGCATGGACATGAGCCATCCTCTCCACGGAATGCCTGTCCACCTCAGCTTCGCCATGAACTGCGCCGTCCGCACCTGGAGAGCCCCCCGGTCCCCGGCCCGCCCCCGGCCCCCGGTCGAGAAGCGGGCCGCCCGACGCATCCCGTGGGGGATATCGTCGTGCGGGTAATGGAGCGCGGCAGCCAGGCGAAGTCAGGGTTGCGGTCAACATGGCGGGAGGCCGGCGAGGCGTGGCTAACGCGGCAGAGCACAGCGGTGCGAACGGACATGCCGGAGTCATAGGCGATCACGGCAGACTCGGGGCGGCCCGGCTCCTGCTCTGGGCGCTGGCCGGAGCTCTCGCCGTCAGACAGGCCGCCGCCGTGCTGCGGACGCCACCGAGCGAGTGGCTGAGCGGCTTCCACCTCCCCGGCACCCTGCCCGGAACGGTCTACGACACCGGCCAGTTCTCCGACACCCCCTTCGCCGGGCTGGTCCTCAAGCCGCTGGTCGGCCTGGCCGCCCCGTCGCTGGAGGTCGCCTGGACCTGCGTGACGCTGCTGTGCGTCGCCGCCATCGGGCTCGTCGCCGCCCGCGGCCTGCCCGACCCGGTGCCGCGGCGCACCGCGCTGCTCGCCGCGCCCGTGCTCACGGCGCTGATGATGGTCTCCCTGCCCGTCCGCGAGGCCGCCTCGCCCGGCCAGACCGCCGTCCTGCCCGTCCTGCTCGTGCTGCTCGCCGTATTCCGTGTGCCCGGCGACCGGCCCGCCGGATTCCTCGTCGGCCTCGCCGCCGCGCTCCAGCCCGCGCTCCTGCTGTTCGCCCCGCTGCTGTGGCTGACCGGACGCCGCCCCACCGCGCGCACCGCCGCCGTGACCTTCGCCGGAGCCACCGCGCTGTCCTGGGCGGCCATGCCGCGCGACTCCTGGACGTACTGGGTCGAGCACCTCGCCGGTACCGGCCTCGGCGGCGCCCCCGACGGCCTCGCCAACCAGTCCGTGCACGGCGCGCTGCTGCGCCTCGGCCTGACCGGACCCGCCGAGATCCTGCTCTACGCCGCCCTGGCCGCCGCCATCGTCTGGATCGGCCTGCGCCGCGCGGTCCGCTACGCCCGCGACGGCCAGCTGCTGCTCGCCGTCGCCGTCACCGGCTGCGTGGCCGTCGCCGTCTCCCCGACCGGCTGGCGCCACCAGCTGCTCTGGGTGCTCCTCGCCGTCGCCGGCAAGGTGGGCAAGCGGGCCGCCGACCGGCCCGTGTGGCCGGTGGCCGTGGTCCTCGCCATGACCCTGCCGAGCGCGATGCTGCTGCCGAACCTGGCCGCGCTGGCCCCCGTACGCGACAACGTGCCGCTGCTCACCGCCGTGGCCGCGGCCTGCGCGGTACCGTTCCTGCGGCGCTCGTCGCCGTACTGGCGCGAGCCCGTACCCACCGACTACGGGCAGCCCGCGGCGGCCCGCTGGGCGCGGGTGCCGCTGCTGCCGTCCTGGCGGCGCGTGCTGTCCCGCCCGAACCTCCTGCTGGAACTCCTGCTGATACGGGTCGGGTACTCGCTCTACTCGCACATCCGGGCCGCCGCGCCCACCAGCCGCAGCCTCGCCGAGGGCAACGGCAGCCAGATCCACGGCATCGAGAAGGCGCTCGGCATCGACATCGAGCACGCGGTGAACCACGCCGTGGTGAACACGCCCTGGCTGGAGGCGTTCTTCAACTTCTACTACACCTCCTTCCACTTCGTCGTCCCGCTGACGATCCTGGCGGTCCTGTACTGGCGGCGCCCCGGCGACTACCGCTGGGCGCGGGCCTCCCTGGGGCTGGCCACCGTCCTCGCCCTCGCCGGTTTCTGGCTCTACCCGCTCGCGCCGCCGCGCCTGATGCCCGGCCTCGGCTTCATCGACACCGTGCACGGGCCGCAGGACCTGGCCAACCCCTCGTACGGGGCCATGACCGCGATCTCCAACCAGTACGCGGCGATGCCCTCGCTGCACTTCGGCTGGTCGCTGTGGTGCGGGATCGTGATCGTGGTGCTGGCTCCGAAGGGCTGGCAGAAGCTGCTCGGGGCGCTGCACCCGCTGATCACGGTGTGCGCGATCGTGGCGACCGCCAACCACTGGGTCCTGGACGCCGTGGGCGGGGCCGCGGTCGTGTCCGCCGGCTTCGGGCTCGTGTACGTCCTGTCCGGGCCGCGCGGGCTGCGGCTGAACCTGCCCGTGCAGCGCCAGGGCGTCGAGGCGGAGCCGGGCGAACCGGTGTCCGCCGGGCGGGGCGGCCCGGCCGGTGCCAGCATCGGGTCATGACTGCGAAGCCGATGCGGCCGGGCTGAGACGTGGGCGACTGGTACCAGCGTCAGATCGTCGAGCCGGGCAAGCAGCCGTTGCTCTGCCTGCTGCTGGGCTTCCTCGGCGCGTTCCTCTTCATCCGGATCAGCGTGCGGCTGATCCGGGCGCAGGTCTCCTGGTGGCCGAAGAACGTCACGCCGGGCGGGCTGCACATCCACCACGTGGTGTTCGGCGTGGTCCTGATGATCGTCAGCGGCCTGGCGCTGGCCTCCCCGACCGGGAACCGGACCCCGTGGGCGGAGATCGACGCGGCCGTGTTCGGCATCGGGACGGCGCTGGTGCTCGACGAGTTCGCGCTGATCCTGCACCTGAAGGACGTCTACTGGTCCGAGGAGGGCCGGCTCTCCGTGGACGCGGTGGTGGTCGGGGCCGCCGCGTGCGGGCTGCTGTTGCTGGGGGCGTCGCCGTTCGGCGTCGACGACGCCGCGGAGGGCGGTGCGAGGGCTTCCGGCTGGACGTCCGTGGTGGTGGTCGCGGTGAACGCGGGCTTCGCGCTGGTGACGCTGGCCAAGGGGAAGGTGTTCACCGGGCTGTTGGGGATCCTCGTACCGATCTTCGCGCTGGTCGGGGCGGTACGGCTGGCCCGCCCGGGGTCGCCGTGGGCGCGGGCGCGGTACCCCGTCGGGGGGCGGAAGGAGCGGAGGGCGCGGGTGCGGGAGGAGAAGGAGGGGTGGCAGCGGAGGCTGCGGCTGCGGGTGTACGACGCGGTTGCGGGGCGGCCGTCGCAGCCGTAGCCCTGGCCGGGCGGGCCGGCGCCGTAGCCCTGGCCGGGCGGGCCGGCGCCGTGTCCCTGGCCGGGCTTGTGGTGGCCGAAGGGGCGCCGGGGCATTCGCTGCCCCGGCGCCCCGTCGGCTGGATCGCCGCTGCTTGCCAGGATCACTCCGTTCGGGGTGGTCCGCCACTCGAACGGGTGCGGCGCCGTCGCCGGGGGCGCTGACCCCGGACCCCCGCGCCTCGAACGCCGGCGGGCCCGACAGATCGCCTCAGGCGTGGGTGACGCGGAGTTCCTTGATGCCGTTGAGCCAGGCCGCGCGCAGGCGGCGGGGGGGAGCGTCCGTGAGGTGGAGGTTCGGGAGGGCGTCGGCCAGGGCGTTGAAGATCAGGTCGATCTCCATCACGGCGAGGGACTTGCCGAGGCAGAAGTGCGGGCCGCCGCCGCCGAAGCCCAGGTGGGGGTTGGGGTCGCGGGTGATGTCGAAGACGTCCGGGTTCGTGAAGACCTCGGGGTCGTGGTTGGCGGAGGAGTAGAACATTCCCACCCGGTCGCCCGCCTTGATCTTCGCGCCGCCCAGCTCGGTGTCCTGGGTGGCGGTGCGCTGGAAGGACACCACCGGGGTGGCCCAGCGCACGATCTCCTCGGCGGCGGTCGACGGCCGGGTCGCCTTGTAGAGCTCCCACTGCTCGGGGTGGGTCAGGAAGGCGTGCATGCCGTGGCTGATGGCGTTGCGCGTGGTCTCGTTGCCGGCGACCGCCAGCAGCAGGACGAAGAAGCCGAACTCGTCGGAGCCGAGGTTGCCCTGGCCCTCGGCCGCCACCAGCTGGGTGACGATGTCCTTGGCCGGGCATTCCTTACGCTGGGCGGAGAGGTTCATCGCGTACCCGATGAGCTCCATCGCCGCGTTGGAGCCGACCTCCTCGGTGATCGCGTATTCCGGGTCGTCGTAGGCGATCATCTTGTTCGACCAGTCGAAGATCTTCGCGCGGTCCTTCTGCGGTACGCCGATCAGTTCGGCGATGGCCTGCAGCGGGAGCTCGCACGCGACCTGCGTGACGAAGTCGAAGCTGCCGTCGGCGGCCGTGGCCGACGCCTCCTCGACGATCTTCCGGGCGCGGTCGCGCAGGGCCTCCTCCAGGCCGCGGATGGCCCGCGGGGTGAAGCCGCGCTGCACGATCTGCCGTACGCGGGTGTGTTCCGGCGGATCCATGTTCAGCATGATCAGACGCTGGGCATCTATCGCGTCACGCGGAATGTGCTCGTTGAAGCGGATGATCGCGGTGTTGGTCGTCGAGGAGAACAGTTCCGGGTGCGTGGAGACGTACTTGACGTCCGCGTGCCGGGTCACGGCCCAGTAGCCCTCGTCGTCGAAGCCGGTGACGCCCCGCCGCTGCGGGCACCACCACACGGGTGCGGTCTGCCGCAGCTGCGCGAACTCCGGGAAGGGGACGCGGCTTTGGAGCAGGTCTGGGTCGGTGGCGTCGAAGCCTTCGGGCAGTGCGGGGCAGGACATCGGGCAACTCCAAAGTCTGACGGACCATCAGAAGTTGGCTTGAAGGTAGTAACGAGTTCCAGAAGTGACAAGGGTCGTGGCGCCAACTGTTGCGTGTGGAATCCGTGCAGGGCACGTGCAAGACCCTTGCGTGCCGGGGCCTCAGGTCATAAGACTGCGGGGAGAACTAGAACGCGTACTAGTTCGGGGCGGGGCGCCGGGACGGCCCGCCGTGCTGACGCAGTGCAGGAGAGGACGAGCTCATGGCCGCGGAACCCGTCATTGTCGAAGCCGTACGCACCCCCATCGGTAAGCGCGGGGGCGCTCTCGCCAACCTCCATCCCGCCTACCTGCTCGGCGAGACCTACCGCGAACTCCTGGCCCGTACCGGAATCCAGCCCGACTGCGTGGAGCAGATCGTCGGCGGCACCGTGACGCACGCCGGCGAGCAGTCGATGAACCCCGCCCGCAATGCCTGGCTCGCCATGGGGCTCCCGTACGAGACCGCCGCGACGACGGTGGACTGTCAGTGCGGCAGCTCCCAGCAGGCCAACCACATGGTCGCCAACATGATCTCCGGCGGGGTCATGGACATCGGCATCGCCTGCGGCGTCGAGGCCATGAGCCGCGTGCCGCTCGGCTCCGGATCCAAGCACGGCCCGGGCAAGCCCTTCCCGGACGAGTGGAACGTCGACCTCCCCAACCAGTTCGAGGCCGCCGAGCGGATCGCCCGCCACCGGGGCCTGTCCCGCGAGGACGTCGACCGGCTCGGCCTCCTCTCCCAGGAGCGGGCCGCGGCGGCGTGGGCCGAGGAGCGGTTCAAGCGCGAGACCTTCGCCGTGCAGGTACCGACGACCGAGGAGGAGCAGGCCGCCGGGCAGGGCATGTGGCGCCTGGTCGACCGGGACGAGGGCCTGCGCGACACCAGCATGGAGGCGCTGGCCCGGCTCAAGCCGGTCATGCCCACCGCCGTGCACACCGCCGGGAACTCCTCGCAGATATCCGACGGGGCCGCCGCGGTGATGTGGGCCTCGCGCAAGATGGCGCGCGCCCTCAAGCTCAAGCCCCGCGCCCGGATCGTTGCCCAGACCCTCGTCGGCGCCGACCCCCACTTCCACCTGGACGGGCCGATCGACGCGACGCGGGCCGTGCTCGGCAAGGCCGGGATGTCGCTGCGGGACATCGACCTCGTCGAGATCAACGAGGCCTTCGCCTCCGTGGTCCTGTCCTGGGCGAAGGTCTTCGATCAGGACCTGGAGAAGGTCAACGTCAACGGCGGGGGCATCGCGCTCGGCCACCCCGTCGGCGCCACCGGAGCCCGGCTGATCACCACCGCGCTGCACGAGCTGGAGCGCCGTGACAAGGAGTTCGCGCTGATCACCATGTGCGCCGGAGGCGCGCTGGCGACCGGCACGATCATCCAGCGCCTCTGAGGCGCCCCTGAGACCCGTGGGATGGGATGCAGAAGGCCCCGGAGGCCGGACCTGGGGAGGCCGGCCACCGGGGCCTTCGTATGTCTTGGTGCTGTGCTGCTGCCCGTGGGCGGCCTAGTACCAGTGGTTGGCGGACCAGAAGTTCCAGGCGCCGACCGGGCTGCCGTAGCGGTCGTTCATGTAGTCCAGGCCCCACTTGATCTGGGTGGCCGGGTTGGTCTTCCAGTCCGCGCCCGCGGAGGCCATCTTCGACGCCGGCAGGGCCTGGGCCAGGCCGTACGCGCCGGAGGAGGCGTTGGTGGCGGTGTAGTCCCAGCCGCTCTCGTGCGAAATGATCTTGTCGAAGGCGGCGAACTGGGCCGGGTCCTTGATCATCTGCTGCGCGATCGCCTTGGCGCTCATCGGGGCCGCCTGGGCGGGAACCGTGGCAAGCATGGAACCGGCGACACCGAGGGCGACGACGGTGCCCGCGAGGGCCTTCTTGGAAGCGGCGATGCGGCGGATGACGGTGTTGGACACGGAGGGAACCTTCCGACGGGGACAAGGGCGGTCGCACGCATGCCGAGGACACGCGTGAGCCACTCACGCAAAGGAGAGGGGTTCGTCGGCGGCGGGTGAGGGACCGAAGTACCCCTGCCGCCCTGCGACTCATCCAGTTCTACAGACGCCCCGACGCCCTGGCAAAGGTCCCTCTTACTAGCGCTCCTCGCAGCGGGCCGTACGACGAACCCCCCGTCCGGCCGTGTTCAGGGGCCCCCACGCCTACTAGCCGCGTTCGTATGTGACCTGGGCCCTATGGGGCGGGTCACCGGGGGGCGCCCCGAATGTCACCCTCCGCCGCCGTTCGTACCCTTTTCGAGGGCGGGTTCGGGCTCCGTTCCGACCCCCGGATCGAAGGAGACCGCGGCATCGAACGCGGCTTTACGGGTCGCCCGCCGCAGCGCCTTCAGCAGGGTCGCCCCGAGGGCCAGGGTCAGTACGACCGTCAGCACGCCCCGGCCCAGGTCCCAGCCCAACGAGGTCGTCAGGTAGTACACGACGAACCGCGCCAGGTTCGCGGGCAGCGGGTCCCCCGCATGGAAGGAGGCGCCGTGGTCCATGCCCTGCAGGATCACCCAGCCCTGCAGGTTCATGACGAAGCCGTACGCGAACGCGCCCGCGAAGCCGTACCCGGCCAGCATCAGCAGCTCCGCCCGGCCCCGGATCCGCTCCGAGCCCGGCAGCAGCCCGGCCCCCAACGCGAACCAGCCCATCGCCAGCATCTGGAACGGCATCCACGGCCCCACCCCGCCCGTCAGCAGGGCGGAGGCGAACATCGTCACCGAGCCCAGGACGAAAGCGAAGCCGGGGCCGAGGACGCGCCCGCTGAGCACCAGAAGGAAGAACATCGGCTCCAGCCCGGCCGTACCCGCGCCCAGCGGTCTCAGCGCCGCCCCGACGGCGGCGAGCACACCGAGCATCGCCACCGCCTTCGCGTCCATGCCGTTGTCGGCGATCGTCGCGACGACCACCGCCACCAGCAGCGGGAGGAGCGCGGCGAAGAGCCAGGGCGCGTCCTGCGAGTGGGCCAGGCCCGACTGCCGGTCGGCGAGCAGCGGCCAGCCGAAGGCCGCGATGCCGATGAGCGTCACGAGGGCCAGGGCGACGGCGGCGCGGGGACCGATGCGGACGGGGCGTGCCGGGCGGCCGGGCCCGTTCATCGGGCCTCCGCCGCCGCGAGGGCCTCGGCGACCTGGGCCACGGTGAGCCAGGGGTCCGGAGCCAGGACCTTCGCCACCTGCGGCGCGAAGGCGGGCGAGGAGACGACCACGTCGGCGGTCGGACCGTCCGCGACGACCTCCCCACCGGCCAGGATCACCACACGGTGGGCCAGCTCCGCGGCCAGCTCCACGTCATGGGTGGCCAGGACGATGGCGTGGCCGTCGGCGGCCAGGCCGCGCAGGATCTCGATCAGGCGGACCTTGGCCGCGTAGTCCAGGCCGCGGGTGGGCTCGTCGAGGAGCAGCAGGGCGGGACGGCCGGTGAGGACCAGCGCCAGGGCGAGGGCCAGGCGCTGGCCCTCGGAGAGATCACGCGGGTGGATCTCGTCGGGAACGTCCGGGAGCAGCGCGGAGACGAGGTCGCGGCAGGTGCCGGGGGGCGCCGCGGCGTCGGAGTCGGCGGCGGCGCACTCGGCGGCGACCGTGTCGGCGTAGAGGAGGTCGCGGGGCTCCTGCGGGACGAGGCCGACGCGACGCACCATCTCGGGCGGTGCCGTGCGGTGAGGGGTGCGGCCGCCGACGGTCACCTCGCCGGTGGTGGGGGCGACCGTACCGACGAGGGCGGAGAGGAGGGTGGACTTGCCGGCGCCGTTGCGGCCCATGAGGGCGACGGTCTCGCCGGGGGCCACGGTGAGGGTGATGTCGTGCAGGGCCTGGACGCGGCCGCGGCGGACGGTGACCCGGTGGACCTCGGCGGGGGCGGCGCCGATCCCTCCGAGTGCGGGGGCGGGGGCCGGGTTCGGCTGGGCGCGGCGCAGCAGGCGCGCGAGCAGGCCGGGGGCTCCGGCCGCTACGGGGACTCCACCCCCGGACCCCCGCGCCTCGAACAGCGGCGGGGCTTGATCCGCCTCGAGCGCCGGCGAGGCTGACATACCCGGGCTCGCCGGCGTTCGAGGCGCGGGAGCGGGGGCGGAGCCCTGGGAAGCGGCGGGGCGGGCGACCGATGACAGGCGGGACCTGAGCGGAGCGGACCGGCGGCGGGCGTCGCGGACCGAGAGGGGGAGCGGGGCCCAGCCCGCGAGGCGACCCAGGGAGACCACCGGCGGGTGCACCGGGGAGACGGCCATGATCTCCGCCGGGGTGCCGATGACCGGGGCCGCGCCCGGCGACGGCAGGAGCAGGACCTGGTCGGCGTACTGCACGACCCGCTCCAGCCGGTGCTCCGCCATCAGCACGGTCGTGCCCAGGTCGTGCACCAGGCGCTGGAGGACCGCGAGGACCTCCTCCGCCGCCGCCGGGTCGAGCGCGGACGTCGGCTCGTCCAGCACCAGCACCTTCGGGTGCGGGGTGAGGACCGAGCCGATCGCGACCCGCTGCTGCTGACCGCCGGACAGCGTCGCGATCGGCCGGTCACGCAGCTCGTTCAGGCCCAGCAGGTCCAGGGTCTCCTCCACCCGGCGGCGCATCACCGCAGGTGGCAGGCCCAAGGACTCCATGCCGTAGGCGAGCTCGTCCTCCACCGTGTCCGTCACGAAGTGCGCGAGCGGGTCCTGGCCGACCGTGCCGACCACGTCCGCGAGCTCGCGCGGCTCATGGGTGCGCGTGTCCCGGCCGGCGACCGTGACCCGACCCCGCAGGGTGCCGCCCGTGAAGTGCGGGACCAGTCCGGAGACCGCACCCAGCAGGGTGGACTTGCCGACGCCCGACGGGCCGACCAGCAGCGTCAGCTCCCCCTCGGGGATCACCAGGTCGACATCCCGCAGGGAAGGGCCGGACGCACCCTCGTAGGTGACCGACACCTGCTCGAACCGGATCACTGCGACGCCTCCTTGGGCGGTACGGGTGCCACGAAGGCGGGCAGCAGGCCGATCAGGATCGCGGCCGCCGGCCACAGCGGGAACAGGGGGGCCGTCAGCGGGACCACGCCCGGGTGCAACGCGGCCGCGTCGACGGAACCGGCGTGGATCATGAGGGCGGCCACCGCCGCGCCCGATCCGGAGACCAGCCAGGCGCGCGGGCCCCACCGGTCGGGCCGGTAGCGGGTCCGCACCGACCGGCGGCCGCCCAGGCGCAGGCCCGCGACGGCCAGGGCCGCGCCGACACCGAGCACGGGCAGCCCGTACGCGGCGCCCTGCGCGGCCAGCAGACCGTACGTGCCCGCGCACATGCCGAGCAGGCCGCCGAGGGTGAGGACGTTGGTGGTGTGCCGGACGGCGGGCGGGACCTCGGCCGTGCGGCCGTAGCCGCGCGCGTCCATCGACGCGGCGATGGCGACGGAGCGTTCCAGGGCGCCCTCCAGCACCGGCAGGCCGATCTGGAGGACGGCCTTCACCCCGCCCGTCGGGCGGCCGCGCAGCCGGCGGGCGGTCCGGAGGCGGACGACGTCGGCGACCATGTTCGGCGCGAAGGTCATGGCGACGACGACGGCGACCCCGGCCTCGTACAGGGCGGCCGGAAGGGATTTCAGCAGCCGCGCCGGATTGGCGAGGGCGTTCGCGGCGCCGACGCACACCAGGAGCGCGGCCAGCTTCAGGCCGTCGTAGAAGGCGAAGACGAGCTGCTCGGCGGTGACGCGACCGCCGAAACGGATGCCCTGAGCCCAGGCCGGGAGCGGGATCTCCGGAAGGGTGAAGAGGGTGTGAGAGCCGGGGATGGGGGAGCCCAGGAGCATGGAGAAGACCAGGCGCAGGCCGATGACGAAGAGGCCGAGCTTGAGGAAGGCCCCGTAGGAACGGGCCCAAGGCGCCTCGGTGCGACGGGCCGCGACCACATACCCGGCGACGCCGATGATCAACCCGAGCAGGAGCGGGTTGGTGGTGCGGGAGGCGGCGGTGGCGAGACCGAGGGCCCACAGCCACCAGGCCCCCGCGTGCAGGGTGGTGGCGCGCACGGCCTGCGGGGGCCGCCACCTTTCGTACGTCGACCGGTGCGGGGAACCCTGCGCCCCGGCCTGGCTCCGCCGGGCCGGGGGCACGTCTTCGGCTGCGGCTCCGGTGGGGGCGGGCCCGGTGTCGTGGTCCGTCATCGGGAGCGGCGGCGGGACTGCCAGATACCGGCCGCGGCCAGGGCCGCCACCGCGGCGATGCCCGCGAGCAGGCCCGCGGACGGGCCCCCGCCGGAATCCGGCGCGGCGGACGACGTCGGGGCGGTCGGGGCGGCGGACCGCGGCGCGCCGTCCGCGACCTGCTCACCGCACCCCTGCTTCGGATAGCCGGAGATCGCGCACAGCAGCGCCGCGCTGTTGTAGCGCAGCGGCTTCGCGACCGAGGCCAGCGCCTCGGCCGTCGTGGCATCGGCGGCCACCTGCGCACAGGCCGTGCGTGGGGCGGCATCGGGCGGGGTGTCGCCCGTCGGGGCGTCCTCCGGGACGCCGAAGTCGATGACGAGCGCCACCCGCTTGCTGCCCTCCGTCGGGGCGGTCGCCCCGCAGACGGTCTCGAAGTCGGCCGCGGCGCGCGGCTGGGCCGCCTGCGCCGCCGCGTCCTTGCTCACCGAGAAGCGGAACCCCTGTACGGAGCCGTCCTTGGGGCGGGCCAGCGAGGGCCCCTGGGTGGCGTACGACCAGCCGCCGCCCGCCGCGCCGTCCCAGAACGACCAGTAGCGGTAGCCGGCCGCCAGTGCCGGGGCGGCGGACAGCAGGGCCAGGGCGATCCCGAGAGCGAGGGCCACGGCGGGCAGGCGGCGGCGCATCAGGACAGGTTCTTCTTCCGGCGGCCGCTCAGCAGGATGCCGATGCCGATACCGGCCGCGGCGCCCGCGCCGACGATCCACCAGACGTTCTGGTTGCCGGAGGACTTCTTCTTCTCGCCGTCCACCTCGGTCGCTTCGGTGTCCGCGCCCTGCGGGGCCGGGCCGGTCGCGTTCAGCGCGGCGACGAGGTCGGTGCCGCCGAAGGACTTCGGGTCGGTGCCGGTCGCGTTGGCGGCGAGGACGAGGGTACCCAGGGCGGCCGGGCTGCCCTTGGCCCACTCGGCGGAGTTGGTCTCCAGCCACTTCAGCGCGCCCGCCGCCGACTCCTTGTGGCCGGCGGCGGCCAGGGCCAGTACCGCGTCCACGGTGTTGCCGGTGTCGGGGGTGGGCTGGTCCGCACCCGGCGTGACGGCCATGAGGTGGCCGTCCTTCTTGAGGGCCTCGGCCAGGTAGCCGGCCGCGCCCTGGGCCGCGGCCACCGGGTCGGCGGCGTTCGCGGCCGGGCAGGCGAGCGGGGCGGCGGGGGTGTTCTCGGCGCCCGGGACGACGGCCGCGCCCTTGCCGAGGCCGGCCAGGGCGGCAGCGGCCGTGGAGCTGGCGTTGGCGACGAGCTTGCCGTCGGCCGGCTGGTACGCGAACGCGCCCCGGTCGGCGGCCGGCTCGGCCGCGCAGCCCAGCTGGAAGGTGAGCAGGCCGTCGTAGGCCGACTTGCCCGCCTTGGACCTGACCTCGGCCGCCTTCTCGCCCGCCACGGACAGGGCGCTGATCACCACGCCGGTGGAGTCGGCGTCACTGGGGGAGCCGGGCACGTAGCTCCAGCCGCCGTCCTCGTTCTGGACGGACTTCAGCCAGTCGACGCTCTTCTTGACCGCCGCGTCGTGGCCGCCGAGGGCCTTCATCGCCTGCACGGCCGCCGCGGTGGCGTTCGTGTCGTACATCGTGTTCGCGTCGCACGCCAAAGCGGCGTTCGGGCGGAACGAGGTGAATCCGCCGTTGTCGCACTGCTGGGCGGCCAGCCAGGTCACGGCCTCCCGGGCGGGCTCGACGCCGACCGTGTGCTGGGCGAGCAGCGCGAAGGACTGCCGCCACACGCCGTCGTAGGTGGGGTCGTTCTTGCCGTACAGGCCGGAGGGGATGACCGGGGGCGCGGAGGGGGATGCGGGCGGCGCGGTGTCGGCGAGGGCTGCGGGGGCGGCGCCCACACAGAGCACGGCGGAGGCGGCGAGCGCGGCTGCGCTGCGGCGGACGTTCATCAGGGGGCGGGTGCCTCTCGTACGGGGGAACCGGCAGCAGGCACGCACAGGCACCGGGCTCCGGCTCCGTTTACCTCGACGGTGCCGGCCGCCGGGGGCTCCGGCGGCACGAGCCGCGCACCTCCGGTACGGGGCATTCCGGCTCCCCGCCCGGGCGGTGCCGGGTGCGGGTCACGGTTGCGGGTCAGCGCCGGAATTGCACCGGCTTCCCCCCGTACAGAGGTGTGGACGACAGACTCACTCTACCGGCCCGTAACCGGCGGGCCCGGGGGCGCAGGGGCCGGGCGCCCCTTACCGGGCCGGGTCACACGGCGCACCGGCCTCGGTCACAGGGCCCGGTAGGTGACCGGGTCCGTGCCCGGCACCGCCTCGGCGCGGCCCTGCTTGACCAGTCGCCGCACGTGGGCCTCCGCCTCGGAGACGGCGATGTTGCGAGAGCCGTACGGGATCTGCTCCCAGGGCCGGTTCCACTCCATCCGCTCGGCCAGCCCCCACGGGGTCAGCGGCTCGGCGAGCAGCCGCAAGAGGCCGGTGAGCCGTTCCTCGTGGTGGTCGAGCAGCTCCTGTACGCGGGCGGGCGCGTCGGTGAAGGCGTGCTGGTGGGCCGGGAGCACCTCGGCGGGCCCGAGGCGGCCGATGCGTTCGAGGGAGTCGAGGTAGTCGCCGAGGGGGTCGGTGACGCGGGTGTCCTCCGGGGCCTCGTACAGGCCGATGTGGGGGGAGATCCCGGGCAGCAGGTGGTCACCGGAGAAGAGGCGGCCGTTGCCGGGGAGTCGCGCCGGGTGCTGTTCCTCCAGGTGCAGGCAGACGTGGCCGGGGGTGTGGCCGGGGGTCCAGATCGCGCGCAACCGGCGGCCGGCGAGGGGGAGCAGCTCGGCGGGGACGATCTCCCGGTCGGGGACGGCGGCGCGCAGGCCGGGCAGGGTCCGCATGCGGCCGCTCGCGCGGGCGGCGCGCAGCGGGGCGATGTGCTCCTCGGGGGCTCCGGCGGCGGCGAGCTTGGCGCTCATGTAGTCGAACCAGATGCCGGGCTCGGAGGAGCGGGTGCGCACGACGACCTCGGTGTCGGCGGCGTGCATGGCGATCCAGGCGCCGGAGGCCTCGCGGACCTGGCCGGAGAGGCCGTGGTGGTCGGGGTGGTGGTGGGTGATGACCACGCCGTGGATGTCGGTGACGGCGGTGCCGAGGGCGGCGAGGCCGGCGACGAGGGTGTCCCAGGAGGCGGGGTCGTCCCAGCCGGTGTCGATCAGGACCGGGCCGCGGTCGGTGTCGAGGACGTGGACGAGGGTGTGCCCGAGGGGGTTGTCGGGGATGGGGACCTTGACGGCCCACACGCCGCCGCCGTGATCGGTGACGTGCGGCGTGTCCCCGGCGGCCCGTGCGGTGCCGTCTCCCGCGGCCCGAGCCGCGCCGTCCCGCGCTGCCTGCGTTGCTTGCGCTGCCTGCGCGTTCTCCGCGCCTTGTGCGGCCTGTGACGTGCCGTCCTCCGTCATGCGCCCTCGCCCTCCCCCTGTTGCCGCCCTCGGATGAGAACGTGTTCCAGTAGTAGCCCAAGTCGACCACTTTCCGGGCCCGCTGACCAGTCGTTCGATCATCTACGTGGCGGGGGCGGAGGTTCGGTCCTGGCCGTGGACTCCTCTAACTAGAACTGGTATCAGTTCTGCAACGCCAAGCCGCAGGAGGCCTCAGCCATGACCGAGCTCGTGGAACACGGAAAGCTGTTCATCGGCGGGGAGTGGACGGATCCGCTGGGCACCGACACGATCCGGATCGTCTCCCCCCACACCGAGCAGGTCATCGGATCCGTCCCGCACGCCTCGAAGGCGGACGTCGACCGCGCCGTCGCCGCCGCGCGCAAGGCGTTCGACGAGGGACCCTGGCCGCGCATGACCCTGGACGAGCGGATAGCCGTCGTCTCCCGCATCAAGGACGCCATCGCCGTCCGGCACGAGGAGATCGCCCGCTCGATCAGCTCCCAGAACGGCTCCCCGTACTCCTGGAGCATCCTCGCCCAGGCGCTCGGCCCGATGATGGTCTACGACGCCGCGATCACGGTCGCCCGCGCCTACCCGTACGAGGAGCACCGCCAGGGCGTGCTCGGCCCGATCCTGGTGCGCCGGGAGCCGGTGGGCGTGGTCGCCGCCGTCATCCCCTGGAACGTCCCGCAGTTCGTGGCGGCCGCCAAGCTGGCGCCGGCGCTGCTCTCCGGCTCGACGGTGATCCTCAAGCCCTCCCCGGAGGCGCCGCTCGACTCCTACATCCTCGCCGACATCGCGCGCGAGGCCGGGGTCCCCGAGGGCGTGCTGTCGATCCTGCCCGCGGACCGCGAGGTCAGCGAATACCTCGTCGGACACCCCGGCGTCGACAAGGTCGCCTTCACCGGCTCGGTCGCGGCCGGCAAGCGCGTGATGGAGGTCGCCGCGCGCAACCTCACCCGCGTCACCCTCGAACTCGGCGGCAAGTCCGCGGCCGTGGTCCTCCCCGACGCCGACGTCGCGACCGCCGTCGCCGGGATCGTGCCCGCTGCCTGGATGAACAACGGCCAGGCGTGCGTGGCCCAGACCCGCGTCCTCGCCCCCCGCAGCCGGTACGAGGAGGTGGCCGAGGCCCTCGCGGAGGCGGCCGGCGCACTCGTCGTCGGCGACCCCCTCGACCCGGCGACCCAACTCGGTCCGCTCGTCGCCGAGCGGCAGCGGCAACGCTCGCTGGACTACATCCGGATCGGGCAGGAGGAGGGCGCGAAGGTCTTGGCGGGCGGCGGCCGCCCGGCGGGCCTGGAGCGAGGCTGGTACGTGGAGCCCACCCTCTTCGGCGACGTCGACAACTCCATGCGGATCGCCCGCGAGGAGATCTTCGGCCCGGTCGTCTGCCTGATCCCCTACGGCGACGAGGCCGAAGCCGTACGCGTCGCCAACGACTCGGAGTTCGGCCTCAGCGGCAGCGTCTGGACCGCGGACGTCGAGCGCGGGATCGACTTCGCCCGCCGGATCCGCACCGGCACCTTCAACGTGAACACCTTCAGCCTGGACATGCTGGGACCGTTCGGCGGCTACAAGAACAGCGGCCTGGGAAGGGAGTTCGGCCCGGAAGGCCTGAGCGAGTACCTGGAGCACAAGATGATCCACCTCCCGGCCGGCTACGAGGCGGGTGCCTGATGGGTGACCGCTGGCAGGTCGAGGTGGACAGAGGCGTCTGCATCGGCTCGGGCATGTGCGTGAACCACGCCCCGGACGGCTTCGTCCTGGACTCGGCACGCCAGTCCCACCCCCGCACACCCCAGTCGGACGCGAACGAACCCACCCTCACGGCGGCCGAAGGCTGCCCCGTGGAAGCCATCCTCATCACCCTCGCGGCGACGGGCGAACCGGTCTTCCCGCCGGAGGAGTAGAGGAGCAGGGAGAGGGGCAGGGGTGGGGCGGTCGGATACGCCCCGCCCCGCCGCATGATCGGCCGTTGTCCGTTCCGTTGTCGATGTTGCATACTCCGCTGCGCTCGCATCTCGAACGGACGGGCGAACGAGTTCGATGACGGGAACCCCCTTGGCCCAGCTTCAGTTGGTCGATTCATCCATATCCATCCCCATCCTCTACACAGCGGCTGCGGTCGTGGTGCTGTGCTTTCTCCTGGCCGCCCTCATACCCCCACGCCCCCTGAACGGGCGTCTGGCCGGGCCCGATCCGCAGCTCCAGCTCGCGCTCAAGGCCGTGCGCGGTGGGGCGTGGGAGCCCGCGGCCGACCTCATGGAGGCGGCCGGAACCGACTGGGAGCGCCGTACGCACTACGCCGGGCACCTGGCGTACTCAGCCGCGTACGACGGTGACGGCTGGCTGAAGGCCTGGCAGGCGGCCGCCCCGGACGACCCCGACGCGATGTTGGTCGCCGGGTGGACGCGCGTGAAGCGGGCCTGGCGGTTGCGCGGGTTCCGGTCGGCGAGTGTGACGTCCCGGGAGCAGTTCGCCGGCTTCCACCAGGAGCTTGCCGCGGCGCGCGTGGAGCTGGCGGACGCCGCACGCCGCTGTCCGGGAGATCCGACACCGCTGGCCGGGTTGGTTACGGTCGGGCGCGGGCTGGCCTTCCCCAAGGACGAGATGGGCGCGTTGCTGGCCGAGGCCGAGGCGGCCTCGCCGCACCACTTCGGCACCCACTACGCCGCATTGCTGTACTTCTGCAGCAAGTGGCGCGGTTCCCGGGCCGAAGTGGAGGAGTTCGCGGCGCGGGCGGCCAGGCATGCACCGCGTGGAAGCCTGCTGGCGCTCCTGCCCCTGCTCGCGTGGTACGAGGAAGTGGATCTGGGAGGCGACCCCGCGGGCCTGTTCGGCACGCCGCACGTCCTCGCGCTCGTGGACGCGGCGCTGGAGGACGTCGGAGCGGCGGAAGGCCACCCGAACCTGCCGCAGGCGCGGCACCTGCTCGCCTACTTCCTCGTCCGCCAGCGCCGCTACCGAGCGGCCCTGGAGCAGTTCCGACAGGTCGACGGCTACGCGAACGCCATCCCTTGGAGCTATCGCCCGTGGGGCAAGCTCTCCTACCGACTGCACCGCGCCCGGGCCGTCTGGGGAGCCCTGCTCACGCGGCGGTGAGCCGCGGGGCCGCTCGGGCGGGGGTGGGTCGGTGGGACGGGGCTTCGGGGTGGGCGGGGTCCACTCGGTCCGCATCAGGGGTGGGTATGGGGGTTTCCCGTCAGTCCCATCGTCCCTCCGGGTCGGGCCGGTCCCTCAAGGGCGCTCCCTGCGGTCGCGTCGCTTCGCGATGTCGCTGCGCTCCACCCTTGACCGACCGTCCCGCCCCGGAGAAACGAAAGACTGCCGAGAAGCCCCCAAAGGAACGAGCCGGTCGATCCTTTCAGGGACGGGGACATCACAGAAGCCCAGGCAGGCCCGGGTGGGCGCGGTCCCGAGACGGGCCCATGGGAGGGGCCTTCCGTGTCGGTGGGGCGCGCCCGATCGCTACGCGCTCCCCACCTCTCAGCGTCCGGCGACCGTCCTGGGTCGGACATAGGCCGCCCACGAGCTCGGTCCGTTGCCCGACCTGCGTCCGACGATCGTCTTGGGCTGGGCATAGGCCGCCCACGACTCATGGACGCTCCCCGTGCGAGGCGTCCGACGACCGTTTGGGGTGCAAGGGCGTGGAAGCACGGCTGTTCCGTGGTGGATGCGGGTCAGCGCGCGTGGGCGGTCCGGAGGCCGAAGGTTTGCCCTTATTGCCCCGCTTTGGGGGTGGGTTGGTGGTGCCGGGCTCGCGCTGACCCGGATCCACCACCGATGGGCCGAGCTGTCGGCCGTCCGCCCCTCGCGTCGCCTCTCGTCAGCCCCTGACGGCCGCCGGTCGCGGTCAGTGAGAAGCGCCCAAGGGTGAGGGCGGCCCATGTCCGACCCAGGTCGGCCTGGGGGCGCCTCGGACGGGAAGCGTCTGCGGGTCGTGGGCGGTCTCTGTCCGGCCCCGGTCAGCCTGGGGGCGCCTCGGACGGAAAGCGTCTGCGGGGCGTGGGCGGTCTATGTCCAGCCCAGGACGGTCGTCGGACGCTGAGAGGTGAGGAGCGCGTAGCGATCGGGCGCGCCCCACCGACACGGAAGGCCCCTCCTGGGGGCCCGTCTCGGGACCGTGCTCACCGGAGTCGGGTCGGGGGTCTGTGATGTCCCCGTCCCTATGGCCTTGGACCGGCTCGTTCTTTTGGGGGCTTCTCGGCAGTCTTTCGTTTCTCCGGGGCGGGACGGTCGGTCAAGGGTGGCCGCAGGCCATCGCGAAGCGACGCGACGACGAAGGAGGAGCGCCCTTGAGGGACCGGCCCGACCCGGAGGGACGATGGGACTGACGGGAAACCCCCATACACATCCCTGATGCGGACCGAGTGGACCCCGGCCACCCCGGAACCGCCCGCCCTCGTCCGACCCCGCCCGCCCGACCCCGCCCCCCGACCCCGCCCGCCCTCGGGAGGCAGCGGCGGCTTCAGGCCTTTTCCGGGGCCGTCAGGTCGATCAGGCGGCATACCGTTTCGATGTCGATCTTGACCTGGGCGATCGAGGCGCGGCCGGAAAGCCACGTGATCAGTGCCGAGTGCCAGGTGTGCTCGATGACCCGGACCGCCGAGAGCTGCTCCGCCGTCGGCGCCTGCTCCAGGCCCATCGCGTCCAGGATGATCGCCGTGGTCAGCCGGGACACCGTGTCCACCTCGGGGCTCACGCTCCGGTCCGCGAACGTCAGTGCCCGCACCATCGCGTCGGCCAGCTGAGGCTCCCGCTGGAGGGCGCGGAAGGCCCGCATGAGGGTCTCCGCGACCCGCGCCGCCGGGTCGTCCCCGGCCGGCGGGCGTTTGCGCAGCGTGGTGTGCATGTGCTGGAGCTGGTCCTGCATGGTGGCGACCAGCAGGTGCACCTTCGAGGGGAAGTAGCGGTAGAGCGTGCCCAGCGCCACGCCCGCCGCCTCCGCGACCTCGCGCATCTGGACGGCGTCGAAACCGCCCCGGCTGGCCAGCTGCGCGCTGGCGTGCAGGATCCGGCGGCGGCGTGCCTCCTGGCGTTCCGTCAGGGGAGGCGACGCCGGTGTGGTGACGGCCTTCACTTCCGCTGTCATGTGTCCCGTTCCGTGTCGTTGCGCGGGCTGAATCCGGGCTGGTCCGCGGCCAGCATCGTAGGCGCAGGAGCCGTGGCGCGAATCACCTGCTCCGCCTCTTACGGTGTGGTTTCCGGCCGGTAGATTCAATGGTCTTCGACGGATCAAGTCTGAAACTTGTTCTACATTATCCGAGCGGTTACGCTCCGGCGAAAGTTGCAGTGAGAAGGGGGCCGAGAGTGACCGCAGAGGCCATGGTGACGAGCCCTTTCGCGGGCCCCGCCGCCGACGGCGACCGCCCGCTGCGTATCGCACTCCTCACCTATAAGGGGAACCCGTTCTGCGGCGGCCAGGGCGTCTACGTCCGCCACCTCTCGCGTGAACTCGTACAACTGGGGCACTCCGTCGAAGTCATCGGCGCGCAGCCCTACCCGGTCCTCGACACGGGCGCCTCGCTCACCGAACTCCCGAGCCTGGACCTCTACCGCAGTCCGGACCCCTTCCGCACACCCAAGCGCGACGAGTACCGGGACTGGATCGACGCCCTCGAGGTCGCCACCATGTGGACCGGGGGCTTCCCCGAGCCGCTGACCTTCTCGCTGCGCGCCCGCCGTCATCTGGCCGCGCGCGCCGGTGACTTCGACGTCATCCACGACAACCAGACGCTCGGCTACGGCCTCCTCGCCGACCTCGGCGCCCCGCTGGTCACCACGATCCACCACCCCATCACCGTCGACCGCAAGCTCGACCTCGACGCCGCGCAGGGCCGGCTGAAGCGGGCCTCCGTGCGCCGCTGGTACGGCTTCACCCGCATGCAGGGTCGGGTGGCCCGCCGGCTGCCGTCCGTGCTCACCGTGTCCGGGTCATCCCAGCAGGAGATCGCCCAGCACCTGGGTGTCCGCGACGAGCGCATCCACGTGGTGCACATCGGCGCCGACACCGACCTCTGGTCGCCGGACCCGTCCGTGGCCGAGGTACCGGGCCGCATCGTCACCACCTCCAGCGCCGACGTACCGCTCAAGGGGCTCGTGTACCTCGTCGAGGCCCTCGCGAAGCTGCGTACCGAGCAGCCCGAGGCGCACCTCGTCGTCGTCGGCAAGCGCGCCGAGCAGGGCCCCGTCGCCCGTGCCATCGAGACGTACGGCCTCCAGGACGCCGTCCGGTTCGTCAAGGGCATCACCGACGCCGAGCTCGTCGACCTCTACCGCAGCGCCCAGATCGCCTGCGTGCCCTCCCTCTACGAAGGCTTCTCGCTCCCGGCGGCCGAGGCCATGGCCACCGGCACCCCGCTCGTCGCCACCACCGGCGGCGCGATCCCCGAGGTCGCCGGACCCGACGGCGAGACCTGCCTCGCGGTGCCCCCGGGCGACGCGGGCGCGCTGGCCGCCGCGCTGGGCCGGACGCTGGGCGACCCCCTGCTGCGGGCCCGCCTCGGCGCCGCCGGGCGCGAACGGGTCCTGACCCGGTTCACCTGGGCCGCGGCCGCCAAGGGCACCGTCGCGCACTACCGCGCCGCCATCGAACAGGCCGCCGCCGGCCGTGCCCGCCGGGCGCGCTGACCTTCCGCCACCCCCGCTTCTTCCCATCCCCCGAACACCCCCGCGACCGCGAAGGCAGGACCCCGTGCTGACCGTCGATTTCTCCCGGTTCCCGCTCGCCGCAGGCGACCGCGTACTCGACCTGGGCTGCGGCGCAGGCCGGCACGCCTTCGAGTGCTACCGGAGAGGCGCCCAGGTGGTCGCCGTCGACCGCAACGGCGAGGAGATCCGCGAGGTCGCCAAGTGGTTCGCGGCGATGAAGGAGGCCGGCGAGGCCCCCGCCGGGGCCACCGCCACCGCCATGGAGGGCGACGCGCTGGCGCTGCCCTTCCCCGACGACTCCTTCGACGTCGTCATCATCTCCGAGGTGATGGAGCACATCCACGACGACAAGGGTGTGCTCGCCGAGATGGTGCGCGTGCTCAAGCCCGGCGGGCGCATCGCCATCACGGTGCCGCGCTACGGCCCCGAGAAGATCTGCTGGGCGCTCTCCGACGCCTACCACGAGGTCGAGGGCGGCCACATCCGCATCTACAAGGCGGACGAGCTGCTCGGCAAGATGAAGGCCGCGGGCCTCAAGCCGTACGGCACGCACCACGCCCACGGGCTGCACTCCCCGTACTGGTGGCTCAAGTGTGCCTTCGGCGTCGACAACGACAAGGCGCTGCCCGTCAAGGCGTACCACAAGCTCCTGGTCTGGGACATCATGAAGAAGCCGATGGCGACGCGGCTCGCCGAGCAGGCCCTGAACCCGCTCATCGGCAAGAGCTTCGTGGCCTACGCGACCAAGCCCCATCTCCCCGTCAGCGCCGCCCAGTGAGCACGCCCGGGCGTACCGAACACCTGGTCCTGGACGGCGTACTGACGGCCGAGGAGGCCGCGCAGACGGTGGCGGGCATCCTCGCCGCGCAGCGCGCCGACGGCGCCATACCGTGGTTCCGCGGACACCACCTCGACCCGTGGGACCACACCGAGGCCGCGATGGCCCTCGACGCGGCCGGTGAGCACGAGGCCGCGGAACGCGCGTACACGTGGCTGGCCCGGCACCAGAACCAGGACGGTTCCTGGTACGCGGCCTACGCCGACCGGCCCGACGGTGTGGACACCGCGCAGCCGCAGGACGCGAGCCGCGAGAGCAACTTCACCGCGTACATAGCCGTCGGCGTGTGGCACCACTACCTGTCCACGGGCGACGACACCTTCCTCGACCGCATGTGGCCGGCCGTGTACGCGGCCGTGGAGTGCGTCCTGACGCTCCAGCAGCCGGGCGGCGAGATCGGCTGGAAGCGGGAGGCGGACGGCACGGCGGTCACCGACGCGCTCCTCACCGGCTCCTCCTCCATCCACCAGGCGCTGCGCTGCGCGCTGGCCATCGCCGAGCACCGTGAGGAGCCGCAGCCCGACTGGGAGCTCGCGGCGGGCGCGCTGCGGCACGCCATCCGGCGCCACCCGGAGCGGTTCCTCGACAAGAACCACTACTCGATGGACTGGTACTACCCGGTCCTGGGCGGGGCCTTGACCGGCTCGGAGGCCAGGGCGCGCATCGACGAGCGCTGGGAAGAGTTCGTGGTCCCGGACCTGGGCGTGCGCTGCGTGCTGCCCAATCCGTGGGTGACGGGCGGCGAGTCCTGCGAGCTGGCGCTGGCGCTTTGGGCGACGGGGGAGTCGGACCGGGCGCTGGAGATCCTGCGGTCGATCACCCACCTGCGCGCGGACAACGGCATGTACTGGACGGGGTACGTGTTCCAGGACGAGGCCGTCTGGCCGGTGGAGCAGACCACCTGGACGGCCGGGTCCCTGTTGCTCGCCGTCGCCGCGCTCGGTGGGGACGAGGCCACGACCGAGGTGTTCGGTGGGACCACGCTCCCGGCCGGGCTGGAACCGGACTGCTGCGGCTGACCCGTCAGCGGCGGTACAGCCAACCGGCGACGGCGTGGCCGATGAGGAGATAGGCGACGGCGGCGATGCCGTAGCCGATGACGACCTGGACCCATTCGCGGCTGAAGGTGAACAGGTCGTAGGACCAGGCCGCGAGCCAGGATGCGACGTCGTGGACGAGGTCGACCAGGGCGTTGCCCTGGTTGGCCTCCAGCAGGTAGAGCAGGATCCACAGTCCGATGATGAAGGCGAGCACGTCCGCCACCAGCGCGACGGCACGGCCTGCCTGACTGCTTCCTCGGGTGCGTACTCGTGTGTGAGTGCTCATACGGCCCGTGTTGCCGCCTTGGCGTGTCGTAAACCCGAACGGGTTCCCCCGGTGGCGGGGTGGCGGGACCGGGGTGAGGCTGCGGAGGACGCCTCAGTCTCCGGAGGAAACCGTGTCCGTACCCACGACCGTCCGATTCCGCCGCGCCGTCACCGCCGTGGTGCTGTCCACCGCGCTGATGGTCGGCGCCACCGCATGCGGCAGTGGCGGCAACGGCCCGCGCGAGGAGCTGTCCGCCGCGTCGATGGGTGAGCTGGCCGCCCTCGCGGCGGCGGAGCCCGTCGCCGCCGAGGCCGACGAACTGGCCGCCGCGACACCGTCGCCCAGCACGTCCGCGGAGAAGCAGAAGTTCGCCAAGACGCGGTTCGTCGCCAACGCGAGCCTCGCGGCGGGCGCGACGTACCAGTGGATCGTCAAGCCGTACCGCGCGGGCAAGTTCAAGAAGGGCGCCAAGGGCCGTACGTTCGCCCTGATCAAGGCGGGCCTGGCGGGCGCGTTCGCGTACAACCGGCTCAAGGCGGCGACCCAGAACGCCAAGGGCGACCCGCTGCTGGCGAAGGCGGTGGCCCCGCTGGCGGCGGGCATCGAGTCGCTGAAGGGGCTCGGCGGGAAGCTGCGCAAGGGGCAGGCGGGTGACGGTGACATCGATGCGTTCGACAGTGTCATCAACAGCGTGAAGGAAGCCGGTCAGAGCGCGGGTGCGACGGTGACGGACAAGGTCCCGAGCGCGTCGCAGCTGGGCGGCTGATCCCGCTTCCGGGCCGCGCCCTTGCCCTGGCCGGGCGGTGCGGGTGCCGTTCCCGGGTGCGGTCCGGTGGTCGCGCCTCAAACGCCGGCGGGGCTGGGGGTGGCTTCGGGTGGGGCGG